>DATNEN010000177.1:0-34378 GCA_035552975.1 Steroidobacteraceae bacterium
CAGCTTGTCCGCACGCAAGTTTGTGAAAAAGCTCATTCAGCCTTTCCGCTCGGGCTCGCTCGCTCCCACGCGCAGTAGGAATACTGGATTTTGCCGCGGGCGAGAATGCCGCGCGCCCCACAAGCTCGGGCCTGCGCCATACCCCGCCGTCCGCGGTGCTGGTGCGCACTGAAGCGGCCTCGGGCGATGGGTAGATTATGCCACAGCCTTGGCCGCGACTTGTGCGGCCGAGCACACCGGAGCTGGAGTCTCTACAATCCATCCACGCCGGGCAAAGTTCCTGCGCGGGTGTCGCAGACCTTGCAGGCACCCACCTTCCGGACTGGAAAAAACCACGGGCAAACATGACGGACGACTCGAACCTGAACTCGGTACGGACCGCTATCGAGGCCTTCGTAGATCCCTATCAGGGAGAGTCTCTGGGCGCCGCCCAGGCCGTGCGCGAGGTGGTGTCACATGCCTCCGGCGGCTACGTTGCTCGAATCGCACTGGGGTTTCCCGTGGGCGGTTATCGAGACGAGCTGGCGGCCTGCTTGCAGCAGCACCTGGCCGCCGCCGGCTTGAAAGTGCCGCTGACTCTGGAGCTCGAGGCGGACATTCGCGCTCATGCCGTGCAGCGCAATCTCAAGCCCGTCGAGCAGATCAAGAACATCGTGGCCGTGGCCTCCGGCAAGGGCGGCGTCGGCAAGTCCACGGTTGCAGCGAATCTGGCCCTCGCCTGGGCCGTCCAGGGCGCCCGGGTGGGCGTGCTGGATGCCGATATCTACGGCCCCAGCCAGCCCATCATGCTCGGCCTGGCGGGCCAGCGCCCCACCTCCTTGGATGGGAAGCATCTGCTGCCCCTCAGCAGCCACGGTGTCGCCGCGATGTCCATCGGCTTTCTGGTCGATGCGGAGCAACCGATGGTCTGGCGCGGACCGATGGTCACGCAGGCACTCACGCAGCTGCTGTCGGAGACCCAGTGGGGGGAGCTGGACTACCTGGTAGTGGACATGCCCCCGGGGACCGGAGACATCCAGCTGACGCTCTCGCAACGCGTGCCGGTGGCCGGGGCGGTCATTGTGACGACACCGCAGGACATCGCGCTTGCGGACGCCCGCAAGGGCCTGAAGATGTTTGAGAAGGTGTCCGTGCCGGTGCTCGGGATCGTCGAGAACATGAGTATCCACGTGTGCTCGAACTGTGGCCACGCGGAGCACATTTTTGGTGCCGGCGGCGGCGCCCGGATGGCGGCGCAGTACGGCGTCGAGCTGCTGGGCGAGTTGCCCCTCGACGCCCACATCCGCGAGGAGGCCGATGGTGGCCGGCCGACGGTGGTCGCCGCCCCAGGCTCGCCGCGGGCGCAAGCCTATTTACATATGGCGCGGCGGACCGCTGCAGCGCTGGCGCGCCGGGCGCGCGACCGCAGCAGTATCTTTCCCAAGATCGTCATCGAAGAGACCTGAGGGCTCGCTGACTGCCTCAGAGCGCCGCTTTGCGGAATTGCTTGGCGAGCTGCAGTTGTTGGCCCTGATAGTTGGAAGCGATCTCGCGACCGTACAGGGCCTGCGGGCGCTCGGCCATGCGCTCGTAGCGCAACCAGCCGACTCGCTGGCCGTCCTCGAGGACGAACGGGACTTCGTGCGAGCGAACCTCGAGTACGCCGCGGCTGCTTCCGGCTCGCCGGCTCAGCGGATCCCAGCCGAAACCCGGATCGAAGAACCCGGCATAGTGGACGCGGAATTCCCCGGCCCGCGTATCGTAGGGCAGCATCTCGGCGGCAAAGTCCGGCGGCACCGCGATCGCCTCCTTGGTCATCAGGATGTAGAACTCATCCGGGTCGAGGACCAGCGAGGCCTCGCGATGAAAGCGGATGGGCTCCCAGAAGTCCAGCGGATCGTAGTCGCGCCGCTCCAGGTCGATCCGGGGCGCATGTTTCTTGGCGCGCCAGCCGATCAGGCCGCCGTTCGTCCCGGAGCCGGTCAGGTCGATCGAGAAGGGCAGGTAGGCGGTCCTGTCATCCACGTCGGCCGTGTTGACCACCTGCTTCTCCTGCAGCAGCACCTGCCACTCGGCGGCACTGATCTGCTTGGCGTCCTCGCCCCGGGTGCGGCGGAAGCGCAGCTGATTGAGGCGGGTTCCCGTCCTCGCCACGACACTGAAGCTGCGCGGCGCGACTTCAAGATACAGCTGACCCTCGTACCCTTCTTCCACCTGATCGAACAGGATCGCCTCATCGGCGATCAGGCGCGTCAGGATGTCCAGGCGGCCGGTCGAGCTCTTCGGATTGGCGAAGGCCGACACTCCACTTCTGAGCCGAATGGACTCCTGCAGGGGGATGATGTACAGGCGTCCTCTTTCCAGCACGGCGCCCTTGCGCAGGTCCAACCCGTAGCTCTGAAAATCGGGGTCGAGCTCGCGCATTCTCTCCCAGACCTTCTTTCCCTTGCCGGGCAGGAAGCTGGCGTCCATCCGGTAGGCGAAGTCCCCCAGCCGCAGGTCGATGCTGGCCGGCTGAACCTGATCGGCCGAGATTTCGGAGAATTCGAGGGACTTGATATCCCGCGTCGCCACCATCTCGCGGATCTTCTGACTGGGAAGGATGCCGGTGTACACCGAGGAACGGCTGGGTGCTTCGAGTGAGCTGGCGTTGGGCATGCGCTGCGCATTATGACGGAAGAGGGACGTACGCGCGTCCTCACTCGCGCTGCACGCTCTCGATCAGCAGCGTCCACTCGACCTCGTCCTTGCGCTTCTGCTCGACTTTCATGGGGATGAAGCCGCGTGCGGGCGCACACCAGAAACGCGTGACGCGGGGCGATCCTTCCTTCTGGCTCGCGTAGACGATCGTTGCGATCGAGCCGATCGGCGTCTGCAACGTCTGTTCGCCTTCGCGCAGGTAGCGGTACTGGCGGACCGAGTTGCCGTCCAGGAGCGCGAACCGCTCGGGCGTGTGGCCGCGCAGCAGCGCCACCATCAGTGCGATCTGGATGGACAGATCGTCCTGAACGCCCGGGGAGAGGCTCATGTCGACTTTCTTATCTTCATACACCCCGGATATGTGGCCGGCGCTCCAATCGAAGGTGACGTTCGCATCACGTTTGGTTGAGGACGTCCCGTCATCGGCCTGATAGCTCAGCGGCTGCACGCCGGCCTCGGTTATCCGCATCACGCTGCGCTGTACCGGGCGTTCGGACATCACGCGGCCGATGCCGCGTGGCTCGCTCCGGGACTGATACACCCAGGTGTCGTCCTTCTGCTGGAGCTGCAGCTTCGATTCGGCAACGCTCATCCCGTGCCAGACCCAGGTGTAGGAGGCTCGGAAGGGCCTCAACTCGTCGGCGGAGGCGCTTCGTTCGAGCGCCACCAGCGCAAGCGAGGCGCACACCAGCGCGCCTGCGCGGCCGCGGCTGCACAGCAGCGCACCGCCCCGCTCAATTCGGGAGATGTGCACCGAATTCCTCCACGACTGGCGCCTCTAGAGGTTTGCCGTCGAGCCACGCACGGTCGCCGCGCGCAACGAGCCGGCCATCGGCAATCCAGCCGATGACGCGTGGATAGATAATGTGCTCCGTCGCCTGTACGCGAGCTGACAGCGAGGCTTCAGTGTCGGCCGGAGCGACCGGCACGCGCGATTGCAGTGCAATAGGCCCGCCGTCGAGCTCGGCAGTCACGAAATGGACGCTCGCGCCATGCTCGCGATCGCCTGCCTCCAGGACACGGCGGTGCGTGTGCAAACCTCGATATCTGGGCAGGAGCGAGGGATGGATGTTGAGCATGCGGCCGGCGTAACGCGCCACGAACCGCTCAGACAACACACGCATGAAACCTGCCAGAACGACGAGATCGGGCCGGGACGCGTCGAGGGCTTCGGCCAGCTCACGCTCGAACTCGTCACGGCCCGCGGCCCCGCGCCACGGGATGAGCCGGGCTTCGATTCCCAAGTCACGGGCAACTGCGATTCCCGCCGCGTCCGCGCGGTCGCACAGCACGAGAACTGTTTGCGCGTTGATCAGGCCCTGAATACCCGCGCGTGCGATGGTCGCCATGTTCGAGCCCCGGCCCGAAATGAGCACCGCCAGCCGCAGCGGT
Organism: Steroidobacteraceae bacterium; assembly: GCA_035552975.1. Taxonomy (GTDB): domain Bacteria; phylum Pseudomonadota; class Gammaproteobacteria; order Steroidobacterales; family Steroidobacteraceae; genus 13-2-20CM-66-19. The sequence continues at coordinate 4,072 of DATNEN010000177.1, forward strand.
TGACGCTGGTGCTCACTCCTGGATGTGGACACCGCGCCCGCCTTTGCGGACTTCGCCGATCACCTGCGCAACCTCGCCTCTGGCTTTCAGCACACGCAGCGCGGCGTCGGCCCGCTCGGCGGCCACGATCGCGACCATGCCGATTCCGCAGTTGAACGTACGATACATTTCCGCCGGCTCGATGCGGCCCTGCCGCTGCAGCCACTCGAATGTCGGGTCCCGGTGCCAGCTGCGACGGGAGAGCACGACCTCCAGGCCCTCCGGCAGAACGCGCGGAATGTTGTCCGTCAGCCCGCCGCCGGTGATGTGCGCGAGCCCGTGTACCGGCATCGCCCGAATGAGCTCGAGCAGCGACTTCACGTAGATGCGCGTCGGAGCGAGCAGTCTTTCCCCCAGCGGGCGGCCTTCGAGATCGGCCGCCAGGTCCGCTCCCGCAACGCTCACGATCTTGCGAATGAGCGAATACCCGTTGGAATGCGGGCCCGAGGAGGACAGGCCGATGACGGCGTCCCCCGCACTCACGCTGCGGCCGTCGATGATGGAATCCTTCTCCACGACTCCCACGCAGAAGCCGGCAAGATCGTAGTCCTCGCCCTGGTACATACCGGGCATCTCGGCCGTCTCACCGCCCACGAGCGCGGCGCCGGCCTGCACGCAGCCTTCGACGATTCCGCGGATCACCGCTTCGGCGATCGCCACCCGAAGCTTGCCGGTCGCGTAGTAGTCCAGAAAAAACAGCGGCTCGGCGCCCTGCACCACGACATCGTTGACGCACATCGCCACCAGGTCGATGCCGATGGTGTCGTGGCGCCCGGTGTCGATGGCGAGGCGCAGCTTGGTGCCGACGCCGTCGGTTCCCGAGACCAGCACGGGTCGTTGATAACGGCCGACGGGAAGCTCCACCAGGGCGCCGAAGCCGCCGATGCCGGCCAGCACCTCGGGGCGCTGCGACCGGCGGACCAGCGGCTTGATGCGCTCGACGAGCTCATCGCCGGCATCGATATCGACGCCGGCGTCACGATAGGAAATGCCGGGGGTTTCATTCATGGTGTGCTGCTTCGCCGTGCGGCGCTGGCGCGTGTGGTATTGTACATGTGCTCCAAGCGCCGGGGGCGTGTCCGGACCGTCCGGACCCTTTGATTGAGGCGCACGAGCGAACCAAACAACCCCTCCCCATGGCCCACTGTGCATTCCAGCGACCGCGCAGGACGCGCCCGGTGCTCGCTCTTCTGAGCAGCCTCCTGTGGGTCCTGTGCTGCTGCACGCTGCCGGCAATGTGCTGGGCCGGACGTCCCGTCAGAGTCTACGAGGTCGATCTCAAGGGCGGCCAGACTCCAGCGGCTCTCCAGGATGCGATGCGCGAGGCTCTGATCCGCGCGACCGGGCGGCGCGAATCCGCGAACGATCCGGCTTTCGCAAGTCTGGTCGCGAGCGCCTCGATGTATGTCAAAGCCTACGCGACCGGCCCGCGCGGACAGTCCCAGGTCGTGTTCGACGGTGCGGCGGTCGAGCGCGCCATCGCTGCAGTCGGGCGCAGCGTCTGGGAGAGAAACCGTCCATTTACGCTCGTCGTGCTTTTGCCGACTCCGCCTCGGGCCGTTGAGGACGCGGCGCGCGGCAGCCTGGAACAGGTAGCGGTGGAGCGGGGCTTGCCGATCTCGATCGTGCCGCTCGGCGTGACCGATGCAAGCGGCAACGAGCTTGGGCGTGACGCTGTCATGCAGGTCGCCCAACGCTATGGCGGGGATGCGGTGCTGCTGGGTCGCGGCGACCCCTCGGTCCCAGGAACGCCGCTGCAGTGGACCCTGTACACCAACTATGCGAGCCGGAGCTGGACCGGTCCGCTGGAGGCCGGGATCGATGGCACGGTCGACAACCTCGCACCCGTGCAAGGGGGCTCGCTGGCCGACAGCGAGGCAACGGCCATCGTCGAGATCGATGGACTGAACAGTCTGAATGACTACGCGGTCGCCGAGCGGCTGCTCGAAGGAATGCCGGGAACCCGGCACGCCGGTGTGATCGAGGCACACGGCTCTTCCGCTTCGTTCACGGTGACCGTGCGGGGCGGGGTGGAGGCGATCGATCACGCGCTGACCGGCTCGGGCAAGTTCGTCCGCGCCGGAGCTTCCGACTCGCCTCCGGTGTTTCAGTATCGGCCGCAGTAGTCCGCGGCGAGCCTGCAGCTGAAGGGGACCTACGCGGCGTGCGTCACCTGCCAAATCTCATCTGCGTGTTTCGCATCGCGCTCGTGTGGCCGGTGGTGGCGGCCCTGTGGGTCGGCCACGACACGCTGGCGTTGGCGTTATTTGTGCTCGCCGCGGTCTCGGACGGGCTGGACGGATACCTCGCAAAGCGGTTCGGTTGGCAATCGGCGCTCGGCAAGATGTTGGATCCGCTGGCAGACAAGCTGCTGCTGGTGGCCGTGTTCATCGAAGCCGCGTGGCTAGGTCTGGCGCCGTGGTGGCTGACTGCCGCGGCGGTAGCGCGGGATGTGATGATCGGCCTGGGCGCGGTGACTTTCCGGCTCCTGTTCGGCCCCTTGCGCGGCAGGCCCACGGTGGCGAGCAAGGTCAACACTTTCCTGCAGCTCGGCTTTCTCACGGGAGTGATGGTGCGCTCGGCGACCGGATTCCCGCCGGCAGAGCTGCTCGAGGCTGCGGCCGTCCTGACGTTCTGCACCACGCTCATCTCCGGTCTGGACTACGTTGCGACATTCACGCGCCGCGCGTGGTCACAACCAGCCTCCCTGCGGTGAGGTGCGAGGTGCAGCAGCTCCCGCTCGGCGTCCGACTTCCCGATCGCGCGGTGTTCGCGAGCTTCCTTCCTGCGCGCAACCGGGAAGCGGTCGACTACGTGGTTCGCCTCGCTGGCGCAGAGATCTCCGGCACGGTCTGGGTTTGCGGCGCGAGCGGGTCCGGTAAGTCGCATCTGCTGCAGGCGGTCTGTGCGCGCGCCAGTGACCGCATGCGCGCGGGCTATCTGCCGTTGCAGGAGCTGGCGCCCCTGGGTGTCGAGGTTCTCGAGGGAATGCGCCAGCTCGAGTGCCTCTGTATCGACGATCTGGAACAGATCGTCGGTCAGATCGAGTGGGAGCGCGGCCTCTTCGGGATCGTGCGCGAGGCCGAAGACAGCGGCGCCCGAATCGTGGTCGCCGCGAAGTCGCCCCCCGCTCTGCTGGCCTGGGCACTTCCGGATCTGGGCTCCCGTCTCGCCGCAAGCGCAGTGTTCCAGCTGCGTGCGCTCGATGAGAGTGAGCAGCAGGAGGCGCTGCAGCTGCGGGCTCGACTGCGAGGATTCGAGTTACCGGAGGAAACTTCGCGCTGGCTCCAGCGGCGCTTCCCACGCGACATGCGCGCGCTCTACGGAATTCTCGATGCGCTCGATGAGGCCGCGTTGGTTGCGCAAAGAAAGTTGACGGTCCCTTTCATTCGCTCGGTCCTGCGGGACTCGTGAGCCTGTAAGCCAGCGCCGCGACGCGGCGGCCCAGCGCTTGCGCAAGCGATTTCTCGTGATCGGTCAGCGACGTGTTCCCCGCAGCAACGTGCGAGGCACCGTACGGTGTGCCGCCGGCGAGAGTCTCGCTGAGTGCAGCCTCCGTGTATGGGATGCCGACCAGATACATGCCGTGATGCAGCAGCGGAATCATCATTGAGAGTAGCGTGGCTTCCTGCCCACCGTGCAATGTCTGAGTGGAGGTAAAGACTCCCGCCGGTTTGCCCGCCAACTCCCCGGATACCCACAGACTCGAGGTGCCGTCGAGGAAGTGCTTCAGCGGTGCCGCCATGTTGCCGAATCGGGTCGGGCTTCCCAGCACGAGCCCGTCCGCGCGCCGCAGATCGTCGTAGGTTGCGTAGGGAGCGCCTCGGTCCGGAACGAGCTTTGTGGGTCCTTCGCTCTCCGCACTGACCGCAGGGACGGTGCGCAGCTTCGCGGACACCCCCGGCACGCTCTCGATCCCGCGACAGACCTGCCGCGCGAGCTCCGCGGTCGAGCCGTTGCGGGAGTAGTAGACGACCAGCACTTCAGTCATGGACGCATTTTCGCACGAGTCTGTGCGCAATGGCCTGCCCGGGCTAAGATGCGCGGTACGCGCCTTCAATTGTGGGAGCGGACTTGATCTGTAAGCGGTTTCTGGTCGGTGGGCGCGTGCAGGGTGTGTTCTACCGCGCCACGGTCGCGCAGCACGCGCGCACGTTGGCGATCACGGGCCACGCTCACAATCTGCCCGATGGCCGCGTCGAGGTGCTCGCCTATGGGGAGCCCCACGCGATGCAGGCGTTGGAGCGCCAGCTCTGGATCGGTTCCTCGGCCTCCAAAGTGACTGCCGTTGACGCGACCGACGTCGCTGCGGGCGCGGCACCCGACACGTTTCGCACGGGCTGATTTTTCTGGACGAGCCACGACTGATGTTCCAACTGAAATTGCGTTCCTTGCGGGTACTGGCCCTTGTCTGCCTGCTTTGCGGCCCCGCACCTTGGGTTTGTGCGGCGGACGCGGCGGCACCCAGGACGGCCCGCGTGCCCGCCATGGTGGCTGCGGCAAATCCCGCCGCGGCGGATGCCGGCGTCGAGATTCTGCGCAAGGGCGGCAATGCGATCGATGCTGCGGTCGCCGTGCAGGCCATGCTTGGACTGGTGGAGCCGCAGAGCTCGGGTGTCGGCGGCGGGTCGTTCCTGCTGTATTACGACGCCGCGACGGGGGTGGTTTCCGCCATCACCGGCCGGGAGACCGCTCCTGCCGCAGCCAAGCCGGACATGTTCCTGGATGCCCAGGGCAAGCCGCTGCCGTTCTTTCAGGCGGTGCGCAGCGGTCGCTCGACAGGCGTGCCGGGCACGTACGCGCTGCTGGGCGCTGCGCACGCGCGATTGGGATCGCTGCCCTGGAAAGAGCTGTTCGGCCCCGCCATCGAGGCGGCCCGCAAAGGCTTCAAGGTATCCGATCGCCTTGCCGGGTACCTGTCACCGAGCTTCCCCTTGGCGCCGACCCCCGAGGTGCGCGCGCTGTTCGCGCGTCCTGACGGGAGTCCGCTGCAGCAGGGTGACACGTTCAAGAATCCGGCCTACGCCCAGACGCTGGAGCGGCTGGCCAGGCAGGGAACGCGAGCGCTGTACTCCGGTGAGATCGCTGCCCAGATCGTGAAGCGGGTCCACGAAGACCCGTTGCCCGGGACGATGACCGTTCAGGATCTGGCCGCCTACCGTGCGCAATGGTCGAAGCCTCTGTGCGGCCCCTTCCGCCAATACTCCGTCTGCGTGCCGCCGCCCCCTTCGAGCGGCGTCTCGCTCCTGCAGTTGCTCGGAATGCTCGATCACACGGACATCGCCAGCCGTGGACCTGAGGACCCCAAGGCGTGGTTCGAGCTCGCCGAGGGGAGCCGGCTGATGTATGCGGACCGGGACCGCTATATCGGCGACCCGAACTTTGTGCACGTGCCGGTGCTGGCGCTGCTGGACCCCGACTACGTGCGCGGGCGGGCGGAGCTGATCGGCGATCGTGCGGGGCCGGTCCCGCAGCCCGGTCGCCTGCCGGGCGTGGTCGCCGGCCGGGATGCGACCGTCGAGTCCGCCGGCACCAGCCATTTCGTCGTCATGGATCATGCCGGCAACGTCGTCTCGATGACCACGACGGTGGAATCGGTGTTCGGCTCCGGACGGACCGTAGGCGGCTTCGTTCTCAACAACGAGCTGACCGATTTCTCCTTCCGCCCGGTCGATGACAGCGGCCACCCGGCGGCGAACGCAGTCGCAGGTCGCAAGCGCCCGCGCTCGTCCATGTCGCCGATCATCGTGTTGGATCACGACGGGCGCTTCGTGGCCGCGCTGGGGTCTCCGGGCGGGTCGTCGATCCTGGAGTACAACGCCAAGACCGTCCTCGGCATTCTCGCCTGGGGGATGTCGATGCAGGCGGCGATAGATCTTCCCAACATCATCGCGCACGGCAACGACTTCAGCGGCGAGGCGAGCAAATTCTCTCCGGCCGTGCGCGAGGGCCTGCGCGCGAGGGGCATCGATCTGATGGCGGGGCGCGCGGAGAATTCCGGGCTCCACGGCATCATGCGCAAGCCCGATGGGACGTTCGAGGGTGGAGCGGATCCGAGACGCGATGGCGTCGTCAGGGTGTTGCCTTGAGGCCATTGCCGCCGGTCAAGGGTCGCTTCGACCCGGCGCTGACGCTCAGGGTGTTGCCTTGACGCCGGTGCTGCTGGTCAGCGGGCGTCCGTCCTTGGCATAGCCGAGGTCGTCCGCGCCATTCCAGCGGGTCCACGCCGAGATCACCTTGTCCGGGTAATCGCGCCGCCCGATGCTGCCGTTGTAGCGCGCGAGCGCCTTGCGAACGTCGCCCCGCTCGTACTGGATGTAGAAGCGCAGGATCGCACAGCCCATGCGGATGTTGGGTCCGGTGTTCACCAGCTCATAACGCGGCATCCCCAACCGCTCCGGCCAGAACGGCATCACCTGCATCAGGCCCACGGCGCCCGCTGAGGAAACGGCCCAGCGATCGAAGCGGCTCTCGACGGCGATGACGGCCATCACCAGCCCGGGAGCCAGGCGCATCTGGCCGGGCCGGTGGGTCTCGCAGTAGACCTGCTTGACCACCTCGAGCCGCTCGGCCTGATCGGGCACCAGGGTGCGCAGGCGCGGCTCCATCAGCTTGTACCAGACCGCCGAATCGTAGTGGTCGGCGAAGCAGGTGGCTTCGCTGATGGCCCGCTGGACCACGGCCTTCAGTTCCGGATCGCGCTGCTGGTCCGCAAGCGCCGGCCACGCCGCGAACGCGAGGCAAAGTGCCGCAGCGCTCGCCAGCGCACGCTGCTTAGCGCGGCGTATCGATCCTGGAACGTAGGAACTGAAGCACATCTGCGGCGGGAAACTCCTGGCTCTCCGTGTCACGGCGGTGTCGATACTCGAGTTTGCCAGCTTCGATCCCACGGTCGGCGACGACCAGGCGGTGCGGAATCCCAAGCAACTCTGCATCGGCGAATTTGACGCCCGGACGCGCGTCGCGGTCGTCGTACAGCACCTCGATCCCGGCGGCCGTCAGCTCCTCGTAGAGGCGATCGGCGACTTCGCGCACCCGCGGCGACTTCTGCAGGTTCAGCGCCACGAGCACGACTGTGAACGGAGCGATCGGGTCGGGCCAGATGATGCCGCGCTCATCGTGATTCTGCTCGATGGCCGCCGCCACGATGCGCGTCACACCGATGCCATAGCAGCCCATCAGCATGTCCACTTCCTTGCCCGACTCATCCAGCACGGCCGCCTTCATGGGCGTGCTGTACTTGCGGCCGAGCTGGAAGATGTGTCCCACCTCGATCCCCCGCACGATCTTCAGCGTTCCGCGGCCCGAGGGGCTGGGATCGCCTTCGACGGCGTTGCGGATGTCGGCGGCCACCGCACCGCTCACGTCCCGTTCCCAGTTGGTCCCGGTGAAGTGCGCATCCTTCTCGTTGGCGCCGGAAACGAAGTCCGCGAGCGCCAGGGCGCTGTGATCCACGTACAGCCGGACCACGTTGAGCCCGACCGGCCCGATGAATCCCAGCTCGGTTCCGCTCTGGCGGGCAATGCGGTCGGCGCTGGCCATGCGCAGCGGCTGCGCGACTCCGGGCAGCTTCTGTGCCTTGATGGCGTTCAGCTCGTGGTCCCCGCGGACCACCAGGCCGACGATGCCGCCGTCATCCCCCTCCACCAGCAGTGTCTTGATGCAGCTCGATGCGGGCACCTGCAGGAACCGGCTGACCTCTTCGATGGTCCGTGCGCCTGGCGTTGCGACCTTCTGCAGCGCCTTGGAAGCGGGCTGTCGAGCCGGGGTGGGAGGCAGCGCCGCGGCGGCTTCCAGGTTGGCGGCGTAGTCGTCCTGATCCGAGAAGGCGATGGCATCCTCGCCGGAGGAGGCCAGCACGTGGAACTCCTGCGAGACATCTCCTCCGATGGCGCCGGAGTCGGCCTTCACGGCGCGGAAGGTGAGCCCCGTGCGCGTGAAGATGCGGGTATACGCGTCGTACATTGCCTTGTACGTCTGCTTCAGGGAGATCTCGTCCGCATGGAAGGAGTACGCGTCCTTCATGATGAACTCGCGTGCCCGCATGACGCCGAAGCGAGGCCGGACCTCGTCGCGGAATTTCGTCTGGATCTGGTAGAAGTTCACCGGGAGCTGCCGGTAGCTCTTGATCTCGCGGCGCGCGATGTCCGTGATCACCTCCTCGTGCGTGGGACCGGCGACGAAGTCTCGCTTGTGGCGATCCTTCATCCGCAGCAGCTCCGGTCCGTACTTCTCCCAACGGCCGGACTCCTCCCACAGCTCCGCAGGCTGGAAGACAGGCATCACCACCTCGAGGGCACCGGCGCGGTTCATCTCCTCCCGGATGATCCTCTCGACCTTCTGCAGGGTGCGCAGGCCCATGGGCAGCCAGCTGTACAGTCCTGAGGCCAGTCGGCGGATGATGCCGGCACGCAGCATCAGCTTGTGGCTCACGACCTCCGCTTCGGCAGGGGTTTCCTTCACGCAGTTGATGGGGTATTGGGACAGCCTCATTGCGCACGCTTCATGGCCGGTGGGTCGCTGGGCATCTTAGCAGGAGGCCTCCTGTTAATATGCCGCCCGCATGCGCTGCAAAGCGGGGGACGGCGATCGATGCAGACTGGAACAGAGCCGCAGGGGTCGACCGAGGCCGCGCCGGCCAGCTCGGCCTCCGAGGGTGCGCTGGGCAATGGTCCTGAGGTGGAAGGCCCCAAGCCCCGCCGCAGGGGGATCTACCTGCTGCCCAACCTGCTGACCACCGGGTGCCTGTTCTCCGGCTTCTACGCGATCGTCGCCGCCATCGACGAGCACTTCCCCGCCGCCGGGAAGGCGATTTTCATCGCGATGATCTTCGACACGCTCGACGGCAGGATCGCGCGGCTCACCCGCACGGAGAGCGCCTTCGGCAAGGAGTACGACAGCCTCGCGGACATGGTGGCGTTCGGACTGGCGCCGGCGATCGTCGCGTACCAGTGGGGTGTCGTGCGAATCACCGAGTACGGACACTATTGGGGCCGTTTCGGCTGGCTGGCCTGCTTCTTCTACGCTGTCGCCGCGGCGCTGCGGCTCGCGCGTTTCAACACCCGCGTTGCCGCCGACAAGCGCTATTTCGAGGGTATCCCGAGCCCATCCGCCGCTGCGAACGTTGCCGGCTTTGTCTGGTTCTCCAGCGTCTGGCGCGAGCCGGGCCTGATCGGCCTCATTTCCGCGTTCGCCGTGACGGCGACCGCGGGCGCCCTGATGGTCAGCCGTTTCAGCTATCCCAGCTTCAAGCAGTTCAACCTCGACCGCCGCATCAAATTCGCGTACGTCATCATCGTGCCGCTGTTTTTCGTGCTGGTCGCGAGCGACCCGCCGACGATGCTGCTGTCGATCTTCGCCACCTATGCCTTGTCCGCGCCGACTCTGTGGCTGGCGCGGCGCATCCGTCGCGCTCTCCGAGGCCCGACTCCCCGGGGCACGTAGTGCACGCTCAGCGCCGTAACGAGTACCTGGAGGTCATCGGGATCGACGTTTGGGTGCCGCGGCGGGGTGTTGCGCCGGCGGCGGAGGGGGCCCCAGATGGGATCGAGGAGCCGGCTCCATCCGCAGGAGCTGCGCCTGCAGCCTTGCCCGCCGATGTGGCCGCTGAGTGGGAACGACTGCGTTCCGAGGTTGCCACCTGTACACGTTGCGCCTTGCACTCGAGCCGCACGCAGGGCGTATTCGGCGTCGGAAATCCGCAGGCGGACTGGCTGGTGATCGGCGAGGCACCGGGTGCCGAGGAAGACCGCCGCGGTGAGCCCTTCGTGGGCCGCGCGGGACAGCTCCTGGATGCCATGCTGAAGGCCATCGGCCTGAGCCGTGAAACGAATGTCTTTATCGCCAATGTCCTGAAGAGCCGCCCGCCGGGTAATCGGGATCCGAAGCCGGAGGAGGTCGCCGCCTGCCTGCCTTACCTGATGCGGCAGATCGCCCTGATGCGGCCGCGGCTGATTCTCGCCGTGGGGCGCATCGCGGCCCAAAACCTGCTGGCGACGGACATGTCGCTTGGACGACTCAGGGGCAAGGTGCACCATTTTGGTGAGCTGAATACGCCGCTCATAGTGACGTATCATCCGGCTTACCTGCTGCGAAATCCTGGCGACAAGCGCAAGGCATGGGAAGACCTGAAGTTCGCACGGGGCGTGTTCCGGCAAGTAGGGCTTGGCAACCTTGGCGACCGCACCTGAGCTGTTAGCCGCCGTTCCGGATGTCGTGATTCGGCCCATGGCCGAATCGGACGTCGGCGAGGTCGTCGCGACCGAGCGTGCGTCCTACCAGTTTCCCTGGAGCGAAGGGATATTCCGCGATTGCCTGCGCGTCGGGTACATATGCCGGGTTGTCACCGTTGAAGCCCGTGTCGTGGGCTACGGCGTGATGAGCGTCGGCGCGGGCGAAGCACACATCCTCAACTTGTGTGTACTTGAAGCCTACCGTTGCCGCGGCGTTGGCAAGAGTCTGCTCACTTATCTGCTCGAACGCGGGGCTGCCGCTGGCATGAGCGAGGCATTCCTCGAGGTTCGCCCGTCCAACACCGCGGCCATCCGCCTCTATCAGTCACTTGGGTTCGAGCAGGTGGGTATGCGGCGCGGCTACTATCAGGCGGTGGGCGGACGCGAAGATGCCGCCGTTCTGAAGCTGCCGCTGCGTCCGCGGCGGGGTCGCTCGGGCTGAGTCAGCCTCAGAGGCGCAGGCTCTTCCACATCTGTCGAATTTGCCGCTCAGGATCTTCCGCCACGCGGCAGTGCGAGTCGGGCTGCACCGAACACCGCCCGCGCCCGTGACCGCAGCGCGGCATCGTCCCAGTGGAATATCTCAGGCTGGCCGCTGAAGAAGAATGTCGCCTCGTCGTGGTTGTAGCCGACGATGAGCGGCACCGAGGCAGCCGTGGGCGGCGCATCCGGATACAGATACCCGAGCAGGCCCAGTCGATGATTAGTCGTCACGACCACGACGTGGTAAGTGGCCGCGAGACGCGCCCCGTCCTTGTCGCGCGAGCCGCCGGAGCCGCTGACATAACCGCCGCCGTGGGAGTAGACCATGACCGGGCGCCTGCGGCCATCGTTCACTGCCGGCGTCCATACATTCAACACCAGGCAGTTCTCGCTGCCGGCAGGCTCGTTTTCTCCATACGTCGTGCCGGGCCCCTGCAGAGAAGGGGGGCCGAGCAGCAGCGCATCGCGCACGCCGCTCCAGGGTTGCGGCGGTGGAGCTTCCTTGAAGCGCGCGGCACCCGTGACGGCACCGGCGTAAGGAATTCCCTTGAAGGCCAACGCTCCGCGGCTATGGCCGCCGCGCACCCGGCCTTGCGCGCTCGCAACTTCGACGTACGCAGGAGTCGTGAGGGTGGAGGGAGTTGCCGACGCCGATAGTGGACGCCACAGCGCGGGTGCAGATACCGCGGCTGCCGTGGCCAACAGGGCTTTACGCCGAGATACCTGCATGGAGCGATCTACCCTTCGGGGACGGCAACTGGATCCTTTTCTCCCGCGCGTGAGTCAATTGAAGAAAGCGCGCGCGTAGTTGATCGGCGCGTGGTCCGCGAGGCGGCGCAGGAGCACGTTGCCGAGTCTCCAGGAGTACCTGGCCAGGTAGCGCCGGCGGGCGGAGGAGCGGTCCGCGTCGATGAGCGCCTGGGCTGGATCGAGGACGGCCTGCCCGTCCTGAGTCAGGTACGTGCAGGTGGGAACGTGCGCATAGCCGCCGATCGGAAGCGGCGGGGGCACCTGCGTCACCAGGTCGCAGCAGTCGACGATGCGCACACTGTTCGCGGCCTGCAGGGTGCGAATGAAGTCCGAATCCCCCACGCGTGGCGAGCCCAGCGTGACGAGCCACTCGACCGGCAGTGCCGCAGCGGTGAGCGTCGCCATTGCGGCTCCCAGGCTGTGGCCTGTCACGATCAGCTTTTCCGCGGCGTGTGCCGTACGGCTGATCCACTGACGGATCTGCGGCAGCAATGCGCGAGTGGCCGATGCGAAGCCGGCGTGCGCACGGCCGCCCGACTCGGACCACGCGATCATCCTGACTCCCAGGTCGCGTTTGATGTCGCGGAAATCGTCTGGCTGGGTGCCGCGAAGCGCAAGCAGCATCCTCCGATCGCTGGCGCGCAGACTGCCGAATCCGGCAGCGCCGGTGTGCTCGCCGATGAACATCACCGGGGCTGCGAATCCCACTCGCGCGAGCGCCTCGGCGAGGCGCTGCATCTGGGCAGAGGAGGCCTCTGCGCGGTAGTAGGCGAGGCGGGCGGCCTCGACTGCGAGCTGCACGGGCGTGTAGTCCACGCCGCTTTGGAACACCGTGTCCCGGCTCTCGGGTGTGTACAGGGCCGAGCGGCTGGCGTCGTACGCAATGACCATCGGTGACCTTGCGGCAATGCCCGAGGCCACGATGACCTGCGGCGGCGGCCATTGCAAGTTCCTCGGGTGGCACGTGACCGACGGGTTCGAGCAGTCCTCAGTTGTTGGCTCGCTACTTCTGCTTCTTGTGATCCAGCAGCCCCGACAGAAACCGTGTGAACGGCTTGATGTCCTGATCGACACTGGCCGATTCCAGCGCCGACCCATACCGATCTCTTTCATCGAGCGGCACGCTGGTCCAGGGATATCCCCCCGATGCCAGCATGACGTTCGAGCCTTCTACCTCTACAATAGAGGGCTGGATGCGCTCCCAGCGAGCGGGCTACTACTTTCCCGATGCGTACACACGGGTGTACACATTTCTGACCGAGACGACATGACATTCACTTTAGAGCAGGCAATCAAACGCCGCCGCACGTTTGCCATCATTTCCCACCCCGACGCGGGCAAGACGACGCTCACCGAAAAGCTGCTGCTGTTCGGCGGCGCCATCCAGATGGCCGGCACCGTCAAGGGCCGTAAGGCCGCCCGGCATGCGACCTCCGACTGGATGCGCCTGGAGCAGCAACGCGGAATCTCCGTCACCTCATCGGTGATGCAGTTCCCGTACAGGGGCTGCATCGTGAATCTGCTCGACACCCCGGGACACGAGGATTTCTCCGAGGACACCTACCGGACGTTGACCGCGGTCGACTCCGCGCTGATGGTGATCGACTGCGCCAAGGGGGTCGAGGAGCGCACCATCAAGTTGATGGAGGTCTGTCGGCTGCGCGACACGCCGATCATGACCTTCATCAACAAGCTCGACCGCGACGGCCGCGCGCCGATCGAGCTGCTCGATGAGATCGAAAAAGTGCTGGGCATACGCACAGCCCCGATCACCTGGCCCATTGGCATGGGCCGCGAGCTGCGCGGGATCTATCACCTGCTGGAGGACCGCATCTACGCCTACGAGGCCGGCGAGAAGGGCCGGGTGGGGGAGAACCTCACGATTGACGGGCTCGCCAGCGCGCCGGCACGCGAGTTCCTCGGCGAGCTGGCGGCCGCGTTCGATGAGGAGATCGAGCTGGTCAAAGGCGCCACCGAGACGTTCGATCCGCAAGCCTATCGCGCCGGACGGCAGACGCCGGTGTTCTTCGGCTCCGCCATCAACAATTTCGGTGTCGAGGAGCTGTTGGCCTCCTTCACGGTCAACGCTCCCGGCCCGCTCCCTCGCACCGCTCGCGAGCGCAGCGTCGATCCGCTGGAGAGCCGCCTGTCGGGATTCGTGTTCAAGATCCAGGCCAACATGGATCCCGGCCACCGTGACCGGATCGCCTTCATGCGGCTGTGCTCCGGGCGCTATGTGCGCGGCATGCGTCTCTATCACACGCGCCTGGCGAAGGAGGTACGCGTGGCCGATGCATTGACCTTCATGGCCGCCGACCGGTCGCAGGCGGACGAGGCTTTCGCCGGCGACATCATCGGCCTGCACAACCACGGCACGATCAACATCGGGGACACTTTCACCGAGGGCGAGCGCCTCGCCTTCACCGGGGTGCCGAATTTCGCGCCGGAGATGTTTCGCCGTGCCGTGCTCAAGGACCCCCTGAAGATGAAGGCCCTGCAAAAGGGCCTGTCGCAGCTGTGCGAGGAGGGCGCCACGCAGCTGTTCAAGCCGCTGCGCAACAACGACCTGATCCTGGGGGCGGTCGGGCAGCTGCAGTTCGAGGTCGTCGCCTTCCGCCTGCAGGATGAGTACGGCGTGCAGTGCGTTTTCGATCCGATCAACGTGTACACCGCGCGTTGGGTCGCGGGCGGGGAGCCGCGCAAGCTCGAGGAATTCCGCGCCAAGGCCTATGACGCGCTCGCTCTGGACCACGCCGGAGCGCTCGTCTATCTTGCGCCGTCGCGGGTGAATCTCGAGCTGACGCTCGAGCGCTGGCCGGATATCGTGTTCCGCGAGACGCGCGAGCACGCGGTTTGACCTGACCTCGAGGAAACCCCATGACCGGCCAGGTTTTGACGCGGCGCGCGGTTTTTGGCTGGGCGATGTACGACTGGGCCAACTCGTCGTTTGCGACGACGGTCATGGCCGGGTTCTTTCCACTGTTCTTCAAACAGTATTGGAATGCGGGCGTGGCGGCGACGGAGAGCACTTTCCGGCTCGGCGTCGTTGCCAACGGCACTGCCAGCCTGATCGTCGCCTTCATGGCGCCGCTGATCGGCGCCATCGCCGACAAGGGGGGCGCCCGAGTGCGGCTGCTGGGCCTGTTCACGGCGCTCGGGGCGATCCTGACGGTCGGCTTCTACTTCGTGGGCAAAGGGGACTGGTTGACGGCCACCGTCCTGTATGTGGGGGCGTCGCTGGGCTTCTGGGGCGGCAACCAGTTCTACGACTCGCTGCTGACGGATGTGGCGCAGCAGAGCGAGTACGACCTGGTATCCGGATACGGCTACGCCCTGGGGTATCTCGGGGGTGGCCTGCTGTTTGCGCTGAACGTGGCCATGGTGACGCACCCCGCGTGGTTCGGTCTTGCGGATGCGGGCGCTGCCGTGCGCTGGTCGTTCGTGAGCGTCGGGGTCTGGTGGATGCTCTTTACCATCTTGCCGCTCACGCTGGTGCGCGAGCGCCGCACGCAGGAGCCGCTGCCGGCCATGGAGGCGATCCGTGCCGGCGGGCGCGAATTGCTCGTCACCATCAGAAACCTGCGCGGACAGCGGGCACTGTTGTGGTTCCTGCTCGCGTACTGGTTCTACATCGACGGCGTCAACACCATCATCAAGATGGCCGTCGACTACGGCCTGTCGCTCGGCCTGAAGCAGACGAGCCTGATCACGGCGTTGCTGCTGGTGCAGTTCATCGGGTTTCCCGCGGCGCTGGCTTTCGGCTGGCTGGGCCAGAAGATCGGCGCCCGCGCGGGCATCTTCATCGGCATCGCCGTGTACGCGGGGATCGCAGGCTATGCGTACTTCCTGAAGTCGGAGACCGAGTTCTTCGTGATGGCGCTGATCATTGGCCTGGTGCAGGGCGGCATCCAGTCGCTGTCGCGATCGCTGTTCGGGCGGCTGGTGCCGGTCGGCAAGGCCGGGGAGTTCTTCGGTTTCTACAACCTGATGGGCAAGGCGGCGGCGATACTGGGACCGACGCTGACCGGCATCGTCGCGCTGTTGACCAACGACTCGCGCCTGGCGATCGTCTCCATCGTCATCCTGTTCGTCATCGGGGCTGTGTTCCTGGTTCGAGTCCGCCTGCCTGTGGCCGTCGCAGCCGCGGACTAGAGGGCGGAGGCGACCCGTCCGACGGGCGGTCCCGGCCCGGGCTATGGCTATCAGTGCCTGCGCGTCGCGCCTGCGGGCGGAGCCGGGATTGCGCGAGCGCGTGCAGACGATCGTCACCGCAGGGGAGGGACCCTCGCTTCCCGCCGGCAGACGAGTTGCCTGACGGCGCGCTCGAACGTGGAAACCCCCGCCGCATCATCGTCCGACACCGGGCCGAAGCGCAGCTGCGCGTACTGACTCAACAGGACCCCGACCGGACCGGCGAGGTCCGGGCGTCGCTGGCGGACGGTCTCGGCGAAACCGATCGGCCCCTGGTGGGGCGCGCGCTCGATTCCGGCCTCGAGCAGCTTGGTGCACAGGCGAGAATAGGCGAGCGTCAGCCGATCGCGCTGCGGTGGCGGTGCGCCGCGCGCGTGTTGCCAGGCGATCCAAGCCATCCACAACAGCAGGCCGCCGGCCAGCGCCCAACCCAGATCGCTGGCGTCGGGCGAGTCGATGCCGAGGCGTTGCAGAATGCCGACCTGGGCGTTGAAATCGTACCTGACTACGTGCTCGGTCCACCACGCGTTCGCAGCATCCCAACGCTGCAGCAACGCTGTCAGCGAGCTCGATGCGCGCACCAGTCGCGCCTCCGCCGACACCGCATTGGGAAGCAGGTCGAGGATTCCCCTGTTGAGACGCTCGGGCTCCACGACGGCCGTCGGATCCACCCGTGTCCAGCCGCGGCCCTGCAGCCAGACCTCCGCCCAGGCGTGCGCGTCGGACTGACGCACGATCAGATAGCCGCCGATCGGATTCCACTCGCCACCCAGATAGCCTGTCACGACGTGCGCAGGCACCTTCGCTTCGCGCATGAGCGCGACGAAGGCGGAAGCGAAATGGCCGCAGAAGCCGCGGCGCGTGCCGAACAGGAAGTCATCCACTGAGTCAGGGCCGAGGGGCGGCGGCGTCAGCGTGTATTCGAACCCGCCGGTCCGCAGGAAATCCAGTACGGCGGCGACGTATGCGCCGTCCGATCCGGCGCGAGCGCGCAGATCGCGGGCAAGTGTGTGCGAGCGCGGATTGCCTCTCACGGGCTGCGTGTCGCGACGCCGCGGGCCTGCCGTGAGCTCGGCGGTTGATCTGACATCGGTGTAGGAAACTGCCGTGTAGGTGATCGTGTCGCTGACGGGCCGAGTGCCGATCAGCTCGTTGTCCTGGGTGAGAAATACGAAGCCCTCGGGACGCCGCCCAATGGTATCCAGGGCAAACCACCAGCGCTGCGAGCTGGGTTCCAGCAGGACGAGATAGCGGTAGGGAGTGCCCAGGTACTCCAGCGGCGCTCCGCGGTACGGCCCCGTGAAGGTGCGTCGCCACGTCTGACCGTCGAAGTCGTGCAGGACGGGACCGCGCCAGTAGCGCATCGCCGGCGGCGGCACAGGACCGTTGAAGCGCACCCGAAAGGCGATGTCATAGGACGCCGTCAGCCGCGTGATACTGCCGGGAGTCATCGTGTCGCTGAGGCCGGTCGTTGCCAGATCGCCGCGGGGCAGGGCCCAGAACGCCCCTGCCAACCGCGGGAAGAAGAGGAACATCAGCAGAGCCAGCGGGGTTGCCAGCAACAGCGTGCGCGCCGCGAGCTTCAGGGCGCTGCGATCGTCGAAGCCCCGCGCGGTGCCCGGCTCGCGCCGCGCGGAGGTCGGCGCGTAACCGATGACCGCAATCGCCGTACAGCAGATCCAGACCTGCACGAGGTACAGCGGCGTGCGCAGCAGGTTTTGTCGATCCAGAACCGCTGCCAGGAGCAGGAACAGCGAGACTGCCACGACGATGAGCGCATCGCGCTGCGAGCTCGTTTCGAGCAGCTTGCTCGCGCCCATCAGAATGAGCAGCGCCGTGCCGGCGCTCAAGCCGTTGAGGGTATGGAATCTACCCAGCACTCCCAACACCAGCACGGCGGCGAGCAGGGTCCGTACGAGAGTGCCGGGCAATCGCAGCGAGCGAGTGGGTCGCCACGCGGCCCACATTCGCCAGGCGAGCAGAACGAGGGCGGCCACCGACACCCAGGCCGGCACCCGATCGGCGTTCAGGAGGGTCCCTGCGGCGAAGGCAACTGCCGACCACGCCAGTGGGCGCAGCGTCGTTGCCTCGCCACGCAATTTCATCGGCTCGTTTCCTGGCGTTCGTGCAGAGCCAGTGCACTCAGGCAGCGGTGCCTGTGCTGCGGTCCGCGGTCGGGCTCGATCCGCGTGCCGGGGAGCTCGATGCCGTACGTCTCCCCTTGCGCTTCCGCATCCACGATCCAGCGGGCCAGCTGCTCGAGGCGCCGTTCGACGCTCAATCCGGTGAGCGCATCGAAACGGAACAGCCGCAGCTCACTGGCCGAGGAGCTGTATTCCTTCACCAGCAAAGGCGCTTCGCGCGCGTAGGCTTTCCAATCGACCTGGCGCGGCGAATCGCCATCGCGAAAGGGCCGCAGGCCGAGCCATTCGTCCGCGCCGGCACCGCCCCTGGCGAGCTTGCCGGCGTTCTGCGCATCGTCGGCGGGCATCGGCAGCGTTCCGCTGGGGCGCGGGTACACGATCATCCGCAGTGGCGCATGAACCCAGCTCCAGGCGCGAAACAGCCCGAAGGGATGCGTGGTGGTGAGCTTCAGCCGGTCGATGTGCACCACGCCTCGAACCGGCGCGGCAACGCTCAGATCGATAGGCTGTCTGCCGTTCGCCGGCAGGTCCGCCACCAGCGGCGTGTCCGTTTCGATGGCGGCGCCGATGCGGTAGCGCGGGGTGCTCGCGGAGCTCTCCAGCTCCAGGCGCAGGGTGCCGGCGCGCGAGGCAAACGTTGCGCCCGCACTCGCAGCACGCAAGCTCGTGCCCATGAGGTTGCGGTGGCATTGGTGCATCGTGATCAGGCCGAACCCTCCGAGGAGGAAGGTGAGAAACAGCGCGAGGCTGTTGGCGTAGTTGAGGCCCGCTACGAACATCAGGAATACCAGCAGCAGGAACCCGAGGCCGGCGCGCGTCGGGAGGATGTAGATCCGGCGCCGGTGCAGAGTGAGCGGTAGAGCGTCCAGCCCCTGGCGGCGCCGAACCCAGCTAGCCATCCGCAGCTGCCAGTAGGTGCGCAAGTGTGCGGCGCTCATTGTCGGGGCTACAGCGGGACGGGCACCGATCGGATGAGCTCGTTCGCGATGCCCAGGCTGTCCTGTACGCCGGCCGGGTCGCGGCGTTCGAGTCGGTGCGCGACCACTGCCGGCGCGACTGCCTGGATGTCTTCGGGCAGCACGGCGCGCCGGCCTGCCACCAGGCTCCACGCCTGGGCGGCCCGGATCAATCCCTGGCCGGCTCGGGGCGACAACCCTATCTTCAGATCCGCGCGCTCGCGCGTGCGGGCGATCAATGCCTGCACGTAATCCAGCAGTGTGTCGGAGATGTGCACGTTGCGCACCTCGTGTTGGATGCGAATGATGCTTTCCGCGCTCAGGGCCGGCGCAATCCGGGGCAGCACGTCGCGGCGGTCGCCGCGGCGCAGCAGCTCACGCTCGTGGGTCGAGTCCGGATATCCGAGCGTGACGCGCATCAGAAAGCGGTCGAGCTGCGACTCCGGCAGGGGAAATGTGCCCAGCTGCTCGTGCGGGTTCTGCGTGGCGACCACGAAAAACGGCTCCGGCAGTGCGTAGGTCGTGACGTCGGCGCTGACCTGCCGCTCCTCCATGGCTTCCAACAGAGCGCTCTGGGTTCGCGGGCTGGCCCGGTTCACCTCGTCCGCCAACAGCAACTGCGTGAACACCGGCCCCTTGCGGAAATGAAACTGCTGGCTCGCGCGATCGAACACCGACACGCCGATGATGTCGGCGGGCAGCAGGTCGCTGGTGAACTGTACCCGCTGCCACGCGAGGCCCAGAACCTGCGCCAGCGCATGGGCGAGGGTCGTCTTGCCGACACCGGGAACGTCCTCGATCAGCAGGTGCCCGCGTGCCAGCAGACAGGCCAGGCAGAGCCGGACCTGCTGTGGCTTGCCGAGAATCACCGTCTCCAGCGCATCGATGGCCGACTGCAGCCCCTCCGAACCCGCTTGCGGTGCGGTTGCTGCGTTCACGGCTAGAGCAATCCTCGCAGGCGCTCGAGCTGGGCGCCCAGGCCGGTGATCGTGCGCTCGAGCTCCGACTCGCGCTCCCGATCCTTGGCCACGACGTCGGCGGGTGCGTTGCGGACGAAGCTCTCGTTGGAGAGCCGTGCGCGCATTTTCGCCAGGTCCTGGTTCGACTTCGCGAGCACCTTGCTCAGCCGCTCGATCTCGGCTGCCACATCGATCAAACCCGCCATCGGTACGAACAGAGTGAGATCCCCGACCATGGCGGTCGCCGCCTGCGGCACGCCGGCGCCCGGCTCCAGTACCGTGATCCTCTCCAGGGCGGCGAGCCGCTCGAGGTAGGGCCGAAACATCTCGGCGTTGGTCTTGTCCTGGGCAGAGGCGCCCTGCAGCAATAGCGGAATGCGCCGGGACAGCGGAATGTTCATCTCGCCGCGGATCTGCAGGACAGCGCGGATCACCGCCCGTACCCACCCGATCTCGTGCTCTGCCTGATCGTCCCGCGGGAAATCAGCGGCTCGCGGGTAGGGTGCGAGCATCACCGTCGAGCCGGACTTGCCCGCGAGCGGCGCAACGCGCTGCCAGATTTCCTCCGTCACGAACGGCATCAGAGGGTGCAGCGCGCGTTGCAGCGCTTCGAGAATCTCCAGCAGCGTGCGGCGAGTTCCCAGCTTCGCGCCGGGGGAGGCGTCGTCCGCTTGCAGGACGGGCTTCGTCAGCTCGATGTACCAGTCGCAGAACTCATACCAGGTGAATTCGTACAGCGCCTGGGCCGCGTAGTCGAAGCGGTAGTCGGCGAACGCGGTTTCCACTTCGGCGACCATCCGGCCGAAGCGGGCACGAATCCACCGATCGGCCACCGACAGCTCCCCGCCGGGGGGCGCCCCCGAGGGGGCAGGCGGCGTTTCCTGCATCTGCGTCAATACGAAGCGCGCGGCGTTCCACAGCTTGTT
The DNA here is from genome assembly GCA_035552975.1 of Steroidobacteraceae bacterium. Taxonomy (GTDB): domain Bacteria; phylum Pseudomonadota; class Gammaproteobacteria; order Steroidobacterales; family Steroidobacteraceae; genus 13-2-20CM-66-19. The sequence continues at coordinate 24,752 of DATNEN010000177.1, forward strand.
GCAGAAGTTGCGGTAACCGCCGACGCGCCCGAGGTCGAAACGGATCTCGCGGCTGGCAGAGGCGAGGGCAGCGAAGGTGAAGCGCAGTGCATCGGTGCCGTGCGGCTCGATGCCCTGCGGGTACTGCTTGCGCGTGGCCTTCTCGACCGCGGGCGCCAGCTGCGGTTGCATGAGGCCGGAGGTGCGCTTGAGGACCAGCGACTCGAGGTCGATGCCATCGACGATGTCCAGCGGATCGATCACGTTGCCCTTGGACTTGGACATCTTCTCGCCGTGCTCATCGAGAATGAGCCCGGTGATGTAGACGTCCCGGAACGGCACCTCGCCCATGAACTTCAGCCCCATCATCATCATCCGGGCAACCCAGAAGAAGATGATGTCGAAGCCCGTGATCAGCACACTCGTGGGGTAGAAGGCGGCCAGCTCGGGAGGGTGCTTCGGCCAACCGAGCGTCGAGAAAGGCCACAGCGCCGAGGAGAACCAGGTGTCGAGCACGTCGGTGTCCTGGCGCAGCCTCACACTCTCCCCCAGGCCATGCCGGGAGCGAACCTCGGACTCGCTCCGGCCCACATAGACGCGCTCGTCGGAGTCATACCACGCCGGTATCCGGTGGCCCCACCAGAGCTGGCGGCTGACGCACCAGTCCTTGATGTTGCGCATCCACTCGTAATAGGTCTTGGCCCAGTTCTCCGGAACGAAACGGGTGCGTCCGCGCTCGACGGCTTCGAGGGCCGGGCCGGCGAGCGGGGCAATCTTCACGTACCACTGGTCGGTGAGGTACGGCTCGAGCACCGCACCCGTGCGGTCTCCGCGGGGCACCTTGAGGCGATGTTTTTCGATGCGCTCGAGCAGCCCGGCCGCCTCGAGCTCGGCGACCACGCGCTTGCGCGCCTCGAACCGGTCGAGGCCCCGGAAGCGCTCGGGCACGTTCTCATTCAGAGCGGCGCGCGGAGTGAAGATGTTGATCTGCGCCAGCCCGTGGCGCAGGCCGATCTCATAGTCATTGAAATCGTGTGCCGGGGTGATCTTGACCGCGCCGGAGCCGAACTGCGGATCGACATAGGCATCGGCGATAATGGGAATCGGTCGTTCGGCCAGCGGCAGGCGCAGCATTTTTCCAACCAGGGACCGGTAGCGCTCATCCTCGGGGTTCACCGCCACTGCCGTGTCCCCGAGCATCGTCTCGGGCCGCGTGGTTGCGACGACGAGGTGCCCCGTGCCCTCGGCCAGCGGATAACGCATGTGCCACAGCGACCCGTCTTCCTCCTCCCCTTCGACCTCGAGATCCGAGAGTGCCGTCAGCAGTACCGGGTCCCAGTTGACCAGGCGCTTGCCGCGGTAGATCAGCCCCTCCTCGTACAACCGGACGAACACTTCGGCGACGGCCTCCGACAAGCCCGGGTCCATCGTGAAACGGTCGCGCGTCCAGTCGACCGAGTCGCCCAGGCGGCGCATTTGTGCCGCGATGGTTCCCCCTGACTTCTCCTTCCATTCCCACACGCGGGCGATGAAAGCGTCCCGGCTCAAGTCGGTGCGCTTGATCCCCTGGGCGTTGAGCTGGCGCTCGACGACCATCTGCGTCGCAATACCGGCGTGATCCGTCCCGGGCTGCCACAAGGCGCGATCGCCGCGCATGCGGTGATATCGGGTCAGGGCGTCCATCAGCGTGTGCTGGAACGCATGGCCCATGTGAAGCGTGCCGGTGACGTTGGGGGGTGGGATGACGATGCAATAGGGCGCACCGTCTCCGGCCGGCGCAAACCAGCCGTGAGACTCCCAGCGCTCGTATATCCGCCGCTCGATCTCGTGCGGCGCGTAGAGTTTATCCATCAGCGAGGCAGTAGTGGGGGTAGCCGGCCGATTATAGGTTATGGGATGCCGGCTGCACGCCGCGCTCGAGATAGGCGCGGTAGCGTGCGCGTCCGGCCTGCCGGCGGCTCTCATCCCCGTCGATGATCTCCACGACCCGCTTGGCCCGGGGGAGGAATTCCGGCACCTCCGCGGCCAGGTTGATGATGACATCGAGCTCGCCAGCGGGCAGCGGGCCGCAGCTCAGCAGGACCGGGGTATCCGCCCCGTCGGTCTGAATCGTCGCCAGCACCTCGTGCGGCACGAAGCTGCCGTCGCGAAACATCCAGAGCATCTCATCGAGCGCCTGCAGCTCCGCCGCGTCGGTATGCCAGATGAGCACGGTGTGCGCGGCGAGATAGGCCTTCTCCGCGAGCTTGCAGGCGAGGCCGAGGCGGGCGTTCCCGGCAGGGGTGATGTAGAAGTCGACGCGCAGGTCGGCCATGTTCTGCGATTGCAAAAGGCGTGGTTTGCCGGCTTAGCCGCGGATCCTGCGGGCGGCGAGCAGCCGCCGGCGCTCGAGTCTGCAGAAGCGGATGTGCCGCCGCTTGCGGTCGTGACTCACGCCATTGCGCGTCAGAGGGCGGCGCGATGGATGAGAAAATCCGACAGCAGCGGTGTCGGCCTGCCGGTACTGCCCTTCTGCGCACCGCTCTGATAGGCGGTGCCCGCGACGTCGAGGTGCGCCCATTTCAACCCCTGTGTGAACTTGCCCAGGAATGCCGCCGCCGTGATGGCGCCGCCTTCCCGCCCGCCGATGTTTGCGAAATCGGCGAAATTGCTCTTCAGCTGCTCAGCGTACTCCTCCGTGAGCGGCAGAGGCCAGGCGCGATCGTCCGCGCGTACCCCCGCATCGACGAGCTCCCGAACGAGCTCCTCGTCGTTGCCCATCGCACCGGCGTGATGGTGGCCCAGAGCCACGACGCAAGCGCCGGTCAAAGTCGCAATATCGACCACGGCGGCCGGATGAAACCGTCGCGCGTAATGAAGGGCATCACACAGGATGAGCCGCCCTTCCGCGTCGGTGTTGAGGATTTCCACCGTCTGACCGGAGGCGCTGGTGGCAATATCGCCGGGCTTCACCGCATGACCGCTCGGCATGTTCTCGACGGCGGCCACGAGGCCCACGACTCGCAACGGCAGGCGCAGCTCGGCGACGAGATTCATCGAGGCGATCACGGCGGCGGCGCCGCTCATGTCAAATTTCATCTCGTCCATGGCACCGGGGTCCTTCAGCGAGATGCCGCCGGTGTCGAAGGTGACGCCCTTGCCAACCAGCACGACGCACGATTTGTCCGTCTTGCCGCCGCGGTGCTCGAGCACGATGAAGCGGGGCGGTTGATGGCTGCCTTGAGCCACCGCCAGCAGGCACCCCATTTTCTCCCGTCGGATCGCGGCCTCGTCGAGCACCTGTACGCGCAGGGAGGTGTAGCGTTTGGCCAATGCGCGCGCCTGTTCTGCGAGATAAGTAGGAGTGCAGACGTTTGCAGGAAGGTTGGCGAGGTCGCGTTGCACGCGTACGGCGTTTGCGACAGCGGCACCGTGCGCCAGGCCCTGGGTGGCTGCCTCGACACCGGTCTTGCGAACCGGTCCTGCCAGCAGCTTCTGCAGCGCCGGGAGCTTCTGCTTCTTCGCCGTCTTCAAGTCGTTGATGCGATACAGCGCGCTGCCGGCGATCTCGGCGACTGCCCTGCCCAGGTAGTAGTCATCGAGCTCTTTCGCTGGCGGCCGCTCGATGGCGATCGCCGCGCTCGTGATGCGTGTGCGTGCCAGCGCAGATAGGGCAGCGGTGAGAGCCTTGCGCCAGGGGCGGCGAGCGAGGCTTTTCCGGCCACCGAGGCCGGTGAGCAGCACCCGTGTTGCCTCGATCCCGGGAAGGTCGGTGAGCAGCAGCGTCTCGCCCGTTCGGCCCGAGAAATCGCCGCGCGCGAGCAGCTTCCTCAGTCGGCCGCCGAGCGCCGCGTCGACGGCCTGCGCTTCCTCCGTCAGCGTACCCTCTTCGAAGATCCCCAAGACGAGGCAGTCCACCGAGAGTGCCGCCAGGCCGCGGGTCCAGACCTCGAAATGCATCCGACGCTCCTATGATTCTTGCCCGCCTCGATCTGAAGCGCGCTTGGTGTCAACGCCCGATTGCTTTACCTTAGTCGCGCGCCGGGCGCCAGACTCCATTTCGAGTCGATTTGTTCAGAAATGGGTACTTTTGCGGCGGGGCGCAGCATGAAGTGTAACTCAAAGCCCGCCGCCGTTCCGGTGGAGGGCGCAACTGACGGATAGTGCGATTGGGGACGATCCTCGGACGTTACGTATTACGCGAGGTCATAGCCGCCTGGCTGGTGGTGACGGGCGTGCTGCTCCTGCTGCTGCTCGCGCAGCAGCTCGCCGCCGTGCTCGAGCGCGCCGCGGTGAATCAATTCCCCCAGGGCGTCGTCCTGCAGCTCCTCTGGCTGGGTACGCTGCAGAACCTGAGCATTCTGGTCCCCGTCGGGCTGCTGCTGGGAGTCGTTCTCTCCTTCGGACGCCTCTATCACGACAGTGAGATGGCTGCGGTACTCGCGTGCGGTGTGGCCCCCTCGAAGGTGTATGTTCCGGTGGTGGGCCTGGCGGTCATCGTGACCGTATTTCTCGCATGGCTCACGCTCGTGCTCGCGCCTCAGGCCACGGAACGCACCCTGATGCTGCGCAGCGCTGCACTGCGGGCTGGGCAGTTCGCCCCGATCGCCGCCGGGAAGTTCCGTACCTTCGGCGGACAGAGCGCCGTCGTCTACGCAGAGGCCGTCAACGCCGACGGTACGCTGCGCAACGTTTTCGTCGAGCAGAGCATCGGCTCGCGCGTCGAGGTCGCCGTTGCCGATCGCGCTCGCCATACGGTGACCGGCGACGGACTGACTCACACGATCATCCTGTATGACGGCGAGCGCTTCGAGGGAATCCCCGGCACCCCTGAGTGGCGCATCATGCGGTTCGAGGAGCACACGGTGCCGGTGGAGGTGCCGGCGGCCAATGATGTTGTCAAGAATCTCGACGCGCAGCCATCGCTCGCGCTTTACAAGTCGACCGATCTCGTCAAGCGCGCGGAGCTGCATTGGCGCGTCGCCCTGCCGATGATGTGCGTCGTGCTGACATTGCTGGCGGTGCCCTTGTCGCGCCTGAACCCACGGCAGGGGCGCTACGCCAGGGTGTGGGTGGCCGTGGTGGTGTATTTCGTGTACTCCAACCTGATTTCCGCCGGCAAGGTATGGATCGCCCACGGCAGCGTGCCCGAGTCGGTCGGGTTGTGGTGGACTCACGCGGCGGTCATCCTGCTGACATTGGCGATCGTGTTCGGTCCCCGTCTGCTCGCGCGCGTGCGGCATCGGGCCTCGCCATGAGTATCCTGGATCGCTACATCATCCGCTCCATCCTGGGCGCCGCGCTGATGGTGATATTCGTCCTGCTGATCCTGGGGGCGCTGTTCGTATTCATCGACCAGCAGGGCGACATCGGAGTCGGGCATTACACGGTGCTCAGCGCTTTATCCTTCACGCTCCTGAACGTGCCGCAGCAGGCTTTCGATCTGCTTCCGATCGCCGCCCTCATGGGCTCGCTGCTGGGTCTGGGCTCGCTGGCGCGCGGCAGCGAAGTGACCGTGATCCGTGCATCTGGAATCTCCGTCGCGCGCATCTGCGGCACGGTGCTCATGGCCGGGATCCTGCTCATCGGCGTGGAGGTGCTGTTGGGCGAGTTTCTGGCTCCGCCGCTGCGCGAAGCCGCCAAGGAGCAGAAGGCGTTCAGCAAGTTCAACGACATCAGCTTCGGCGGCGGTGGCGCCTGGGTGCGCGATGGCAACACGATCCTGAACGTCGCCGGGCAATCGGGCGAGCGCCAGTTCGGCGGCATGCAGGTGTTCGAGCTGTCCGCCGATCACCATCACCTGATCTCGATCGGTCACGCCGGCCGCGCCACCGCGGGCACCAATCGGCGCTGGACGCTCAGCGATTACACCGAGTCGCGCTTCAACGATGACAGCGTGGTCGCGGTCCCTTCGGGACAGCGCTCGTTCGAGTCGAATGTGACTGCCGGCTTTCTGGGCCTCGCCGTCGACACGCCCGACCAGCTCACCAGCCGTGCCCTGTGGAGCCTGATCCAGTATCTGAAATCCAACTCCCTGGATGCCCGGGAGTACGTGTTTGCCTTCTGGTCGCGGATTGCGCGCACCGTGGCTATTGCGTTCGCGGTCCTGCTCGCCGTGCCGTTCATTCTTGGTTCCCTGCGTGCCGCCGGCGCTGGCACCCGCATGGGGCTGAGCCTCATCATCGGCCTCGGCTTCTTCCTGCTGCAAAAGCTGATCGAAAGCGGGACCCTCGTGTTCAACCTGGACCCCCTGATCCTCGCGTGGCTCCCGACCGCGCTGCTGGCCACCGTGACTGTTCTCCTCCTCGTCCGCGCCCGCTGACGGGGCCTCCGGCACTCCGGGGCTCTCTGGCTCCCTCTTCTCTTTCTCGGAGGCAGAAGAAGAGTGCGCCGTTCCTCTAAGAGGGGGACCAGCGAATAACTTTCCTCACCGCTTTGTGTCCCGGGAGTGACAAAGCGGTGAGGAAAGTTATTCGCTGGTCCCTCTCGGAGGAGGCCCGGCACACTCTCTTTCTGCTTCGGAAAAAGACTAAGAGGGAGCCAGAGAGCTCCGGAGTGCCTACGTTAGAGGGGGGAGGCGCTTTACTTCGCTTCGGCGGTGGGGGGTGAGGCCTTCGACTTCTTGGCGGAGCCGGCCGCCTTGGCGGCTTTCTTGGCGGGCTCGGGGGGCTTCTGCAGGAGGTCCTCGAGAGGGCGGAAGATCGCGTCGTACTTGTAGGCGGGGATCTCGAACTCCCAACCTTGTGTGCGAGCAGCGAGAGCTTGCGCCTGCGCGTCGGCGGTCTTGTCGGTGGAGGTGGCGGCGACGGAGATGAGCGTTCGCGTGCCGTCCTTGCGTCCGCTCACATCGACGGCCATGCCGTCGAAGGTGTGGAAGGTGGCGTGCGACAGTGACTTGGGATCGGGCGCGGTTGTGGGGGCGCGCTGCGCGTCATCGAGTGTCAGTCCGGCGAGCGAGCCTGCGATCGGATCCGCCGCGGTGGGGTTGGAGAGCTCGCGGCCTTTGGGGATATCGGCGACCGTGAAGTCCGTCTTGTCCTTGCTTGGCCGGGAGGCGCTGTAGGTCGGGCCCGTGGCGGGCTTGATCGTGAAGTCCTTCACGCGATCCTGGGCGACATCGAGCAGTGTGTGATCGAGCCAGCGCTTCGGATCCGCGTCGACCGTCAAGGAAGGTGCCGCGAGCAGGCTCTGCATCGAGCCGCCGACACGGACGTAACCGGAGCTCGCGCCGGAGGACTTGCCAACGATCAGCGAATAGGTCTTCCCCGCGCCCTTGGCATCGATGCGGGTACCCGTCGCCTTGGGAGAGCTCACATCCTCCACCCCCAGTTGCGGGAAGTTGGCGGGCGTGCGCGTCTTCTCCTCGACGACGTTCAGGGAAGCCAGATCCAGAAGCAGCTTGCGCACCTTGCCCGAGTCGGCCGGGTAGCCGCGCTCGTCCACGACCCAGTCGGTTGCGCCCTTCTTCAACGTCGTGTGGGTCGCGTCGCCCTTCGTCAGGGTGACTTCGGTGATGGAATTCAGCGCCTGCTCCATCCCCGGCAGCACGAGCTGCCCTGCGGTAGTGGTGCGCTCGAGGTGCCGCTCCGAGGACAGCCAGACTCCAAACACGATGATCGCCAATCCGGCGATGAACAAGGCGGCCAGGCGGCGGGATGTCATGAGCGGGCCTCGTTATTCAATGCCGCGGAGCTCGACGGTGCGGGGGTGCCGGCTGCCGGAGTACCGGCTCTGGCGGCAGCGCGCTCCTGGCGCCGGCGGCGACGCGACAAGCCCAGCAGCACCGCGCCGCACGCGAACACCAGCGGCACGACCAGGATGTTCAGTATCTTCAGCTCCATCCCCAGGCTGTTGATGTCCTCGTTCAGGCCGGCCTGCACGGCGCGCAGCTCCTTGCGGATGCGCAGCTTCTCCTGCTGGAAGTGATCGAGCTCCTTCTCCTGCTCGGGCGTGAGGATGACGGAGGACTTGTCGTTCCGCTTGGTCTGCAAGGCAGTCAGCTTGTCCTCCGCATCGTGCAGCTGGGCCTGCAGCTCCTGCTCCTTCGCGCGGAAGCGCTCGTCGGCGCTGCGGCGCAAGGCCTCGACACGCTCGAAGGGCCGAGTGTAGGTGGCACGCCCGCGCACGCTGATGAGGTCGGTGCTGCCGGCAAGGTTGTCGAGCGTGTTCATCAGCAGATCGTTGTTGCTCGCAAACGCCTGGGCGAGGCGCTGCCCGAAAAAGTTCTGCTCATGCACCCAGAGAAAGTCCGACAGCATGTCCGTGTCGGCGAACACGACCAGGTGCAACGGACTGCTCGACTGCTTGAGCGCCGTCTGGCCCGCCGGCAGCGTGACACCCTTGGGCGGACCTGCAGGGAAGGCGGTCTTGACGGTGCCGCTGACACGGGCAGCCAGGGTGTAGCGCTTGCCCGTCGGCTTGAACCCATCCATCAAGGTCGCCGGGTCGAACAGGGCGGCAAACTTCTGCACGGGGATCGGCGCGGCTTGCGTGCTCGACTGCAGCAGCGGCTCGAACTTCACACCCGAGCCGGGCACCGGATCCAGGTGCCCCACGGTCTCCATGTTGACGTCCGAGAGACCCGCCGTGATCACGTCCCCTGCGGCCATCGAGCTGCGGTCGAGGCCGAGAATGCCCAGGTGCATCACCGGAGCCGCTCCCTGGCGCGTGGAGACCGACAGCGCACGCCCCCGATCGCCGATGACCTCCTGTGGGTTGAACTTGACTCCCCAGGCCGTCAGCAGCGGCTCCAACTGCGAGGACTTGTTCGCGGTCATGGCCGCCAGCGGGTTCTGCGGGTCCGCGCCCGACTGGTCCGCTTCCGCCAGCGGATCGACGAACGCCACGATGTGACCGCCGCGCAATGCGTACTGGTCGATGGCGAATTGAGTCGCCGGCGAGAGGTTCTTCGGGTGCACGAGCACGAGGACGTTCACGTCCGGGTCGATCTTGTCGGCGGTCGGGGCGAGCGAGCGCACGTCGAACAGTTGTTGCGCCTGCTGATAGGTCATCCAGGGCTCGCGCATCTGGCCGGACTGCTGGTCGAAGCTCGCGGTCATCGGGATGCTCGACAGCCACGCGATCACCGGCTTCTTGGGGTTGGCCAGCTGGTAGATGAGCTTGACGACGTCGTACTCGAGAAACTCTTCTTTCTGCGGGTCGAAGAACTCGATGGCCTGGTGGCCGTCGACGGAGTTGGTGCCCGCAAGGCCGAAGTAGAGCGTGCCGGTGGTGCCGATCGGGGTGCCGCGGACGCCGAGCTCGGAGGCGCGGTCCTCGTCTTCGGAGGAGGGCTGCGGGTCGACGATGTGCAGGTTCACCTTGCCGTTGGAGCGGTCCGCGAGCTCCTCCAGGAACTCCTGTACGCGCACGCCGTACGCGTTGAGCTGGGGGATCTGCGCCGCGGTCTTCTTCGAGAAGAAGAAGTAGAGATTGATGGGCTCCTTGATGCTGGAGAGGATGTGATTCGTCCCGGGAGCGGTGGTGTAGAGGTGGTTCTGCGTGAGGTCGAGCCTCCAGCCGCGGAGCGCGTGCTGGAATAGCAGGGTCAGACCCACGAACAGCAGCGCAAGCGCGAGCAGGGTGCTGCCGCCGAGTTTCGAGCGTTTCGTCATTGCTGCCTGGCTCCTTGGGCTAGTCGGCCTTGCGAACGTCGAGCGCGATCGACGT
>DATNEN010000178.1:0-4413 GCA_035552975.1 Steroidobacteraceae bacterium
GGATCTCGGCCGGGTCTTCGGGCGGTTGAGCACCATGCCCTTCGACGGCCTGCACCATGTCTTCGGGGTTGGATTCCGGGGCATCGCGAAACCGTTCGTCGTCGGCTATGTCGACGTCGGCTATGGCAGCAACGGGGTGGCCGTGTTCACCGGGATCAGTTATCCGTTCTAGGCGTCGCACGCTCAGCACACATTGAAGGGGGTTTCGATGGCGCGTTGGCATCAGGCGCTGGTCGCGCTGGCTGTACTTGCCGTATATCCAACGATGTCGTGGTCGCAGACCGGCACCGTCGCCGGGGATTTCTGGGTAGAGCCTGCCACGCTCGTGGCGCTCGGCTTCGAGTGGCGGATTTCCGGCGATGACAATCGCAATGCCAGCGTTGCCGTCACCTATCGCAAGAAGGGCGAACAGCAGTGGCGCAATGCGCTGCCCTTGTTGCGCCTGCAGCACGAAGTCGTTGGCGGAGGCTCCGCTGACGCGGTAGGGCACGCCTACCAGTACGTCGCCCCGAACATGTTCGCCGGCAGCATCCTCAACCTCGAGCCCGGCACGGAGTACGAGTGCCGCTTCGTGCTGTCCGATCCCGACGGCGTACACGGCAAACACACGAGAATCGTGACGGTGCGTACGCGCCAGGAGCCTCAGCCAGCCGCCGGGGGAGCCGTCTATCACGTCTATCCGTTCGGCTATAAGGGGCCGAAGCAGGAACCCGCGTTCACCGGGCTGCTGGCCGCGTACTATCTCGGGTCCAACCAGTCGGATCACTCGCGCAATGCGCCGCCACGCGTCAAGCCGGGCGACGTCATTCTCGTTCATGCGGGCCTGTACAAGGACAATCGCTTCGTCTACGGTGGCTTCGACCGCAATCTCGCCGCGTTGGGGACGCCCTTCGACGGCACCTATTACCTGACGCAGAGCGGAACGCCCGCGAAACCGATCGTCATCAAGTCCGCCGGCGACGGCGAGGTGATCTTCGACGGCGACGGCAACGACAACCTGTTCAACCTGATGGGCGGCAACTACAACTATTTCGAAGGCATCACCGTCCGCAACACCAATGTGGCGTTCAAGCTCGGCATCAAGTCCATCGCCGGCTCGAGCGGCTTCACCCTGAAGCATTCCAGGGTGTACGACGTCGGCCGGGTGGTCGAGGCGGGCTGGTCGGGCTCGAAGGACTTCTACATCGCCGACAACGTGTTCATCGGCAAGCACGATGCTCACAAGCTGCAGAGCTGGTTCACGCCTGAGGTGTGGGGGAAATTCCAGGGCTATCCCGCGCTCATCACTTCCGAGTACGCCATCAAGGTCTACGGCCAGGGTCACGTGATCGCCCACAACTACGTGGCCAACTGGCACGACGGCATCGATGTCGACACCTACGGCGATCCGGATGGCACGCCGAACGAGCTGCGCGACCGGGTGCCGGTGGCCATCGACATCTACGGCAACGATCTCTACAACATGGCGGACAATTGCATCGAGGCGGACGGCGGCGCGCACAACATCCGGGTGTTCGAGAACCGCTGCGTCGACTCTGCCGGCGGTGCTTTCAGTGCGCAGCCGACCTTCGGCGGTCCGCTGTATCTCGTTCGTAATCTGGCCTACGCCGGCACCACCGGCGGCTACGTGAAGCTCATCGATACCCCGGCCGGGGTCCTGCTGTATCAGAATACCTTCATCGGCCAGGTGCGCTATTTCGGGCCCGCCTCCAACGTGCAGCTGCGCAACAATCTGATCCTGGCGGACGGCTGGTCGCCGCAGGTGCTCGGCCTGCGCACCTTCACCAACTACTCCAGCTCCGACTACAACGGCTTCCGCCCGAATCCGGGCGCGGACGATGCGTTCGAGTGGGACTCCCCGGCCTCACCGGTTCCCGCCGAGTACAACGGCAAGCTCACGACCCGCAAGTTCAAGACGCTCGCGGAGTATTCGGCCGCCACGGGACAGGACAAGCACAGCGTGCTGGTCGACTTCAATACCTTCGTCGCCGTGCCGATCCCCGACAAGGCGGACCCGCAGCGCCTGTATCCGCCGGAGGCGCTCGATTTCCGCCTGCGGCCGGGTTCTGCCGCGGTAGATGCCGGTGTCGAGCTGCCCACGATCACGGATGGCTTCTCCGGCAAGGCTCCGGACCTGGGCGCGTATGAGCTGGGCGCGCCCGTGCCGCATTATGGGCCCCGATCTGCGCCGCCCGGCGATCCGGGACCGGATGCGCCGCGCTCCGTGCGGGGCCCGCCGCAATGAGGAAGTTCGGCACGATAGTGGCGGCCTGCCTGCTCGTGCTGGTGCTCGGGTTCGCGGTATGGCTGTGGAGCCGGCCGGAACGGGGTACCACCGGGCAGGTCAGCACGCGCTTTCGCTGGGTAGGACCCAACGACAAGATCGACGTCGATGGCTTCGATGACCCGAAAGTGAAGGGCGTCGCGTGCCACATCAGCCGCGCCGTGACCGGCGGGGTGAAGGGTGAGTTGGGCTTCGCGGAGGACACCAGCGACGCCAGCATCGCTTGCCGTCAGATCGGTCCGATCAAGATCCTCGGCGAGCTCAAGGACGGCGAGAGCGTTTTCGATGAGCGCCGCAGTCTGGTGTTCAAGCGCCTGCACGTGGTGCGCTTCTACGACCGGCCCCGCAATGTCCTGGTGTACGTCTCCTACAGCGACCGCATCATCGAAGGCAGCCCGAAGAACTCCATCAGCACCGTGCCGATCATGGGGTGGGTGGCGCCTTAGCGCCCCCCACCCGGGCACCGGCTTCGCTCGGACTCACTGGATGCAGCAGGAAGTCAGTATCTCACCCGCCGATGCCTCCGAAGGTCTCGCACTGTGGGTGTCGGTGCTCGGCTTCCTCATCATGACCACCGACGGCTACGACCTTCAGGCCGCCGCCTTTGCCGCTCCGGCTCTGGCCGCGGAGTGGCACGTGAAGCGCGAGCTGCTGGGTCCGGTGCTGGCCGCCAGCATCGTCGGGATGGCATTCGGATCGGTCGCCCTCGGGTGGTTGGGAGATCGGGTGGGGCGCAAGAAGGCCCTCGTGGTCTGCATGGCGCTGTTGGCGCTTGGCTCGCTCGGCAGCTGGCACGCGAGCAGCCTCACGCCGCTGTGGTGGTTTCGTGCGCTCACGGGCCTGGGGTTGGGAGGCGCGACACCGATTGCGACCACGCTGATCGCCGAATGGACCCCGCCACGGTGGCGCACCGTTGCGGTGGCAGTCGTGATCGTCGGCGTGCCGTTGGGTGGTTTGGTCGGCGCGGCCGTCGCCCAGTACATCATTCCCGCGTATGGCTGGCGCTCGGTGTTCCTGCTGGGTGCCGCACTGCCGGCGGCGTTCCTAGTGATCGCAGTACCCCTGTTGCCTGAGTCGCCCGCTTTTCGGGCCCGCGCCGTCGCGGGGGCCGGGGCGGCAACTGGCGTGGCGCCGCGTCACGCGCTTCAGGGCTTGTTCGATCTGGTCGCGCCACCGAATCTATTCGCGACCCTCACGATCTGGGGCTCGTTCATCCTCAACTCGCTCACCCTCTACGGGTTCGTCAACTGGCTACCCCTCGTGCTGTCCTCAGCGGGCCTGCCGCTGCAGGCAGCCTTGCGCGGGTCGTTGCTCTTCAATCTGGGCGGCGTCGTGGGCTCGGTGTGCGGATCGATCCTCATCGCTCGCTATGGGTCTCGACCGATCGGCACTTCGATCGCAGCTACCGGCTCAGTGGGTGCCATATTGGTGGGCGTAGCTCTCATCGTGAGCGGGCACGGCGGCGCAGCGATGGTGTTGGCGCCGATTGCGCTGGCTGGGGCTTGCCTGAACGGCATGCAGAACTTCTTGTACGCGGTCGCGGCGCATGCGTACCCCACTGACATTCGCGCCTCGGGCGTCGGGTGCGCTTCGGCCGTCGCCCGTGTCGGTGGAGTGCTCAGCTCCGCGGTGGGCAGCTCGTACTTCGCTTTCGGGCTGCCGGTCGCGCAGTTCTTCTACATCCTTGCGGTTTTCATCGCCGCCACCGCGGCGTGCTTCTTCTGCATACCGAGGCACATCCCGCGCGCAGTCGCGTGAGAGCGGGTTACTCGCCGGCTCGTCTTCCCCTATGCGGCAGGCGAGCTCTGCAGCAGGCGTGCCAGCTCGGACAACTCGTCCCAGCCCGTATCGGAGACCGCGCAGTAGCCCAGGTCACCGACTTTCCAGAACAACATGCGATAGCCATCGCGGGTGGTGCTGGCAGGCACCGTGCGCGAGCCGGCGTCCCAGGAGAACACGTTGATTATGTGCGCACCGTGCTTGTACACGACGACAGCGGCGCGTTGATGGTTGAGGTAGTCCGCACGACCACCGACCAGGACAAAGCCCTGCGCCGCGAAGTCGACGACGGTCGGGGACACGTCCGTGTGTCCCGCGAACCATGGCTTGACCGTATGCCGATCGCTCGA
>DATNEN010000179.1:0-15897 GCA_035552975.1 Steroidobacteraceae bacterium
GCGGTGCGGATCACTCTGCGGCGCACCGCTGCGGTGCCAGCGCAGCTCCCGCCAGGGTGGATGCAAGTGAGCGCCGACGGCAACGTGCTGAGCTTCGTGGACACTCGATTCTCCGACGCGGGCCTCGCAGCGCAGATCGACTCGATGCTGACCGGTGTCACTCACGTCGACGTGCAGCCGATACCCCTGCGCGCGATCTTCACGACGCTGGCGCGAGCCGCGAGGGAACGCTGAGATGGTCTGGCATCTGTTCAAGAAAGACCTGCGGCTGCTGTGGCCGTTCGCGCTCATCGTCCTCCTTGGACAGGCCATCAACGGCGCGCTGCACTTCGTCAGAGATCATTTCGTGACCACATTGCCGTTCGGCTACGTCACGATCCTGTTTCCCATGATCGTCCTGCTGGGCATGGCCTCTCTCGCCGTGACCGTCGTCCACCAGGATCCGCTGCCCGGCAGCGCGCACGATTGGCTCGTACGACCGATCGTGCGGCGGGATCTACTGCTCGCAAAGCTCCTGTTCGTGATGGTACTGATCCATCTGCCCATGCTGCTGGTGGATTTTTCCGAAGCGATGCTCGGCGGCACCCCGGCGGGCGAGGCGCTGTTTGCGGCGCTCAACCGTTGCGCCTTCCTGTTCGGGGCGATCACCGCGCCTGCCCTGATGCTCGGGGCGGTGACTGCCTCATTGGCCGAAGCGGTGTTGCTGGGTGGTGTCGTCGCGGTCGGCCTTGCGGCCGTGATCCTGGTGCTTTCGGCTTCGCCTCCCGGCTCCTCGCCCCGCAGTCCGATGGGCCTGGGGTGGATTCCAACGACCGCCACGCACGTGGGCTTGTTGCTCATCAGTGCGGCGATCGTCGCCTTCCAGTATTTCAAGCGGCGGACCCAAATGGCGCGCGCAGTAGCCGCCATCGCTCTGCTGGCACTCGTGCCGCTGTCCTACCTGCCTTTTGCGCCCTCGTTCGCTGCACAGCAATGGCTCTCGCCCCCAGCAGACCAGATCCGGATCGACCCCGACGTCGCGCACCCGTCCCGCACCAGGGCGCCCTCCAGGGGCGTGGGCTCGACCGGCTCTGGCGGCAGATTCAGCTCCCCGTTGCAGCGATCTGCGATTCAGCTGCAGCTGCCCGTGCGCATCGAGCAGATGCCTCCCGATGGCATCCTGTTCGTGGACCGCATCCTGGTACGGCTGAGCGGCAACGACGGCAAGCTACGCTATCGAGGCGTCGGCAACTGCGTAAGAAATCTGTACTCCACGGGCACCGCGTGTTTCCCCAGTGAGTACGCTTCCGCCGCGACCGAGACGTACGCGATCCCCCTGCAAACACTCGTTCTGCCGCGAAGGGTCTACGACGAGCTCAAATCTGAGCCGCTGCGCGTCGAGGTCGACTACTTCCTCACGCTGTTCACGGGGCGCCCGCAAGTCTCACTTGGCACGAGCGCGCGGTTGCACCCTGTGGCGGAGATGGGTCTGTGCGGCACACGAATCGATGACGACGGCGATGCCGTGAGCCTGACTTGCGTGAGCGCCCAAACGCCGCCCGGCTGCATGACCATCGTGCTCGAGGATCCACGCACCCACGTGCACAACCCTCCCCTGCATCAATGCGGATTCGATTACTCTCCGGTTGTCCGCGGCCCCTATGAAGATCCGCTCGTGCGCTTCCGCATCGAGCTGCCCTTCAGCGATCTGTCGCATCTGATCCGCTTTCCCATCGACGCGCCGCAGATACAGGACGCGCGGCTGCTCATCAAGACGTATGCGGCGGCCGCTCACTTTCGCCGTCAGCTGGTCTTTGCGGCCGCTCGATTGAGCGACTGGGAAGCGCCGTGGGCGCAGGTCAAGGATGCAACGGCAGGCGGGCCCTACCGGATCGCGAACTGACCGTTACCGAGCGCCTCGCGAAGTCACAGCAGCGGCTAGTCCCCCGCCGCCGCGCGGCGTCGGTCAGCCGCAGCGACCGCCGTCAGGCGAAGTCACAGCCGCAGCCAGCCGCGCTTCTCGATTTGAGCCAGCGCAATCCCGACGACGAACGCGAGTCCCACGTTCCATATCGCGAACGCCGCCGTCACCAGCGTGATGAAGCGCTCTCCCTTGTTCTTGCTGAAGTCACAGGAGCCGAGTGCGAGCTGCGCGCCGGTCAGGAACAGGATCACCCCGAGCACCGGGCGTGCGAACAGCTCGAAGACGAGCTCGATCGAGCCGCTGAAGAAGAACGCGCACAGCAGCAACAGCACACCCAGGATGATGGGCGCTCCGCCGGTGCGGGCGCCGAAGGCCACATGCCCCGCCATTCCACCGGCTCCGTGGCACATGGGCACGCCGCCCAGCGCCGCACTACCTACATTCATCAGTCCGGTGGAGATGGCGATGCCGTTCTCGGTAACCGCACGATCCGGAAACAGCCGGTTGTTCTCCTCACGAATCGCGATCACCGCATTCCCGAGCGTCAGAGGAAGCTGCGGCAACGCCAGGAAGGCGGCGCCAATCAGCAGGTCGTGCCCAGTGAGCCTGCCGAGGGCCAGCGCGGGCAGATGCAGTCCGACCTTGGCGCCGAGCAGATGCTGCAGCAGCTGCGGCTGCTGCACCGCCCCGCAGAGGATGCCGAACAGCAGCAGCAGGAACATGGCCGGGAATTTTTTGTTCGCCAGCAGCAGCAACGTGCCCGTCAGGCCGATGGCGGCGATCACCCACCCGGCGCTCATCAGCTTGATGCCCTCGAGCATGAACCCGATGCCGAGGCCGAGGACGATCCCGACCACGACGCACCGGGGCACCCAGCTCGTCAGGCGCCGCGCGACGCCCGTCAGGCCCAGCAGAAGCCAGATGAGGCCGGTGACCAGCGCGGCGCCATAGATCGCTCCCGCGGTGATGGTCGCGGTTTGTGCTGCCTGCGTAGCGGCGACTGCTCCGATGGCCTTCATGGGCTGCACGGGGAAAGGCGTCCGGTAGTACAGCCCGCAGATCAACATCGCGGCGCCGAACGAAAAGAGGATACCGAACGGGTCGACTTTCACGACCGCGATGTAGGCGACGACGAAAGGAATCAGCGTGCCCAGATCGCCGAAGGCCCCGGCCCACTCCATGCGGTCGAAGCGATTGCGCGTGGCGCTGCGCACGTTCCGGCTCTGCACTGGCGCTCTCATCCGCCTCGATTTTGCGCTGCACACGCAAGCGATTGTGGCGCGAAGCGCTATATTTCAGGGGGAACCACCGGCGCGTATTCCGCTCGAGCCTTTGACTTGGCGCGCCGCCGCCGCCACCAGGGCAGCGTGTCCTCGATCACCAGCAGACCGCCGGGCGAGGCGGGGGGCTGATAACCGGGGAGGTTCGCCAGGATCGCACGCCACCCTGGCCCGGCGAGCACCTCGCGCAGGCGTCGCACCGCCGGATGATCGATGCTCGAGTCGAGGCAAGCCAGGAAGTAGTTCTCCTCGACCAGCGGAATGAACTGCAGACCAAACTGCAAGGCAGCGGCCTCGACACCTATGCCCGCATCCGCCACGCCGCTGGCTACGCACAGACCGACGGCAACGTGTGTGTGCTCGACGTGCTCGGTAACCCCGTGCAGAGCCTGGGGCGCAAGCGAGTGCTCGTGCAGCAAGTGCTCCACCAGCATGCGGGTGCTGGATCCGGGCTGGCGATTGACGAAACGCAAACCTTCCCGAAAGACATCGGGAAACGTGCGCACGCTGACCGCATGCTCTTTGCGGACCATCAGGCCCTGCATGCGCTGCGCACAGGCAATGAGCTTGTGCACCTTCGGTTTCAGCAGCGGCTTGAGCGCCTTGGCGAATACCGGCGCCGCGCCCAGCAGTGGCGGCACGTGGAAGCCGGCGACCAGACACTGCCGATCGTTGAGCGCGCGCAGGGCATCGACGCTGCCCTGGAATCCGATGTCCAGGTGCAGATCGGCGCTCTCGGCCACGTGTTGTTGCAGCACCGGAAGGGCGAGGTCGTGGCTGGCCCGCAGCGACAGAATCTGGTGCCGCTCGTCGCGCGCTTCGGACAGCACGTGGGCCAGGTCGGACCGCAAGGCCTCTATGTGAGGCTGCATCCGCGTGCGCGCGCGGCGTTCGGCCCAGACGAGGCGCTGCGCGAACTGTGTCGGCCGCGCCTTCTGGCCCTGGGACCACGTGATGAGCGGCTCGCCGAGGGTCTCTTCCCACTTGCGCAGCGCGCCCCACGCGTGGCGATAGGAAGTGCCGAGGGCCTGGGCGGCATGCCGGATGGAGCCGTGCTCCATGACCGCCGCGAGCAGCTCGAACAGAGGATTACCGAGCTCCGCGCCGCGTTGCTCGCCGGGCTCGAAGGCGTACCGCAGATGTAAGTGCACGCCGCTAATTTAGCGCTTTTGGGAGCGTCCCGCACCCGAGCCTCCCGGCGGGCCGACGGGCCCGCCGGCCACCCGCCCCTTCAGAAATCGACGCTCATCGAGGCAAGCACGGTGCGCGGGGCCCCCAGATGCGCCAGCAGATTGCCGGTATTGGCGCCGGTCAAGTTGCTCGGCGCGATCGTCGACCAGTAGTGGCGATCGGTCACGTTGTCCACCGCGAGCCGCCACGTCGTCGCGAGCCCCAGGAGCTTGGAGGTATAGCGCGCGCCCAGGTCGAACAGGTTGTAGCCGGGCGCCGTCAGTGTGTTCGTGTCGTTGGCGGCGCGCGGACTGTTGAATTGATAGTCGAAGGTGGCCACCAGGCCGGCGACGCTCGGAATGCGGTATTCGAACAGCAGATTGCCCTTGAACTTGCCGGCGCCGACGTAGGTCTTGTCATTCGTGGCCGCCAGCGGGGTGTGCTCGAGCCGGGCATCCAGCCAGGTGGCTCCGCCGTACAGCGTCAGCCCCTCGAGGATCTCACCGACTGCGGACAGCTCCACGCCCCGGTTGACCTGCTGGCCGCTGATCTTGAACACCCGGTCGGCCGGATCGATGTCGGCGAACGGCCGCTCCACGCGGAACAGCGCTGCCGTGAAGTCGATCTTCGCCAGGCTGGCCTTGTAACCCAGCTCGTACTCCTTGCTGCGGTATGGCGGGAGACTCACGCCCGCATTGGCCGCGGTCCCCGGCGCCAGGTCCCCTGCCTGCAGGCTGCTGGCGTACGTGAAATACGTCGTCATGTCGGCACGCGGCTTGAAGAGCAGGCTGCCCGTTGGGCTCACGCCGTGATTGGCGTACTCGGCGGTGCGCACCCCTTTCTTGTTGAAGTTGTTGGTATGGAACCAATCCTGGCTGGCTGCGATGCGCGCCGACCACATGTCGGTGAACGTGAGGGTATCGCCGAGATTGAAGCCCTGCTGATAGTTATCGGACGAGTCATAGTTCGCCAGCACGAACGGCGGACCCGAGGCGGGCTCCGCAAGAGTCACGGGCGCATAGATATTCGCCGTGCCGAGGCGCACGCTCGCGGCCGTCGCAGGCGTCGTCAACGAGTAGGATGACGCGCGATAGCCGGCGGTGCCGATCGTCAGGTCGTGCCCGATGCCCCAGGTGGAAAAGCCGCGATTCAGGTAGGCGGTGTCGCTGGTGATGACGAAGCGGGGCGCAAAGCCGTTGGCAAAAGACGAGGTGTAGGCGCCGCTGTCGGACGTCAGGTTGTTGACCGGTGTGTTGATGTTGCGCGAGGCATCCTGGTTGAGGATTCCCGCGACCAGGTGCCAGCTTCCGCCGAAGTCCTGCTTGAAGCGCGCGCTCATCATCCGCGTACGCAGATCGACGCCGGCATAGGATTGCCCGTAGCCGACGCGCTGCGGATCGGGCGCCGGCGGCAGGTGAATGACCTCGCTGTACGTGAACCAGCCCGGATAGCCCTTGTCGGTGAGCGAGTAGTCGCTGTAATTCAGCTCCAGCACACTGCCCTGCCAGGGGCGCACGTCGATACCCAGATCGCCCAGCGCGCGCCGCTGCGTGCTGCCATCGACGTAGCCCTCACCCCTGCCGAACAGCGCGTTCAGGCGGTAGCTGAAAATGCCGTTCGGATCGATTCGTCCGCCGAAGTCCGCCTTCACCGTGCCGATGCCATCGCTGGTGTAGGACGCGCTCAGCTGATGAAGAGGAACCAACGTCGGCCGCTTGCTGACGAAGTTGAACATGCCCGCAGGATTGGCAGGTCCGTACAGCGAAGCCGACAGGCCGTTCACCACTTCGATCTGCTGGAACTGCTCCATCGCCTGGGCGACGGTGATGAACATCGTCATCCCGTCGAGCTTGGTGTTCTGGAAGTTCCCTCCCTGCATGCCGCGCGTCTGCGGGCGCAGGATGTCCGGACCCTGCTGCTCCTGATAGGCCACCAGGGGCAGATATTTGGAGACGTCACGGAAGTCGACCGCCTGGGAGTTCTGGATCAGATCCTCCGGCAGGATGCTGACCGAGTAAGGCGTATCCAGCAGCGGCGTGCTGCCGAGCGGGCCGATCGAGTCGACCGCCGGCACGCGGTAGTCGCTCTCGTTCTCCCGAGTCCCCGTGATGGTGACGCGGGACGTGGGCGATTGCGCAGCGGGCTGCGCAGGCTGATCAGCGTACGCAGCGCTCGCGAGCGCCACTGGCAACAAGGCAATAGTCCAGGTGCAGCGAATTCGATTGGTCATGTTCCGTTCGGGCAGGTAAAACAGAGAGCGCACTGCGCGCCCTCGAAGCCGCGGAAAGCTAGCATGCGGAACACGCTTCAAACGATATGAACGCGCGCGCATAAGTTACCTCGGCTATGCGCAGCGCGCAGGCCCAACACGAGCTATTCCGGGCGCAACAGTTGTCCCGCCACGTTGCTCAGTTGCGGAGCGCTGGCTATCGAAAGCCGCTCACGCGCACGCGGCCGCACGATCACGGCGACGCCCTCGCTGGGAGGGGCTGGCAAAGCGCCCGAGGTTCTGCATCGGATATACTAGGCGTCCGCTCAGCGAACACATCAGCGTCCCGTTTCCCGCGGACCCAAGCGAGGTCATACGGCCATCACACCGCAACAGGCTCAGGAGGCGATCGACGCTCGAGTAGCGCCCTTCCCTGCGGAGCGGCAACCTCTGGAGCGGTGCATCGGAGGAGTTCTGCGTCAGGACGTCTATGCCGAACGGGACAACCCCCCTTTCGACCGGGTCTGCATGGACGGGATCGCCGTGGCCAGTAGTGCTTTCGCCCGCGGATTGCGTCGGTTTGCGCTCGAAGCGACGCAACCGGCGGGAACCCCGGCGCTGACGCTCTCGGGTGCGGACAACGCAATCGAAGTGATGACGGGAGCAATGCTGCCGCGTGGCACCGACTGCGTCATTCCGCTCGAGGAATACGATCTGCGCGAGCGGGTCGTGTCGCTGAAGAGCGAGGCAACGGGCACTGCCTATCGAAACGTGCAGCGGCGCGGATCGGACAGCCAGCCCGGAGTCCCCATGCTCACCGCCGGCACCCGCCTGGGCGCGCCGGAGATCGCGGTCGTCGCCTCTGCGGGACTGTCCGAAGTGCTGGTGAGCCGGGAGCCGCGATTCGTGGTCGTATCGACGGGGGATGAGCTCGTCGAGCCGGGCAAGCCGATCGCCGAGCACCAGGTCCGGCGCTCCAACGCGTACGCCGTGGTCGCCGCGCTTCGCGGCCGCGGTTTCCAGCATGTTTCGAACGATCACATTCTCGACGACGAGCCGATGCTCAACGAGCGCCTGGCGCGCCACCTGGCGCAACAGGACGTGTTGATTCTCAGCGGCGGTGTGTCGAAGGGAAAATTCGACCTGGTGCCGAAAGTGCTCAAGAGCCTGCACGTGGAGGAAGTGTTCTACCAGGTCGCACAACGACCGGGTATGCCGATGTGGTTCGGCGTGGGGCCCGCGGGGCAGGCGGTGTTTGGCTTGCCGGGCAATCCGGTCGCCACACTCGTGTGCCTGATCCGCTATGTCGTGCCTGCAATGTCCCTCGCCATGGGAGCACGCCGCGGGACACCGGAACCTATCGCAATGGCCGCGCCGGTGAAGTCCAGGCGCGCGGCGGCGTATTTCCTGCCGGTGGCGGTGAGCTGTGACGAACGGGGCCGGCCGCTGGCCGATCCGCGCTTGCCGCACGGGCCCGGCGACTTTCTTGCTCTGACCGAGGCAGACGGCTTCGTCGAGCTGCCACCGCAGGCAGAGGAGTTTCCGGCGGGCTACGTCGCGAGCTTGTATCGCTGGTAGGCCCACCCGAAGCCGTTAGCCGGCCCTTTGAGCCGCTCGGCGATCGCCGTGAGGCGCACCATTAGCCGGCCCCTTCGAGCCGCTCGGCGATCGCCGCGAGATCCGCGCGGGTGTTGAGGTTCGCGAACGCAGCGGCGTCCGGGAAGCGAACGTGCATGGCACCGATGCTCTCCAACACGCGCCAGGTAGGCGGATGGGCACCTCCGGCGAGTGCTGCAGCGACCACCGGCAGTGCGCTGACCGGCCAGAGGGCACACAGCGGCTGCCGCCCATCGGAGGTTTCGGCCATCGCCGCGCCCTCGCCGGCCGCCGCGATGAGGCGAGTGAACAGGTCATCGGGAAGCAACGGCGCATCGCACGGACTGACGGCGAGCGAGCGGGCACCCAGGCCCTGAGCCCATTCGAGCCCGACCTTCACGCCGGCCAGGGGCCCCGCGGCGTCGCCCGGCGCATCGTGAAGCACCGGCAATCCTTCAGTCTTGGCCAGTGCCTCCGTCTGCGTGCCTACCCGGGTATTCACGGCGACCGCTGTGCAGACCGCCTGCAGGCGACGCACCGCCCACAGCAGCAGGGGCTTGCCGGCCAGATCCGCCACTGCCTTCTCGCCGTCGAATCGGACGGATCGGCCGCCGGCAATGACGACGCCGGCTACGGGATTGTGTTCACCTTCGCGCACTCTGCGGCAATATATATCGCACCCGCACATACAGGAATCCAAGCATGGCTCGCCCCCTCGACAAGCTACCCACACTCGCCGCCGCCGCGCTCGTCGCCATCGTAAGCGCGACCGCAGCCAACGGCGCGCAGCCGCAGACAGTCGAGATCTACTCGGCGGGGAGCCTGCGGGGAGTCGTTGGTAATCTGACGAACGAGGCAGCCACCGCCTTGGGAATCGAGGTAAAGAGTACCTTCGGCGGCTCGGGCTCGCTGCGCGAGCGCATCGAGAACGGCGAGAAGCCCGATCTGTTCATGTCGGCGGACGTCGGCTCGCCTCGCAAGCTGCAGGCCGAGGGCCGCACCGTCGTTCCGGTGATCGCATTCGCGCGCAACCGGATGTGTGTCGTGTCGCCGCGAGCGGCCGGCCTGACCGCCGCGAATCTGATCGATCACATGCTGGAGAAGGGTGTGCGCGTGAAGACCTCCACGCCCATCGCCGATCCTTCCGGTGACTACGCGTGGGCGATCTTCGATCGCATCGAGCAGCTGCGCCCGGGCTCGGGCGCCATTCTCAAGGGCAAGGCTCAGGCGCTCATGTCGGTCAAGGCGACGCCTGCCACGCCGACACAGAGTGCTGCAGCCGCGCTGTTTGCGTCGCACCAGATCGACATGACTCTGACGTACTGCAGCGGCTTCCCCGCGTTGCAGAAGGAAGTGCCCGACCTCACCAGCTTCCCCGTGCCGCCGCAGCTCGACCCTCACCCCGTGTACGGCATGGCGGTCCTGTCGGACAAGCCGGGCGTACTGCGGCTGGCGTTGTTACTGATGTCCGAGCGGGGTCAGGCCATCATTGCGAAAAACGGTCTCCTCGCCATGGGCGGCGCACAGGATGCTCACCCCCATGAGTGAGCCCCGCGTCCTGGGAATTGCCGGCTGGAGCGGCTCCGGGAAAACCACGCTGATCATCAAGCTGCTTCCGTTGCTGGCCAAGCGCGGTGTGCGCGTCGCAACGCTCAAGCACGCCCATCATGCGTTCGACGTCGACGTGCCCGGCAAGGACTCGTACGAGCATCGCAAGGCCGGAGCGTGCGAGGTGATCGTCTCATCTGCGCGCCGTTGGGTTCAGATGCACGAGGTCGGAGACGGCGCCGAGGCGAGCCTGCCGGAGCTGTTGTCGCGACTCTCCCCTTGCGATCTGGTGTTGGTCGAAGGCTTCAAGAGCGAGCGCCATCCCAAGATGGAGGTCTTCCGAGCGGAGTTGGGCAAGAGCCCCTTGCATCCGCAGGACCCGCATATCGTGGCGATCGCGAGCGACCGGAGCTTTCCCGGCGCTGGCGTGCCGGTCGTGGACCTCAACGACATTCCCGCGGTTGCGGATCTCGTCTATGCAAGCGCGCGACCACTGTCGGAGGTCCTCGCCGCGTGGCCCACCTCACTCGACCGCAGCGGCGTCCTCCAGCACGACCGGTGACACCCGTGCCGCGCAGAACTTGAACTCGGGGATCTTGCCCGTCGGGTCCAACGCAGGATTGGTCAACAGGTTGGCAGCCGCTTCCGCATAGCAGAACGGCATGAAGCACATGCCGACCGGCACATCGCCATCGGCGCGAACCCTGACTTCGATGGCGCCGCGGCGGGTCTCGAGCTTGATCATGTCACCGGGCTCCAGGTCGAGCCGCAGCAACTCGCGCGGCGCCATGAACACCACGGCCTCCGGCTCCAACGCATCCAGGACTCCCGCGCGGCGTGTCATGGCACCCGTGTGCCAATGCTCGAGCACGCGGCCGGTAGAGAGCACCATCGGATAGTTCATGTCCGGGACTTCGTCCGGTGGCCGGATGTGCGCGGGCACGATCCTGGCGCGGCCGCTCTCGGTCGGATATCCATGATCGAAAATGATGTCGTTGCCGGGCACATCGGGAGCATCGACCGGATAGGTCACCGCCCCTTCCCGCTCCAGGCGCTCCCACGTGATGTTGTTCAGAGAAGGCATGGTCATCGCCATTTCGGCGAACACCTCGGCGGGGCCGGAATACTGCCACTGGACCCCGACGCGTCGGGCGACCTCCTGGATGATCCACAGGTCCTGCCGGGCATCTCCCGGCGGGGACAGCACCGGCCGCGCCAGCTGCACGCGGCGGTCGGTGTTGGTGAAGGTGCCGGTCTTCTCCGCGAACGCAGAGGCCGGCAGCACGACATCGGCGTGAAACGCGGTCTCGGTCAGGAACAGGTCCTGCACCACCAGGTGCTCGAGCTTGGCGAGCGCCTGGCGGGCATGGTTCAGATCCGGATCCGACATCGCGGGATTTTCACCCTCGATGTACATGCCGCGGATCTCTCCCGCGTGAACGGCGTTCATGATCTCGACGACGGTCAGGCCTTTCTCCGGGTCGAGCGACTGTCCCCAGAAACCCTCGAACAGCTTGCGGATTTCGGCGTTCTCCACCGACTGGTAGTCGGGATAGACCATGGGAATCAGGCCGGCATCCGATGCGCCCTGCACGTTGTTCTGGCCGCGCAGGGGATGCAGGCCGGTTCCTTTGCGTCCGATCTGACCCGTCACCAGCGCCAGCGCGATCAGGCAGCGTGCGTTGTCGGTCCCGTGCACGTGCTGGCTGATGCCCATGCCCCAGAAGATGATCGAGGCACGCGAGGTGGCGTAGAGACGGGCCACTTCGCGCAGCGTTTCCGCATCGATGCCGCAGACCTCCGCCATCTTCTCCGGTGTGAAGCCGACGATGCTCGCCTTCAGGGCCTCGAAGTTCTCGGTGTACGCATCGATGTACTTCTGGTCGTAGAGCTGCTCCGTGATGATCACGTTGAGCATGGCGTTGAGCATCGACACGTCCGAGCCCGGTTTGAACGCCAGGTTCCGGTAGGCATGCCGGGAGAGCGCCTGGCGGCGCGGATCGATGACAATGAGCTTCGCGCCGTTCTGCTTGACGGCGTTCTTGATGAAGGTGGCGGCGACCGGATGATTCACGGTCGGATTGGCGCCGATGATGATGATCACCTCGGCATCCAGGGCAGCGGCGAACGGCGCAGACACTGCGCCGGAGTTGAGCCCCTCCATCAGCGCCGCCACTGAGGACGCATGACACAACCGCGTACAGTGGTCGACATTGTTGGATCCGAAGCCCGTCCGCACGAGCTTCTGGAACAGGTACGCCTCCTCGTTCGAGCCCTTCGCGGAGCCGAAGCCCGCCAGCGCCTTGGCGCCGCGCAGATCGCGAATCGACTTCAGGCCCGCCGCAGCCCGATCGAGCGCTTCCTCCCACGTGGCTTCGCGGAAATGCGTCCAGGGGTTGGCGGGGTCGACCTGGTCGTTGGCGTCTTTCTCGACGTGATCGAGCCGTATCAGCGGCTTCGTGAGGCGATGCGGATGGTGCACGTAATCGAATCCGAACCGGCCCTTCACGCACAGACGGTTGCGATTGGCGGGACCGTCACGGCCTTCGGCGTAGACGATCTTTTCGTCCTTCACCTTGTAGGTGACCTGGCACCCCACTCCGCAGTACGGGCACAGAGAATCGACCTCGCGGTCCGGGTACACGACGCGGGTCTGATTGTCGTCGAGATATGCAGCCGGCATGAGCGCGCCCGTCGGACACGCCTGCACGCACTCTCCGCACGCGACGCAAGTCGATTGACCCATGGGGTCGTCGAAGTCGAACACGATCTTGGCGCCATGCGAGCGGTACGCCATGCCGATGACGTCGTTGACCTGTACCTCGCGGCAGGCACGCACGCACAGATTGCACTGGATGCAGGCGTTGAGATTGACGCGCATCGCCGGATGGCTCGCATCCGGCCCCCAGCGCTCCTCGGTAGGAAAGCGGCTCGAAGTCAGGTTGACGAAGTCCGCCTGGCTCCAGAAATGCGAGGTGGGATCGTGCGAGGTGGCCCGTTCCGGCTGATCGGCAACCAACAGCTCAATCACCATCGCGCGCGCTTTGGCGGCTCGCTCGGTGGCGGTCTTGACCTTCATGCCCACCGCGGGGGCGCGTTTGCAGGAAGCGGCAAGCACGCGCTCACCTTCGATTTCCACCATGCACGCACGGCAGTTGCCATCCGGACGATACCCCGGGTCAGGCTTGTGGCAGAGGTGGGGAATGTGCGTGCCGAGCCGTTTCGCCACGGCCCAGATGGTCTCGTCGGGTCGCGCCTCCACCTGCACGCCGTCGAGCTCGAAGGCGATGCCCGGGGGCTGGGCGAGGTTGCGGGCGTTGATGCGACCGCTCGGCACCGTTCCGGCTTGCCCGCCGGACTTCGTGCCCTGCGAGTACGTGCCGCCCGAGGCAGGCTTCGGAGCCGACGCAGGTCCGCCGGCGTTTTCGGTGCCCGGGGCTCGAACGACTGTGGGCTCGTGAGCTCCACCGTTTCCGCCTGCGCGGGTTACGCCGTTGCCACCGTTTCGGTCATCGCTGCTCATCTTCACTCACCACTTCGCGCCGCGGAGGGCGCAACTTCCTTCAGCAATCTACGCCGCTGTGCGGCGCGGCTCTACTTCACCGCACTCGGCTGCGGGAACAGTTCCGGAAAGAATCGAATCACACTGGTCAGCGGGTTCGAGGCCGCCTGGCCGAGGCCGCAGATCGAAGCATCCCGCATACATTGGGACAGCTCCCCCAGGAGGGAAGTGTCCCACTGGCCCTTCTCCATCAGCATCCGCGCTTTCTGGGTTCCGGCCCGGCAAGGGGTGCACTGGCCGCAGGACTCATCCTCGAAGAAGCGCATCAGGTTGAGCGCCGCCGCCCGCACATCGTCCTTGTCCGACAGCACGATGACCGCCGCCGAGCCTATGAAACAGCCGTATTTCTCGAGTGTGCCGAAGTCGAGCGGAATGTCGTCCATGGAGGCCGGCAGGATGCCTCCGGAGGCCCCGCCGGGGAGATAGGCTGCGAAAGTGTGACCTTCGCTCATCCCGCCGCAGAACTCGTTGATCAGCTCGCGGATCGTGACTCCCGCGGGAGCTATCTTCACCCCGGGCTCTTTGACACGCCCTGAAACGGAGTAGGAGCGCAGCCCAAACCGACCGTTGCGCCCATGACTCTTCCACCAGTCAGGCCCGCGCTCGATCAGATCGCGCACCCAGTACAGCGTCTCGACGTTGTTGATCAACGTCGGGCGGCCGAAGATGCCCACCTGAAAGGGGAAAGGCGGCTTGTGGCGCGGCAGGCCTCGCTTGCCCTCGATCGACTCGATGAGGGATGACTCTTCGCCGCAGATGTAGGCGCCGGCTCCGCGCCGCAGATGCAGCTTGGGGCCGCCGGGCGGCAGTTTCTCCATCTCGTTCGCGAGGATCGCGCGCGCGATGGGGTACTCATCGCGGATGTAGATGTAGACATCCGTAGCCTCAACCACGGCGGCGCCGATCAGGGTGCCCTCAAGAAAGCGATGCGGATCGGTGTTCAGGAACAGCTGATCCTTGAACGTGCCAGGCTCGCCTTCGTCGCCATTCACGGCCATGAGCCGCGGGCCGGGCTCGCCCCGCACCGAGCGCCACTTGCGGCCGGTCGGAAATCCCGCGCCTCCCAGGCCCCGGAGCGAGCCGTCGTCGAGAGCCTTCAGCACTTCTTCGACCGTCAACGCGCCCGAACGAAGGCGCTCGAGCGTCTGGTATCCACCGGCGGCGCGGTAGGCGTCGTAGTCGATGTAGTCGGGTATGTGCGGGTGTGTGTCGTTGTGTGCGACGGCAGCCTTCACGCTTGCCACGGTCGCACTCTTCAGGAAGTTATGTCCGACCTCGGCCGCCGGCGCATGGTCGCAGAGTCCCACACACGGGGCACGTACGACTCGCACCCCGCCACCCAGCTCACGCTGCAGCGTGCTCAACAGCTGCTCGCCTCCGAGCATCGCACAGGTCAGGCTGTCGCAGACTCGCACCGTCAACCGCGGGATAGGCTCGGCGCCTTCCTTCACGACGTCGAAATGGGCGTAGAACGTCGCGGTCTCGAACACCTCCGCAAGCGCTAGGCGCATCTCCTCAGCGAGTGCAGCGAGATGCGCCGCCGAGATCTGCCCGTAGGTGTCCTGGATGCGATGCAGATACTCGATGAGCAGATGGCGCTCGCGGGGCTCCTCCCCCAGCAGTGCCCTGATGGCATCGGAGGCCCGGGGGTCGACCTGCCTGCCCTTGGGGACCGGCCGTGCCCGGTTGCGTCCCCGGCCCGGGTGCTCGAATTTGCGGACTTTGCCGAGATCCTGCGGATTGTCGTGCGTGCTCATACCAGCCTATATAGATCGATCTCCCGGGCCGACGATCGGTCACAAACCCGGGGCTGTCCGAGGTGCGGACAAGGGTCCGCGACGGGATCCCGCTAGGGTACCGCATTGTGCGGGCGCTGACGGAACCGCCTCCGCGGCGTAAAAGCCCGCGGAAAAATGCTCCGGGAGAGGCGCAAGGCGGGGGCCCGGTGGGGGACCAGGCCCCGGGGCCATCAGCCGCTCCTGATCAGGGTGCGGCCGCCTCGCCACCGTTGCACCAGAGCGGGATCGCGCAGGAGCGCCGCCACGGCGGTGTGCAGCTCGACTCGCGCACCGCTCAGGCCGGCGGCCCCCCAGTCCCTGCTGCATTCCCTCATCCAGGGTGGCGGCGACGTCTCGTGGGGGAGCACCATGACACGCAGATGGCAGCAGAAGGAGCAGCCGGCGCGACACGCGATCCCCGCACCCTCCTGACGGAAATACTCGATGGCCTGGCTCATCAAGGCGTCGATCCGACCGGTGAGCTGCACGCATGAATCGACGTCCGTGGAAACGCCCAGCGTCGCACGCAGGGCATCGAACGCGAAGGGCTGGGGTTTGCCCAGCTCGGCCGGATCCTCAGCGCTCACGGGCCCTCGCTCAGGGCTTGTCGCCGGACTTCAGAATCACCTGCGTGGCCCCGTTCGCATCGACGGGGTTGCGGTTATTCTCCAGGCACACGTACTCCTCCAGCCCGAAGTCTGGCGGCGCCCGCTTGAAGGTCTTGGTCACGGTCCAGGGTTTGGCGAAGCCAACCGGGTCGACGAGGGTGAACTCATCGCGCAGTGTGTCGTCATCGGCGAGCCAGATGCGCTCGTAGGCGATCGCCTTCTCGCTCTTGGGCAGTCCGGAGG
>DATNEN010000180.1:0-29036 GCA_035552975.1 Steroidobacteraceae bacterium
CGCTACCTCGAAGAGAGCCCGGTCGCGATTGTGGGCGCGATGGCGCACGCCGCCAAGAGGGTCCGTCGGCGGCCGTTCGCGGGCGGACGATCGGACAAGAATTCCGGACGCCGTGCGAACCGTGCCGGACGCTCGCCGGAACTCAGGACGCGCGGACAGATTCGAACGACGCTCGGGCAGTACGGGATAGGCGGGCATCGGTTCAACTACGTCCCAACGCGTCACCAGCCGCGCAGCTTCCCCTCTCAATCATCACCCGGAGTTAACGACAATGAACGCCAACGCACTCATCGACACCGATGCCCTCAAAGCGCGCCAGCAGACCGCGTGGGCGAGCGGCGATTACGCCGTCATCGGCACCACGCTGCAGCTCGTCGGCGAGCTGCTTGCAGAAGCCTGTGATCTGCGCTGCGACGAGCGCGTGATAGATGTGGCCGCCGGCAATGGCAATGCGACACTCGCTGCGGCGCGCCGCGGCTGCAAGGTCATTTCGACCGATTACGTACCGGCCCTGCTCGAGCGCGGCGCCGAGCGCGCGCGTGCAGAATGCCTGCCGGTGGAGTTTCGCGTCGCCGATGCCGAGGCCCTGCCCTTCGATGACGGCAGCTTCGATGCCGTGTTGTCGACGTTCGGGGTGATGTTCTCGCCCGACCAGGCCCGCGCGGCGTCCGAGCTCGCGCGAGTGTGCAGGCCCGGCGGCAGGATCGGCCTTGCCAACTGGACGCCCGAAGGCTTCATCGGCCAGATGTTCAGGATTCTCGGCCGCCAGGTGCCACCGCCGGCCGGAGTGCAGTCGCCGCTGCGCTGGGGAGTCGAAGCGCATCTGCGCACGCTGTTCGGAAATCAGATCGGCGCGCTCAACATCACCTCGCGAATGTTCATTTTCCGGTATCGCTCCGCGGCGCATTTCATCGACGCGTTTCGCAGCTGGTACGGACCCGTCCACAAGGCGTACGCGTCCCTGCCGGCGGATAAGGCCGCAGCGCTGACCAAGGATCTGACAGCAGCGCTCAACGAGTCGAATCGCGGTGGCGCCGGATCACTCATCGTCCCGAGCGAGTACCTCGAGATCGTCATCACCCGGCGCTGAGGCAACATCGGCGGCGCGGGCCTGGTGCGGCGTCAGCGCCGCACCAGGCTCATCTGCCGCCTCACGCTCCATCATCTGCCGCCGCAGGTTCCCGCGCTCCCTCATCCTGAAATCCCACGACGGCTGCGATTCGCCCGTCGGGGGCCAGCACGAACAGGTTGGTCCCGGTCCCTGCGCCGGAAGCCCAGTTGGCAAGCACCGACCCCTGGCAGTGGCGAATCTGTCCGTTGCGCTCGAGTGTCGCGCCGGGCATGAATCGCAGCGTCGCACCCGCGTGCTCCACGATGTCGTCCACCGATTCGAGTGCGCCGTAACGATCGCTGAAGCGTACAGTGGGCAGCGCAATCTTCTCGAACGCCGCGCGGCGCGCCGCATCGTCTGCGACGGTCCAGGCTTCGAACCATGCATCGACCACGGCGGCGGCGTTTGCGAATGCCTCCTCCGCCACGGCGTTCGCGAACAACGACAGCTGGAATCTCCACCCCTGGTGATGCTGGTCGCGGACCGCGGCTTCGGCAAAGGAATGCGCGAGATGCAGCCGCGTCCCCGCCGGCTGCGGCTCGAGGCGAATCGTCACGCACGAGACCCCCGGCGGGATGGGATTGCCGCTCTCATATCCGAAACTGAAGACCAGGCGTTCGGGAGCTTCGATGGTGAGCACCTCACCGGAGGCTCGCGCCCCGTTGGGATAACAGATCGATACGCGCCCACCAGGACGCGGCTCGATGCTGGAACCGGCACCCCACCATCGTGCCCAGCGCGCGTTGTCAGTGAAGAACCGGAATACTGTGCGCGCATCGGCTTGGATCAGTACGCTCCGCTCGAGCCTGTGCGGCAGATCTTTTTCCACTGATCACCTCCGGGGTCCCGAGTGAGTCCTGCGCTTGCGCCCCGGTCGCGGACCGCGCCGGCTCGCCTCCAACTCCGCCTCGAGCTTCAGCCGCCACAGACTGTCGTCCCACATCTGCTCGAGCAGCGGGCGCACGACGCCCAGGGCCTCCTTGCAGGCGCGATAGTGCCGGTGGCGGCGCTCACTGCGGACCTTATGGCAAGTCCGGCACATGTGCTATGCAATCCGCGGACACTTCGAGGGGGACGCATGGCACGAGCATTGACGAGCATCACCTGGATGGCGGTCGCCGCCCTCGGCGCACTGGCCTCCGGCCGTGCTCAGGCGGTCGTGACGATTGATTCAGGACAACTATCAGGCCGAACGGAGTCGGGCGTGAGCGCCTATCTCGGAATCCCTTACGCTGCTCCGCCCGTTGGTGCGGCTCGTTGGGAAGCTCCCGCACGGCCCGCTCCATGGAAGGGCGTCAGGTCGGCAGAAACCTACGGCGCAAACTGCCCCCAGACACGCAACGCCGGCAACCGCCTCGGTCCATGGACATCCGAATACCTCATCTCGGGGCCCACAGCCGAAGACTGTCTCTTTCTGAACGTCTGGACGCCGGACAGCGTCGCGCGACACCCCGTTCTGGTGTGGCTGCACGGCGGCGCCTTCACGAGCGGATCGGGGTCGGTCGCGATTTATGACGGCCAGTACCTGGCGCACCAGGGGATCGTCGTCGTCACGATCAACTATCGCCTCGGCGCGCTGGGATTCCTTTCAGCCGCTGCGCTCGGCCCGCGCTCTGGAAACTATGGTCTGCTCGATATGATCGCCGCACTCCAATGGGTCAAGCGCAACATCCCCGCTTTCGGCGGCGACCCGGGTCGCGTCACCATCGCGGGGCAGTCGGCGGGAGCGGCAGCCGTTCTTGCCCTCATGGCCTCCCCCGCCGCCAAGGGATTGTTCGCGCGTGCCATTGCGGAGAGCGGCGCGGGTGTATTCACGCTCGGCCAGTCCCTGGAGGAAGCGCAGCGACAAGGAGCCGAATTCGCGGAGGCGAAAGGCGCAACGACTGCCGCGGCTCTACGCGCACTATCCGCCGACGCGTTGATTGCACCCCTGACCGCGCCGGCGCCGGCGCCGAGCGGGATACCGTCGCATGGCCGCACTGCGCAGGACCGCGCGACGCCGAAGGACCACACGACACGGCATAGCCGCACGCCGCCGCAGGACCGCGCGCCGCCGCGCATTACGTTTGGCCCGGTCATTGACGGAACGGTCGTCTCGTCCGAGCCTCGGGCCGGTTCCGATGTCCCGCTGCTCACGGGCCTGGTCGCCGACGAAGCGAGCGCCCTGAATCCCAGCTACGGACATGCGACGCCGGCAAGCCTGAAGGACTACGCCGAAAGGGTGTTCGGAGCGGACGCCGCCCGCCTGCTTTCTCTGTATCCGGCCCCGGACGAGGCAACCGCAGGCGAGGCCAGCACCCGGATCCGCAGCGAGTTCGATCAAGCCAGCGCCTGGGTGTGGGCAGGACAACACTCGCAGGCGAAACACGCACCCCTCTACATGTACATGTTCCGGCACGCCGAGCCGGGCCCGGAGGCCGCGCGCTACCGGGCGTTTCATTCCTGCGAGATTCCATACGTTTTCGGCACTCTCGACCGCGGTGGCCGGCCGTTCGTGGCTGCCGACCGCGAGTTGTCACGAACTGTGATGCGCTACTGGGTCAATTTCATCAGCACCGGGGATCCCAATGGCGCAGGCCTGCCGGCGTGGCCGGTGCTGAACCCGGATGCTCCCCAGGTGCTGGACATCGACACCTCGAGCCGCGCTGCGCCGTTGCTCGATGAGCGCAAGCGCACCTTCTTCTCCGTGGAACTGGCCAAAGGAGTGCGTCCCTCGCTCTTCTGAGGCTCAGGGGCCGGCTCGCGGTCAGCCTTCCTGCGACGCGCCTTGGCGGGGGGCGATTCGCAGTAACCTATGCCCGGATGCAGGGGGTGCAGCGCGCGCCTCGCGGAGGAATCATCATGACCCGATGGGTGACGCTTCGCTTCGCGCCGATCCCTCCGGGATTGGCGTCACTGGCTTTGGCCGCCTGCGCAATGGCAGGGCTGTGCGCACCGGCTGTGAGCGCGACACCCCCGGCCGAGCAAGGCAAGGTCGTCGGGCTCGCCTTCGTCGGGCGCATGGTCGCGGATCTGGATCGCTCGGTGGCCTTCTATAAAGAGCTCGGGTTCCGCCAGGATCCGGCCGCCAACCCGGCGTGGCGCCGGGACGAGGTGCTCGAGCACTTGTACGGCATCGGGTCCGTCGAGACGCGGATGGCGAAGATGTACGTCATCAACTCGAGCACGCAGCAGCATTTCGTCGTTTATCTGCGCGAGCTGCGCGGCCTGAACCGTCGCAACCTCTCCAATCACACGGCTTGGGACCCCGGGGTCAGCCACTTCGGGCTCATCGTCCCCGATGCCCAGCAGACCTGGGAGCAACTGAAGGCCGCCAGCCTGCTGCACGCGCGCTCGTGGGGCGGTGAGCTGATCGCGCCCCCGGGCCAGAAGAAGGGCATGCTCGCCTATCTCACCGACCCCGACGGGCTGGACATCGAGCTCATCGGCCAGCGCCCGGCGGCCCCCGCCGAGGGCGGCCGGCCTGCACGGCCCGCCCTGCTCCCCGGCGTCAACCATGTGGGTCTGGTCGTGCTCGACTCCGACAAGGCGCGCGCGTTCTACGGCGACCTGCTGGGAGGACACCTGCTCACGACCGAGGCGCCGTGGCTGAAGGGAGACTTCTATGACTCCGCCGTCGGCGGGCACGGCAACATCCTGCGCTTCTACAACGAAGTGTTCACTGACGCTGCCGCCCCCAGCTCGCATCTGAATTTCGAGCTCGTCGAGTTCCAGAACCGCAAGAAACCCGTGGTGCCCGCCAGCATCACCGACATCGGCGTGGGCTACGTCGGCTTCGAGGTGCAGGGCCTGGATGCCTTTCTGAAACGGGTCGAGACCGCCGGCGGCAAGCCCCTATCCAACAGCGGCATCGTGAGCATGCGCAGCGGAACGCGCGAGGTCATGGTGCGCGATCCGGACGTGGGGGGCTTCGTCGAGCTCTTCGAGCACCCCAAGAAAGAAGCTTCCTCGACAGCCTCGCGGTAACCGCGTCCGTCCGGCAAATCCTTGATGACGCCCGGCCGGGGTGCCCCGCGTAATCGCGGCAACCGCTGCGGTCGTCGTGGCGAGCGCAGGAGCGGCGCCTGCGATAGCATCTGGACCCGATGACCGGCAGCATCGCAATCAGAGTCTCGCGCCTGGCACCTTGGGCGTGCCTCGTCGTGCTGCTGTGCGCCCTCCCCACGGTGGCGCCAGCGTTGACCTGCTCGCAAATGAAGTTCCGGGACGCGCCTGCCACGATCTGCGAGGTCGCTATCGGTTCGGACCGCCTGCAGCTGTTTCTGAAGGACACCGCGGGCATGCCCTTTACCTCGTTCCAGCGGCTGGACCAGGCACTGGCGGCACGCGGCGAGCAGCTCACGTTTGCCATGAACGCGGGCATGTATCGCGAAGACTATTCCCCACTCGGGCTGCTGGTCACCGACGGGCGCCAGCTCCACCAGCTCAACCTGGCCACCGGATACGGCAATTTCTATCTCAAGCCGAACGGCGTGTTCGTGCTTTCGGCCTCCGGTGCGCGCATCGTGGAAAGCTCGGCGTACCGCTCTCTGCAGGACTCGCCCGTGCTCGCCACCCAGTCCGGGCCGCTGCTGGTGCAGGACGGCAGGATCAACGCCGCCCTGAACCCGCAGGGCACTTCCCGGCTCATTCGCAACGGCGTCGGCATCATCAGCGCCACGCGGGTCGTGTTCGCCATCAGCGAGGACCCGATCACCTTCTACGAATTCGCGCTGCTGTTCCGGGATGGGCTCAAGTGCGCCGACGCTCTGTACCTGGATGGCAACGTGTCGAGCCTGTATGTCAGGAGCCTGGGACGCGATGACGAGCGCGCGCCCATCGGCCCCATCATCGGGGTCACCGTCCCGGCGCCCCACTGAGCGGCTATCTGCCGGCCGCCGCCGCCTGCATCTGCGCAGTGAGCTGGTCGTCGATCTCGTTGGCGCGCAGATAGGCCGGCCGGCTCAGCAGCGGCGCCACATAGCGCTCGAAGGCGGGACGCTTGTCGATGCTCCCGAAGCGCATCCCCCAGTTCAGCTGCGACCCGACGTAGAGGTCCGCGGCGCTGAAACGACCCCCGGCCAGGTACCCGTTGGAGACCGCCTTCTCCAGGGTATCCACGGTCGTCGCGTAGGTACCATAGCCCATCATCCGGGCCCGCTCCGGCGGGGCCTCGAATCCTGCGGCCTTGTTGGAGGTCGCCGCTTCCACCGGCCCGGCGGCGAAGAACAGCCACCGATAGTAGGCCGCACGTTGGGGATCGCCGGGCGGCGGAGCCAGGCCGGCCTGCGGGAACGCGTCTGCCAGATACGCGCAGATCGCGGCGCACTCGGTGATGACCTGCCGCCCATGGGTGAGCGCCGGGATCTTCCCCATCGGGTTGATGGCCAGGTAGGCCGGCCCCTTCAGCGTCGTGGCGTAATCGAGTATCTCGGTGCGGTAGGGTTGACCGACTTCCTCCAGCATCCAGCGCACGATCCGGCCCCGCGACATGGGGTTGGTATAAAACACCAGCTCATCCGCCATTGGCTCCCTCCCGCGTTCTCGAGCTTTGCTGTACTGTTGCGTCATGAAAATCCGGGGCATCGCGGCCACACTGTTGCTGGGGGCGCTGACGGCTTCTGCCAGCCCCACCTTCGCCGGTTGCACACTCGGCAAGCTCGCCGAGCTCCCGGTCACCATGTCCGGCGCGCTGCCCATGGTGACGGCGCAGATCAATGGAGTCGACGCCCGCTTCATCGCCGACAGCGGCTCGTTCAACAGCATCATCTGGAACACCGTGACCGACGATTTCCACCTGCGCGTGGATCCGCTCCCGTACGAGCTGATCGTGCGCGGCATCGGTGGATCGACTTTGGCATCGTACACCACGGTGAAGCGGTTTTCGCTGGCGGGCATTCCGCTGCACGATGTGCAGTTCGTGGTCGCCGGTAGTGGGCTGGGACGCGACTCAGTCGGGGTGCTGGGCCAGAACATCTTCCGTGTCGCGGACATCGAATACGACCTTGCCAACGGCGTGATTCGCCTCATGCGCCCGAAGGACTGCAACAAAACCGTGCTCGCGTACTGGGTCGCGGACAAACAACCCTACTCCGTCATACCCATCGACTGGGCGACCTCGCGAGACCCGTTCACCGCGGCGGTCGCGTACCTGAACGGAGCGAAGATTCGCGTCGTGTTCGACACGGGAGCCTCGAGATCGTCCCTGTCGGTGCGCGCCGCCGAGCGCGCCGGTGTCAAGATCGGCGACAGCGAAGTCCGCTCGGCCGGCGAGGTATTCGGCATCGGGCGCCGTCGGGTGCAGAGCTGGATCGCCCCCTTCGCCAGCTTCAAGATCGGCGATGAAGAGGTCCGCAACACCCGCCTTCGCATCAGCGACCTCGCCGGCGACGCCGACATGATGATCGGCTCCGATTTCTTCCTCTCACATCGGGTCTACGTGGCCAGCAGCCAGCGCAAGCTGTATTTCACCTACAACGGAGGACCGGTCTTCAACCTCGAGGCCGTGCCGTTGGGGCCCGTTCAGGCCGGCGAGCCCGGCGCGACGCACCCGGGAGCAACGCCGGTTGCGACTGCGGCGGGCGGCACGCCCCCCGCAGGCTCGGGCAACGGCGCTGCCGCGGCAGCGCCCGCCGAGGCAGCCGGCACGGCGACTCCCGCGGAGACCCTCGATCAGCCGACCGACGCCGCCGGCTTCGCCCGCCGCGGCGCGGCGTTCGCCGCGCGACGCGACTTCGAGCATGCCATTGCCGACCTGACTCGCGCCTGCGAGCTGGCGCCGAACCAACCGGACTACTTCTATCAGCGAGGCGTCGCGCGAGAGAACAACCGGCAGCCCTTTCAGGCCATGGAGGATTTCAACCAGGCATTGAAGCTCAAGCCCGATGATGTACCGGCACTGCTGGCGCGCTCTGCCCTACACCTGGCGGCGCGCGATCCGACCGCCGCCGGTGCAGACCTGGATGCCATAGACCGCATCGTGCCCAAGGATGCCGACGTTCGTCTGCCCCTTGGCAACCTCTATGGGCGCGCCGGGCGTCTCGAATCGGCCATCTACCAATTCGATCTGTGGCTTCACGATCGCGGCGACAACCCGCACCGGTCGGAGGCGTACTTCGGACGCTGCCGCGCGCGGGCGCTGTTGGGGCGGGATCTCTCCAAAGCGCTCTCAGACTGCAACCACGCGGTACGCCTGGAACCGACGGCGGCCCGTGCGCTGGACACGCGCGGGCTGGTACGTCTGCGGATGGGCGACTTCGACAAGTCCATCGCCGACTACAACGCCGCGCTGAGCTTGCAGCCCAAGCTCGCCTGGTCGCTCTACGGGCGCGGCCTGGATGAGCTCCGCAAGGGGATGTCCGCCAAGGGACAGGCCGACATCGCGGCCGCCACGGCGTTGGCCCCCCTGTTGCCGGAGGAAGCGAAGCGGCGCGGCCTGGAGCCCTAGCCCGCCGGTTGTCTTGGGGTCCACAGGACGGCCGGTCGCGCATTGCGCGGCGACCTGACTTGAAGTCAGAATGTCGCAGAACCTGGCGAGCGACGCTGGAAGAGACTGTAAGAAGAATCCGCAACCAAGTGAGGGCGCGCTGTGAAAGGACACGATCGTCTGCGCAACCGTCTGACGGTGCTGGGACTCACGGCGCTGATGGGTGCGAGCGCCCAGGTCACGTTCGCGCATCACTCCCTGGGTGGCGAGTTCGACACCCGCAAGACGCTCAAGCTGACCGGCGTGGTCTCCCACGTCGACTGGGCCAACCCGCACATCTACGTCAATCTCGCCGTCACCGACGCGAGCGGCAAGGTCTCGACCTGGCGATTGGAGTGTGTGCCTGTTGCCATGGCCCGCAAGGCGGGCGTGAGCATGAAAATGCTCCAGGGTAACGGCGACCGGGTCACTATCGACGCCTACCCGGCCCGGGACGGCACCCCGCAGCTGGGGTTCCTGGCCAAAATTACCTATCCCGACGGACACCACTTCCAGTTCGCACAGGACACGGCCGCGGAGGGGAAGTAGACATGAGTCTGCACAATCTGGCCCATCACGGGTGGGCCCATTGCGGGCGTTCTCTGGCGCTCGCGGCGCTCGCCGGCGCGGCGTGGATACTCTGTGTCCCCGCGACGCATGCGGCCAACGAGGCTGCATCGCCGCACAAACCGGTGCCGCGGCTGTCGGACGGCCACCCCGATCTCAATGGCACCTGGGACAACGGCTCGGGAATCGACTTCGTGCAGCCGCAGAAATCCTCCGACGGGTCCGTCTGCATCGCTGGCTGCAAACCCGTGGCCGCCGCCCCGCCGCCGCCGCCACCACCGCCCTCGGGGCGAACGCCGGCAACGACTTTTCCCAGCTACCGGCCGGAGTTCCTCGCCAAGGTAAAGGACCTCAACAAGCGCCAGGTCCAGGAGGATCCGGTCCTGCGCTGCAAGGACCCGGGACTGCCGCGCATCGGGCCGCCTGACAAGATCGTGCAGCGACCGGGGCAGATCGTGTTCCTGTACGACGACGTCTCCGGGGCTTTCTGGCGCATCATCCCCACCGACGGCCGTCCGCATCGCACGGACGTGGACCCGAGCTATCTGGGGGACTCGGTCGGTCATTGGGAAGGGGACACGCTGGTCATCGAGGCGAACCAGTTCAACGACGACAGCTGGCTCACCGACAATGGCGCATTCCACTCGGCCGACATGCGGGTCACCGAGCGGCTGCACCGCGTCGGCGATGTGATCGAGTACCAGGCAACAGTAGAAGACCCGAAGGTGCTGCTCGAGCCCTGGCATCCCAAGATGCGGGTCATCAAGCTCGCGACCAACGAGCTTGCCGAGCCGACCCCGTGCGTGGACACCGACCTCAAGCACCTGGTCGACGACTCGCACCACCCGAACCCGCGCTGAGGCGCGACCGCGCCGTCAGGCTTCGACGCTCGCTCCCGTTCGGGAGCCCAGGAACCGGACCAGTGCCGGATCGGCCGCATACGCGACATTGAAACGCAGACAGTCCCCGCACTGGCCGGTGGGCGAGAACAGTGCGCCTTTCGCCAGCAGGATGCCTCGAGCCTGCGCATCCAGCGCCAATCGATCCGGCTCGACGTGCGGCGGTAATCGCGCCCACAGGAAGATCCCCTCGCCTCCCGAGCCTTCCACGGCCAAACCGGCAGACGCCAGCGCGCGTGATGCGTCGGCGCGCGCTTTCGCCACACGGTCGCGCAAACGCTCGATGTGGCGCCGGTACTTGCCGCCGTCCAACACCTCGCGAAGCACGAATTCCACCAGCGCCGAGCCGGACAACACGCCCAGCAGCTTCCCCTCGATGAGCGGGCGCAGCAGCTCGTCGCGCGTGGCCACGAAGCCGATCCGCAGCCCGGGGCCCAGCACCTTGGTGAAACTCCCGACGTAGATCACACGCTGCAGCTCGTCGATCTGCGCGAGCGACACGCTGTGCGGGCTCGCCAGATCCGTGTAGACGTGATCTTCGGTAACCAGGAAGTTATAGCGTTCCGCGATCTTGAGAATGCCGTGGCAGCGCGCAGCCGAGGCGCTCGTGCTCGTAGGATTGTGGAGCAGAGTCTGCGTGAACATCATGCGCGGGTTGTGGAGCTTGGCGGCGGCTTCCAACGCATCTAGATCCGCTCCATCGGCGAGCCGCGGCACCGGAATCAGCCGCAGGCCCCGGCTGCGCAACTGAGCCGGCAGCACGAAATAACCCGGGTCCTCCACCAGCACGGCATCTCCCGCGCTCAGCAGCGTGGTGGCGATCAGATCGAACGCATGCGAGGCGCCGAACGTTACGACCAGATGTTGGGCCGCCACGGGTATGTTGGCGAGGCGGAGTCGCTCGGCGAGCAGCTCTCGCAATAAAGCGTCTCCCTGCAACGTTGCGGATTCTACCGCGGCACCGCTCTTGCCGAACCGGGAGAGGGTCGATGAAGGGATGCCCTCGGCGAGCCACTCCGCCGGCAGGAATCCGGAGCCGGCGGGCACGACGACATTTTCCTGCTCCAACAAGTTTCGAGTGAAACCCAACACAGGGTCCGCACTCGGCGCAGGACCCAGCTCGACGCGTGCGGCTTGCCGGCGGATACGCGCAACGAAGTATCCGGAGCCGGCGCGCGCCTGAATCAATCCCTTGGCACTGAGTCGCTGGAACGCAGTTGTCACCGTATAGGCACTCACACCCGCCCGCCGCGCGAGCTGACGAACGGAGGGCAAGCGGAACCCCTCCGGCAGCCGGCCGGACTCGATCAGGCGGCTCACCTCCTCGACGAGCTGATCGCCCAACGGCTTGGGGGAATTGCGCACGACCTGGAACATGTCAGCTCTGCACTCCCATCACGGCAGTCATCACCAGCAACACGCTCATCGTAACGTTGAACACCCGTCGATATCCCGGCAGGGACAGCAATCGGCGCAGGCCGCTGCCGAACAGCGCCCACGCACTCACGCAAGGTACATTGATCAGCAGGAACAGCAAGGCCACCAGCATCGCCGCCGCCGCCACCGGGCCGTGGCGCGGCAGAAACACGGCGGCCGTCGTCATGGCAATCATCCAGGCTTTCGGGTTCACCGCCTGGAATGCCACCGCTTCCGGCAGGGTGATCGGGCGAATCGCGGCCTTGCCCGAGACCGCTCCCGCACCGGCCAGGCGCCAAGCCATCCATATCAGATAAGCGGCACCCACCCACGTCATTGCAGTGTGCAGCAACGGCCACCGCTCAAAGAGCTCACCCAGGCCGATACACACCAAAGCCGTCTGCAAGGCCGCACCGATGGCGACCCCGAGTATGTGCGGCACCGTGGAGCGATAGCCGAAGCTCGCCCCCGAGGCTGTCACCATGACGTTGTTCGGTCCGGGCGTGATGGACATCACGGTCAGGTAGGTTGCGAGTTGGGTTACGTCGAGCATGGGCTGCCACCAGTGACTGCAGCCAAGATAGACAGCGCTCGGATTCGCTCACAGAGGCACCCCCGGCGCACAGCCGCAAACTGTGCTGGTACGCCGACCAGTACAGTGTGCTTCGAGCCGCGCGGCCCGCGGCGGTACTTCCGGGCACGCAGCGGCGATAGTCATCGCCGCAGCCGCGAGGACACTCCATGGCAACCCTCATCAGCGAGTCGATCCCCGAGTACCGCTTCAGCCGCCGCGCCGCCGTGCAGCCCTCGGCGATCCGGGAACTGCTGCGCGATGCATCCGTGCCCGGAATGATCTCGTTGGCCGGCGGAATGCCGCAGCCCCAACTGTTCGACGTAGAGGGAATCCGCCAGGCAACCCTCGAGACTCTGCAGCACGCGCCAAGCCAGGCGCTGCAGTACGGCCCGACCGAAGGCCAGGAGTCGCTGCGGAGAGCGCTCGCTGTCCACCTGTCGCAGCGCGCGATGCGGGTGAGCCCCGACTCGATTCAAGTCACCACCGGATCGCAACAGGCCCTCGATCTCATCGCGCGGGCGTTCCTGGATGAAGGGGATCGGGTGGCGCTCGAAGTACCGACCTACCTGGCCGCCGTACAGGCCTTCGACCTGCGCGGTGCGCAGTATCTGGAGATACCCGCCGCTGCGGATGGCGCCGCTGTGGACAGCCTCGAATCGGCGCTGGCCGCGGACCGCGGCAACCCGGTCCCCAAGCTCGCTTACGTCGTGAGCAATTTCGCCAATCCGAGCGGGGCTTCGTTGAGCGTCGAGCGCCGCCTCGCGTTGCTTCGCTGGGCAGTCGCTCGCAGAGTTTTTCTGTTGGAAGACGATCCGTACGGGGACTTGCGTTTCCGCGGTCACGCTGCGCCGCCGTTGTGGGTGCTCGCGCAACGAATGCCCGGCGCCGCGGCGTGGTGCGGCTACGTGTCATCGCTTTCGAAAATCGTCTCCCCCGGATTGCGCATCGGCTGGATGGTCCTGCCCCCACGTGTCGCCAACACGGTGACGCGCATCAAGCAGGCGCTCGATCTGCACACTTCCAGCCTCACGCAGGAAGTCGCAGCTCGCTATCTTCTGACCGGCGAGCTCGAGCGACGCCTGGACACGGTGCGTCGCACGTATCAGGAACAGTGCGAAGCGCTGTGCTCGGCACTTCACGACCGATTCAAAGGCGAGATCACGTTTTCCGTTCCCGACGGTGGCATGTTCCTGTGGTGCCGTTTCCGGGAACGTATCGACACCGCGACGTTGTTGGCCCACGCGCGGGAACATGGCGTGATTTTCGTTCCCGGCACGGTGTTCTACCCGCGGGGCGGTGACCCGGCGACATTCCGTCTGAGCTTCTCGACCTGCTCGGCCGACGAGTTGCGCGAAGGCGTACGCCGTCTCGAGTTGGCGTTGCGCGCCTGCCGCGACAGCGGCGCGATGAAAATCGAGGCGTTCCGCGATCACCGCAGATAGAACCTGAGCCGGACCTCGCGCTGCTCACCGGTGCGGGCAACTGCAGCCCGTTGCTCGATGACAGTGAAAGGGGAGGGTCTCGACATGTTCTTAACTCGCGGCCGACAACATTCGTGGGAACGCGTGCCGGTACCGTTAGTGTCGCTCGCTCTGCTGCTGGCTTCCTGCGGCGGCGGAGGCAGTAGTGGCTACAGCGGCGGCGGCAACAACAGCGGCATGGGGAGCAGTCCAACCGTTCCTCCTGCATCCGTCATGCTCTCCATTCAACCGACTTCGATCGTCGCGGGCCAGAGCGCAACGTTGACCTGGTCGACGCAGAGCGTCGATTCCTGCACCGCAAGCGCAGGGTGGACGGTTTCCCAGGCAAGCGGCGGCACCGCTACGGTGACGCCCACCGCTGCGGGAACCGTCACTTACACGTTGACCTGCATGGCGACCGCCGCTGCGGTCGGCGCTTACGGGATGGCCGGCGCCCCGACCTCCGGCGCGACGAGCGCGACAGCAACACTGACAGTCACCCCGGCCAGCACGTTCTCCTTCACGAGCCTGGTCAGCGACACCTCCGGCACCGGTGCCCTCA
Source organism: Steroidobacteraceae bacterium (assembly GCA_035552975.1). Taxonomy (GTDB): domain Bacteria; phylum Pseudomonadota; class Gammaproteobacteria; order Steroidobacterales; family Steroidobacteraceae; genus 13-2-20CM-66-19. Next base: position 14,034 of record DATNEN010000180.1, read on the forward strand.
CCACGGATCCCGATCTCGTCAACCCGTGGGGCATCGTCCTCGGCCCCGGCACGCCGATGTGGACTGCGAACAATCACTCCGAGACCTCGACTCTGTACGATGGGAACGGCAAGGCGCAGCCCACCAGCGGCCCACTGGTCGTGGGATTGCCGAAAAGTGCGAGTAATGTCGCTTTCGACCCGACGGGCATCGCGTTCAACGCGACCACCGATTTCGTGGTGAGCGCCGCGGGCAAGTCCGGCGCGGCGAAGTTCATCTTCAGCGGCGAAGGCGGAATGATCGCCGGATGGTCTCCAACGGTGAGCCGCACCAGCGCGATCACGATGTACACCGACGCCGGCGGAGCGGTCTATAAAGGTCTGGCCATCGCCACCAACGGCACGGCGAACTTTCTCTACGCCACCGACTTCCATAACGCCAAGATCGACCTGTTCGATGCGACCTATGCCAGGCAGACGCTCGCTGCGGGCAAGTTCGTCGATCCGAATCTGCCCGCAGGCTACTCCCCCTTCGGAATCCAGGCCGCCCACAATGGTGCCGGAGGCACCTGGCAGATCTACGTGACGTATGCCATGGCGCAGCCACCGGACAATCACGACAACATGAACGGCGCCGGACTCGGCCTGATCGACATCTACGATGCCGCTGGCACGTTCGTGAAACGCCTGGTGTCTCCGGGCGGCGCGCTGAACGCCCCGTGGGGCCTCGCCCCGACGCCGCCTGATTTCGGCACGCTGAGCAACGTACTGCTGGTCGGCAACTTCGGCGACGGCAAGATCAACGGCTACGATGCCTCTTCCGGGCAGTGGATCGGCACCATCATCGATTCCACCGGCGCCGCGTTCTCCTCCCCGGGCTTGTGGGGGATTGCGTTCGGCAACGATGCCGCCAATCAGCCGCACAACACGCTGTTCTACGCAGCCGGGCCGAATGACGAGGCGAACGGCGTATACGGACGGATCGATCTGGGGGCTGCGCCCACGCTGAACGCGCCACCGGTGGTCACGTTGACCGTGCCATCGGGCACGCTCACCGGCTCCGTGACCCTCACGGCCACGGCCCAGGACCCGATCGCCATCGCGAAAATTCAGTTCCTGGTCGGCACGACGCCGATCGGAACGGCCACCACCTCACCGTTCACCGTTCAGTGGGACACGACCACCGTGACCAACGGCTCGGTGTCCCTGACCGCCGTCGCGACTGACAGCGACGGCAACGTCGGCACATCGGCGGCGGTCACGGCGGCCGTCAGCAATTGAGGTGCGCGCTCGCTACTTGTATTGCAGGTGCTCGCTGAAGAACGGCAGCACGTGGGTCTCCAGGCGCTCATTGATCGCACTCACGTGATCGCCTGAGTAGATCTCGAACGTGTGCGCCAGATGCTCGGCGGTCAGCATCTGGTCCAGCGTGCGGATGGTATTGGCGATGCCGACGTCGCGGTCGCCCGCGTCGAAGGCGATCGCGCGGTAGGTCCTGAGGTTGGGCAGAGACTGATCCACCATCGCGAGCGGGGCGTTCGCCGCCCATTCGGCGATCACCTGTGGAACCGGCTTGCCCTCGACCACGGGCAGGTCGAAGAAGCGGGGTGGGTTGCGCGGGTTCGGCGACCAGGCGGCCGCGGAGGCCAGCATGGCCTTGGTGCCGAAGTCGGCCGCTGCAAGCTCCTCCGCCGAGCTCACCTTCGCGGCCCGCTCCGCCGTGCGTGGATCGGGCTCGATGCTGGCTCCGAGGCAACAGGGGCTCATGGCATACAGGCTGGAGAACACTCCGGGGTATTGCATGCCGATGCGCAGCGTGCCGTAGCCGCCCATCGAGTGGCCGGCGAGGCCACGGCTCTCGGGCTTGGCCAGTGTCCGGTAGCGCTGGTCGATATATTTCACCAGATCCTTCGTCAGGAACGCGTCCCAGTCACCGGTAGTCGGAGAGCTCGAGTACATGCTGCCCGAGTACTTTGTGAAGGCATTCGGCATCACGATGATGAGCTCGCGTGCGCCCTTCCGATAGGCGCGATCGACGGCTCCCTGGACGTTGACGAAGTGCCGGCCGTTGAGTCCGAACCAGTGTGCGTCGGAATCCGTGAATCCATGCAGCAGATAGAGCACCGGGTAACGTCGCTTCGGCTCCTTCGCGTAGCTCGGGGGCAGATAGACCGACACCAGGCGGTCAGGCGAATCGCCCTCGAGGTTTCCCATGAGAGAGTCGCCGTGCACCGAGATGCGCTCATACTTCCCGGCGCTTGCCGGAGGCGGAGTATGCACGTCATCGGATGCAAGCGGAGGCCGCGGCGCGGCGCCCGAGCGCCGCAAGAGCGCCCTGGCGGGCCCCGCCTCGTGCCCCATGACCTTCATCGGCAAGAGCATCAGCTCATAGTCACCGGGCTCGACAGCCTGCAACGACAACCCTTCCACGACCGGAATGTTCTTGCCGAGCAGAATGCGATGGGTCTGCGGCTCCGCGAAGCCGAAGCGCTCGATCGACAGGTAGTCGATACCCACGAGCTCCACGCCTGCATCCGCGAGCAGCTGCGCCGCATCAGGGGCGAGGTAGGTGAAGTCCTGGTGAAACTTCGGGTCGGTCATCCAACCGTTGCGGCTGTTGCGGGTGCGGAAGAAGATGCGCCGCGCGCCGCGCCAGTCGTGCCTGTTGAGCTCGGCGGCATCGATCGCCCTCGCCTCCGCAGAGCAATCGATGACGCGCACCGGTCCGATGAAACGATCCAGCGGAACCTGATCGAGCGAAGCGCCGCCTTTGATGAAATGCATCGGCGCATCGACGTGCGTGCCCGTGTGCGCCCCGAACGAGAAAGCCGATAGAGTCACCTGCGCGCCGCTGTCCAGGCTCTGCACGAAGTCGAGCTGCAGCGGCGGATTGCCTGGATAGACCGGGGTGATATGGGGGTCGATCGGCGCGCTGACGTCGATCCAGCCGGCACCGGTGAGCGCGGCGGCCGCGGGAGGCTGGGCAAGCGCCGCCCCGGAGCCGGCAACCAGGAGAGGCAACACACACGGTATGAGCCAACGTTTCACGGCAATCCCCCTTGCACGTCTGCGCGTGCGCAAGCCCCTGGATGGGCCAGCCTACTCTACTGACCGGTTCGGAAGCGCGTCCACATGCGTGTGCGCAATCGCACGTACGATTGGCTCTTGGCAAGCTCCGGAATCAGGCGTGTGGCGAGCTCACCCTGGGGAAAGATGGTCGCATTCCTCAGCTCCGGCCGCACCTGCGGCTGGGAGGCCAGGTTACCGTTCGGGAAGCGTGTCGAGTTGCTGTTCTGCGCGGCGACCGCGGGGTCCATCAGGAAGTTGATGAACAGGTGGGCATTACCCGGATGCGGGGCGTCCGCCGGAATGGCCGCGACATCGAACCACATGACCGCGCCCTCGCGCGGGATCGAGTAGCGGATCTGCTCGCCGTTGGCAGCAATCCGGACCCGCTCCTGCGCCTGCATCGCATCGCCGTTGCTGGCGATGATCAGACACAGCTCACCGGATGCCAGATCGTCGACCAGCGAGCCCGTGCTGATCTTGCGAATCGAGCCGCGCACCGCCATGAGCGCGCGTTGCGCCCGCTCCAGAACCTGCGGATCCTCGCTGTTGGGCGGCTCGCCCAGCCACGCCAGCACGCTCGGAACGATGACGTTGGGCGCCTCGTAGAGCCCGATGCCGCAGTCGGCGAAGTGACTGGCGACCTGCGGGTCGAACAGCATCGACCAGCTGTCCAGCGGAGCGGCCGGCAGGCGCGCCAGAACCTTGCGCGCATCGTAGGCGAACCCGGTGATCCCCCACGCATACACGACCGCGTGCGCATTGCCGGGATCCTGTGCAGCCAGGCGCCGCATGATCTGCGGGTCCATGTTGGCAAGGTTCGGAAGCTGGCGCTTGTCGAGGGTGCGAAACACCCCGGCCGGGATCAGCGAGTTGAGGTATGCCCCGGAGGGGAAGACGACGTCATACCCGGAATGCCCGGCCAGCAAGCGCGTGGCAAGCGTATCGTCGGAGTCGAACACGTTGTAGTGGACCGTGATCCCATACCGGGCCTGAAATTCGCGCAGCACCTCGGGCTTGATGTAGTCGTACCAGTTGTAGACGTTCAGAACCCGCGGCTCGCCCTTCGCGCCCTCTCCTGCGGCTTGCGGCGCTGCGCCGGAGTGCGGCTGCCCGCAGCCGCCCAACAGCAGCAGCCCCAGCAATGCCACGCAGCAGCGCACCGCCGGCTCCCTCAGCGCTCCGGCATGGGCGCCACGGCGGGACTGCGATGACCCTGCGCGTCGACGGAGCGAACCCCGAAAATAACATTGTCCTTGGAGATCGGGAGCGTCGCGCTGCTGTGCGCGACCTGGGCAGAACGCTGCCACTGCGCGGCACCCAGCTCCCTCCAGAGCACCTCGTAACGCACACCGCTGCCGTTGCCCTGCCACTGGAGCGTCGAGGCGTTGTTCAGCGCCTTGGTCAGGATTCGAACGTTCGTGGGCGCCGGCGGTGCATACGCCAGTGCCGCGAGAGTGGCGGCGTTCAGCGCGGCCACGCGTGCCACGTACTGAAAGTCGACGTACTTCAGCAGGTCCCCGTATTGGATGCCGTTCTCCACACGCGGGGTCTGATGCTGGTGGTTGTAGTCCTCGCGCCATTCGGTCAGGCGGACGGCTGCGAATCCCTCCTGGTTGAACGACTGATGATCCCCGCCCCGGAGGAAGCGATCCCGGCGGAACTCCAGCACGGGAGTGAGGCCACTGTAGGTTCTGCCGATGTCGGCGACGGCTCGTGCCAGCTCGCGCGAGGGCGAATCGCTCTCGTATCCGAGCGTCACCAGCTCCTTTATCTGCTCAGGGGTCGCTGCGATCGGCAGACTCTCCGAGAACACCCGCACTGCCGACTTGTCCTGCCACCGGTCCCCCGGGGTGGTATTGCCGCCGACGATGTCATTATCCAGCGCCGCCTCGACCTGCCAGCCCTGCTGCTTCGCCAGCCTCGCCAGGTGGCGACTGCCGTTGAGTCCCTGCTCTTCGCCCGCAACGGCCGCGAAGACCACCGTCGCCGCCGGTTTGAGCGCCGCGAGTACGCGGGCACACTCCAGACTGACGGCCACGCCGGACGCATCGTCGTTCGCTCCCGGTGCATCTGCGCGCCAGTCGAGCACGTCGGAGGCCCGTGAGTCGTAGTGTCCGGTCACCAGGTAGACCCGCTTCGCTTGCGCGGGATCCGAGCCACGCAGCACGGCATAGATGTTGGTAATCGTCGTGGGTCGTGGAACGCGCTGTTGGGGAGACTCCGTGAAGGTATCGCGCTCAACCTCCAGGCAGCCGCCACAGGCGCTGGAATACTGCTGCAGCTGCGACTCGATCCAGTCGGCCGCAGCATTGATGCCTTCGCCCTTGGGCAGGCTCGGGTCCATGCTGGACAGGGTGTTGCGCGTACGGAAGGCGACCAGAGTCTCGATGGTGTGCCGGATGCGCTGGGCCGAGATCTGGCGCAGCGCCCGCGCAATCGCCGGGTCGGCCGGCGCGGCGGTCAGCGCCGCTCCGTAACTCTGCAGGTCTGTTTTGGCCGTGCCGGCTGGGGAAGCCGCAGCGCCCAGAACCAGCGCCGCGCGGAGCAGCCAGGCCGCGCCGGCCCTAACGATGCGCAGGGATGTCGACGTAGCTGTCTCCATACCATTGGATCCTCATCGGCACCTTGCCGTCGGCGATCGATTCGGCGCTCACATCGCCCCCCGTGCCGTAGTTGATCTCCTGATCCGGGCGCTTGTTCACCCCCAGCACCACCACCAGCCGGCTTCCGGTCTCCACCTTGCGGCTGGTCAGGCGCTCGCTGTGGAAGAGCAGTTGCTGGCGCTCGCCGGCGCCCAGCAGATGGCGATGGACGCGGTCCCCGGCGTAGCTGGCGCGGAACTCGTAGGGAGGATCGAACAGCTGGATGTACTCCCCGGAGGGCAGCAGCTCGTAGAGCGTGACGTATAGATCCACGTCCTGCTTGTTGATCTTGAAATCGAGCCGGCCGGAGAACAGTCCGCTCAGCTCCAGAGGACGGCGCAGCGGCTCGGTCATGAAGGTGACCCCGTTGTGGCTCTGCAGGTCGCGTCCGACGAGGCTCACCGGGGGCGTCCAGGACGCATCGCTGCGATCGGCGAGACTCACCGTCTGGTGCGTGAAGGCGCTGCTCGCGCCCTTGCGGCCGGACAGCAGATGGCCGTCACCGGCGAGCTTGGGGTCCAGATAGAAGCGCAGGGCGCCCCTGGACATGGTCTCCGGGGAGGACACATGGCGCCACTCGTTGGCGCCCATCACCTCGAAGTTCACGCGGCTGCGCAGCAGCTCCGGCCGCGCGCCTCCCTTGAGAATGTGGTCGAACCACGAATACTGCAGCTCGCGCAGGTCGATGACCGCAGCGGGATCGACCGGCATGCCGCGCAGCGTCGCTGTGGCTCCGTGCTGCATCACTTCGTCGTCGTAGGGACCGATCAGCAGCGTCTGGTCCGCCCGGGTGTTGTAGCGATGGTGTTGGGTGAAATAGTAGAGAGCGCCGACCTCCGAGCGCGCGAAATACCCGGCAATCGTCAACACCGGGATATCCACGTGCGCGAACTCGTTCCGGTACGGGATCATCTTCTGCCAGTACCGATCGTAGCTGGGGTGATTCAGCCAACGGGTGAACAGGCGATTAGGCTTGCCGTGCACCTGGGGAAGCTCCCGATAAGGCCGGCCGCTCGAGTACCAGCTCTGATCGAGCTTGCGCCATTCCTCGCTCGGGCGATTGTCAGCGGAGCTCTTGCTCTCGGTGACGGCCGTGACCCAGCGATAGGCCGAGCTGAGGAAGATGTTGCCCGTCATCGGAACGTCGATCCCGGGCGCCATCGGTGCCCAGGTGGCGATGGCTTTCAGTGCCGCGGGCGGGCGCTTCGCCGCCGCCCACTCCGCGAACGCCGCGTAGCTCGCACCGTACATCCCCACGCGTCCGTCGCTCCACGACTGCATCGCGATCCACTCGATGACGCTGCGCGCGTCGTCGCCGTCGTGTTGGAAGGGTTCGATCTCCCCGGCGCCCTGGCCTTTGCCACGCGCATAGGCGATCACGCCCACATAGCCATGCGCAGCGCACTCCTTCGCAAAGCTCGGCTCGTCCGGGTCGATCGTGAACTTCAGCAACGCCGGCAGGGGTTCGGCCGGAATCTTCGGCCGCACGAGCCTGGCGGAGAGTATCGCCCCATCGGGGGTCTTGATCTGGATGTTGTCATCGCTCGCGTAGCGGGCGCGATCGCCTTCCGCATCCAGCGCCCCGACCAGCGGCGCGAAGCTGCGATAGGCATCGAACGACAGGTAGGTCCAGATGAGATCGATCGCATCGGCCTGCGGGATGTTTCCCTTGGCACGCCGCTGATCGAACGCCTTCTGCAGCGTGTCCTGGAAACCCGCCACGGGCGTCTCGAGCCAGCCGCTGAGCGTGAAGTCATCCAGATCGCTCAGCTTCGGGACGACCGCCCGGTAGGTCAGCGAGTAGGCTTGCGCAAATGCGACGTGGTCGGCCGTTTCGATGGCCTTCGCCTGCGCATACAGGTCGTAGATCATCGCCTTGCTGACGGGGCGGCCGGCGTCGGCTTTGCGGCGGCGCTCGCGCAGGGATTTGCGCGCATCCCACGCAGCCTGATAGTTGCCGGCCACGAGTTGCAGGGCCGACAGATTCGTCAGGTAGCGATCCGTATCGCTTTCCTGGTAGACGGGCAGGATCCGCGAGGCCAGGTCGCGCATGACCGCCGGGGTCATCGCGTCGGCGGCGCTGGCGGGTGGATGAAACTCCAGCTCCTGTGCGCGGCCCTGGAAGCTCCACAGCATCAGAACCCAGAACGCCAGCAGCGGGCTCGCGAGGGTGCGCCCCTGGCGCCGGAGTGTCTTCATCGGCGATCGACGGCTGCGACGCTGTGCGCAGCCTTCTTACCGTGAGTGTGCGCGAGCGCCGCTCCCGCCTTGGTCAGGTGCAGGACGCGTGTGAACAGGGGCTCGCGCGATTGCCCCGCGCGACCGATGTGAATCACCGTGGTGGTCTCCAGATCGCTGTTGAAGACGTCGATGACGCGCTCGAGCGCCTCGTCATCCAGCGAGCCGAGTGTATCGTCAATCAGTACCCACGGTGGCTTCTGCAGCACGATGCGCGCGAACGCCAGACTCAGCTGCTCGTCCTGGCTCAACTCCCGATCCCAACGGCGAGTGGTATCGAGCAGCGGCGCCAGGCGCTCCAGGCCCAGCCGGCTGAGGGCCTGGGTGAAGTCGCCCTCGCGAAAGCTCTCCACCTTCTGCGGATAGGCAACGACTTCGCGCAACGTCCCTCGAGGCAGATAGGGAGTGCCGCGGGGGAGGAAGAAGATGTGCTCGTCCCTGGGGCGGCTGACCCGGCCGATGCCCCACGGCCACAGCCCGGCGAGGGCGCGGAACAACAGTGTCTTGCTGGTTCCCGGCGCACCCAGCACGAGCACGCGATCCCCGGCCCGCACCACGACTTTCTTCTCCTTCAACGCATCGCGCCCGCCGGGGGAAACCACCTCGAGATCCTCGATCGTCATGCTGCCCGGCTCGCCCTCCGCATAGGCGATGCGGCTCTCGTAGTCATTCAACACATCGGCGGCGGCGAGCGCATAGCGGAACCCGGCGACGCGCACCAGGGTGGCGCGCCAATCCGCGATCACGCTGAAGTTGTCGACGAACCAGCGCAGCGAGGATTGCGCCTGGGTGAAGGCGGCGGCGGCCATCATCAGGCCGCCGAAGGAGATCTTGCCCGAGAAATACAGCGGTGCCGCCACCAGGGTGGGCGCAACCAGGGTCACCCACCCGAAGCCGGCGGTGACCCAGGTGAGGTTGGTGAGGCCGAGCACCAGGCGGCGCGTGGCGGCCAACACGTTGGTCAGATGCAGCTCGACGCGCCGGTTCTCGTCGGCCTCGCCGCCGGCGAGCGAGATGTCATCCAGGTGCTCGTTGATGCGCACCAGCGCAAAGCGCAGGTCCGCCTCGCGCGCATAGCGCTCGGCATTGCGGTTGACGAGGCTGTGCCCCACCCACCAGCTCATGAGCGAGCCGAAGCCCGCGTAGATGACGGCGGCCCACAGCATGAATCCCGGAACCGCGTAGTCCACATCCCCGATGCGGAACGAGAAGTCGTTCGACAGCACCCACAGGACCCCGGCGAATGTCACGAACAACATCGCCGACTGCAACAGGCCGGTGCCCAGGTCCGCCGTCAGCTCGCACAGCTTGCGCGCGTCCTCGTGCATGCGCTGATCCGGGTTGACGCCCATGTGCCCGCCCGCATTGGCGAGCCAGAACGCGCGGCGCGGCAGCATCCACAGCTTCAGCAGATTGCCGACCAGGCCTTCGCGCAGCTTGATCTTGATGGTCTCCACCACCCAGCGCTGGATCACGTTGAGGATCAGCAGCGCTCCGGCGATCACGAAGAACACCCCGAGCTGGACCAGGAAGTCGTGCACGTCGCGGCGCGAGATCGCATCGTAGAACGGCTTGTTCCACAGGTTGAGGCGGATCTGGCTGTAGGTGGTGGCGACCAGGGTCACGAACATCGCGATCGCCAGCAGCACGAGCCCGCCGACGACCGGAGAGCCCACCAGCGCCTGGCGCATCTGCCCGAGCTGACGCACGAAGCCGAGCTCGGCGGCCTCATCGACCTCGGGTGCGCTCTCGGGCTCCGGCGGGCTCTTCTTCATTGCCGTCAGGACCTGGCGGCGGCGCGGCGTGCGGCCACGCACGAGATGAATGCAGCGTAGCTCCAGGCGAGCTGCTTCGCCGAGGCCGGCGCCCCGGTGCGCTGATCGAACTGCTCGGCCATCTCGCCATCCTCGGGAATGAACGCGCGCACGGTCGCAAGATAGGCATCCCCCCGCTGCAGCCACGAGCGGGCGCTATCGGCCCCGGCCGCGGCGCGATAGCACAGCTCAGCCGCGCCCAGCGTGGAGAAGTAGTAGGCGCCCCCCGAATAATAGACGTCGCCGGCATAGCGACCCATCGCCGGGCCGGTTCCCGGGGCCCGGCGATGGTTGATGGAATAGGCGGCATCGAACAGAGCTTCCAGGCGCGCCAGAGTGGCATGTGTGCGCGGATCGCGCACGCTGTGCCTGCTCCCGGAGCTGTCGGTGTGAATGGCCGCGAGAATCACCGCAATATCCAGCTCCTTCGAGGAGCGCTCGCCGGAGGACAGAACTCTCGAGCGGTAATATCCCGCGTCCGGGAGCCAGAATCCATCCAGCGTCCGGCGCAACTCCCCCGCTTCCGTGCGGTAGCGGTGTGCATCGCGCCCATTGCCGGAGGACTCGAGCCACTCCGCACCTGCTTCCAGAGCCGCGGCGTTGACGCACAGCGTGTAGTAATGCAAGCCGTGCTCTTCCTCCCAGATGTCGAAGCAAGGCTCGCGCGCGTGCGCGAATGCGAATTCCAGATCCGAGCGCAGCACAGTCGCCGACTCGGCCGCAACGCTTGCGCTCATCGAGCCGGTGCGCATCCAGCGCAGCACGGCCAACGCACGCAGCGCCGGCCCATCATGCTGTGGACGCGCCCAGCGGGAAATGTCCAGCGTACCGTCTGCGTTCACCCTGGTGTCGGCGGCAACGGCATCGCCATGCACGCCAGCAAGATCCGCGTCGGGCCGCACGAACTTGGCGAAGTCCGCCGCGATCGGCGTACGCCAGGACGGCTCCGCGACCAGCGCACGCCCGTCGAGACTGCGCAGGCCGATCGCGAAGTGCACGAAGTCGGCAAACTGCTCGCGCGCCTGGGCGGCGAGCCCGTCTTGGAAGAGCACACGCAGGGCGTCGATCACCACCGCGGAATCGCGATACCAGTGGAAGAAGTAATCGGGGTCCGGGTCGTAGGCGGCCAATACCGGCGAGGCGACGATCGCCCCGCGGCGGGCGCGGATCGTCTGGCCGAAGCCGGGACGCGACTTGACGAGCTCGACCGGCGAGAGGCTGCGCAACATCGCCGGCCCGCAGCGGCGATACTGTTGCTCGAGCCAATGCTCGAACGATTCCATCAAGCCGTGTCCGCCGCACCCAGGTGCGGGCTCGTGAATCCCAACCTGCGCAGCCCGGCCCGCACTTCCGGAACGCTCATGAACAGCTTCCACAGCAGTCCGCTGCGGAAGTTCTCCAGCATGACCACGATCGGCCCCTGGTCGATCGCGAGGTGGGTCGTGGCAAACCAGTCGCGGCGCTCACAGAACGCATCGACGAACCCATACTCGGTCCACACCCGCGGGCCGTGGGTGGCCAGAAAGTGGCGCGCAGCACCCAACGCCTCCTGAGGCGCATAAGGCGCGCTCGACAGCGCGGCCGTCGGAGCGATCGTGCCGTCATCCAGGTCGGGCGCATGCGTCGAATAGCCGTCCGGTCCATCGCTCGAAGTGAGGCCCCAGCAGGTCGGGCCATAGCCGGGGTGGTTGTTGGGATTGGCGACGCAGTGAGCGTGATTGATGCGCGTATGACGCACGTTCAGCTCCCAGTAGTCCGCATACGCATCCTTCAGGCCGCGGGGATCCAGACCGCAGAAGGAATAGTGAGCGAAGAACAGCGGACCGCCGTAAGGCTGGCCCAAGGGAAGCTCGATGCCGTAGTACGCCTTGCCGTTCACGAAGTCGCGGCCCACAGCGAAGCCTCGGTGGTAGACGAGCGGATCGATGCTGTGCCGCGGTGACGCCGCCGCCAACACGTAGGTGATCAGGCACTCGTTCCACCCGTGGATCTCGTGATCCATCGCCCAACCATTGTTGGGACTCCAGTGCCAATACAGGACCTTGCGGCCGCCCTGGGTGAACCAGTCCCACTCGACGTCTTCCCATAGGAGCGTGATGCGGCCGCGCACCGAACTCTCGGTCGCCGTAGCGCGCGCGAAGTACTGCCGCGCACATAACAGGCCCATGCACAGAAAGGACGTCTCCACCAGGTCGGCAGCGTCGTCCTTGCGGAAGAACGGGATGGTGGCGCCGGTCGCCCCGTTCATGAAATGCGGCAACGCACCGTGGTAACACGTCGCCCGCATCAGCAGGTCGAGCATGCGTCCGAGGCGCTCTACCGCAGCTTCACGGGTAATCCAGCCGCGCTCGGCGGCGACGATGAGCGCCATGACGCCGAACCCGCTACCGCCGACGGCGACACGGTCATCGACGACGTCGTGACCTGTGGTCCGGCGGTCGAGCGTCAAGCCACTCACCGGATGCGCGCCTTCCCAGAAGTACCGGAACGTCTGCCGCTGGATGAGCTCGATCAGTGCCTCGTCCGCAAGGCGCGCGAGGGCGGCGCACTGGGTATCCGCAGCAGCACCTGCCGCGTTCACGGTGATGGCAGCGGGGGTGCCGTGGACTGCACCTCGGCTGCTGGGCTGGCGTTGGGCATCCGCGTCGGCTCCTGGCATGTCACCTCCACTGCGAACCGTATCGGCGGGATTTTGAACCCCTTCGGCGGTCTTGGCACGCTGCAGCAGGATCCCATTTCGCCGCGCAGTTCGCGCTTACCGCCCCGGAAGGCTACTTTTTACGCCGCGCCGAGACCCCAGACTGTGACTCACCCGGCGTGCTGGCGAATTCCCCGGGCCTCTCTATGATGGCCGCGACTGAAAAATGAGCTCGGGAGGGTTCGATGGGGCGGATCGACAGGTTACTCGGCCAGATGACGCTGCAGGAGAAACTCGGCCAGCTGACCATGACCGCCTCGACCCATGCGGTCACCGGCCCGGTGATCGCTGGGGACTCCACCGAGTCGATCCGCAACGGCACTGTCGGCAACCTGCTGAACCTGGTCGGGGCCGGACCCACGCAGCAGATGCAGCGCCTGGCGGTGGAGGAATCGCGGCTGCGGATTCCGCTGCTGATCGCCCTGGATGTCATCCATGGCCATCGGACTTTGTTCCCGATTCCGCTGGCGGAGGCCGCCCTGTTCGACGAAGAGGCCTGGAGCGAGACCGCGCGTGAGGCGGCGAAAGAGGCCGCGCACGATGGGTTGGCGATGACCTTCGCGCCCATGCTGGATGTGTCTCGCGATCCACGCTGGGGACGGACCGCGGAGGGGCCGGGTGAGGACGGCTGGCTCGGCGCGCGTATCGCAGCGGCCAAGGTTCGTGGCTTTCAGGGAAGCGACCTTGCATTGCCGGATTCGATCGCAGCCTGCGCGAAGCACTTCTGCGCCTATGGCCCCGTGACCGCCGGTCGCGACTACGCTTCTGTCGACATCTCCGAGCGCACCGTCCGGGAAGTGCATCTACCGCCTTTCACTTCAGCCGTTGCATCCGGCGTGGCCGCAGTCATGCCTGCTTTCACCGACCTCGCGGGCATTCCCATGACGGCGCACACAGCGCTGCTGCGTGACTGCCTCCGCGGCGAGTTGGGTTTCGAGGGTGTCCTCATCAGCGACTACAACGCAATCGGAGAGTTGATCCGTCACGGGGTTGCCGGCGACCTGGCCGAAGCGGCTGCGCTGGCACTGAACGCAGGCGTCGACATCGACATGATGGCCGATGCTTACCGGCGCGGGCTGCCGGTTGCACTCGAGCGCGGATGGGTCACCCAGCAGCAGATCGACACGGCCGTACGCCGTGTGCTCGCGCTCAAGGAGAGACTCGGGCTGTTCGATAACCCCTATGCAAGAGGCGTGAGGCCCGAGACGCCGGCGGCACGTGCCCATCGCCGACAGTTGGCACGTGCCGTAGCGGCGCGCGCCATCGTAATGCTGAAGAACGACCGGGAGACACTACCTCTGGCGAAATCAGTCAGGCGACTGGCTGTCATCGGTCCCCTTGCGAACGCCGCCGGCGAGATGGCGGGCCCGTGGGCAGCAGCGGGCGAGCCGGAGACTTACGTCAGCGTTCTCGCCGGCCTGCACCACGGCCTGCTTGGAGCCGATCTCGTTCACTCGCCAGGCGTGGCCATCGATAGTGGGGATCGCTCGGGCATCGCCGCGGCGGTGGAGCTGTGCTCGGGAGTCGACGCGATCGTCCTGTGTCTGGGCGAAGCGGCGCGGATGAGCGGCGAGGCCGCCAGCCGCGTCGACCCTGGCCTCCCCGGGCAGCAGCGGACGCTGGCTGAAGCCGTGATGGAGCGCGCCCGCGCCAGCAAAGTGCCGGTCGTGGTGGTTCTGTTCTCGGGCCGCCCCCTGGCCGTGCCCTGGCTCGCCGAGCAGGCGGACGCTTTGCTGGCTGCGTGGTTTCTTGGGAGCGAAGCGGGCAACGCCGTCGCAGAAGTCCTGACGGGGCACACCTCGCCGTCCGGACGCACGCCGATCAGCTGGCCGCGCGCCGTCGGGCAGGTGCCGATCTTCTTCGGCCAGCGCCCGAGCGGGCGGCCCGTCAATCCCGCCGATCCGTTCACCAGTTGCTATCTCGATGTCTCCAATGATCCGCTCTATCCGTTCGGACACGGGCTCACCTACGGTCGCTGCACTCTCGCCAACCTCCGCGTGAGCTCCACGGACCTCCTCGAGAGCGACACGCTGGAAGCACGGGTCGATGTGAGAAATGACGGCAAGCACACGGCTGAGGAGACCGTCTTCCTGTTCGTCCACGACAGACTCGCGAGCGTCGTGCGCCCGTTGCTCGAGCTGCGCGCCTTCGGCCGTATCCGGCTGCGACCGGGAGAGATGGCGACGCTCACGCTGCGTGTGCCCGCGTCCCAGCTGCGCTTCCTGGGCACCGACCTGACACCCGTGTTCGAGCCCGGAGAAGTGGAAGTCTTCGCCGGCCCCAGCGCCGAGCGCTCGCAATTGCTCGGCGCCGTGATCCGCCTGCGCGCCTGATCCAGGCACTCCCATTCGCTATGTTCCACTGAATATAACACCCGGCCGTGCCATGGCTGTGCGCGGAGCCCGAGCTTGCGGCGCCCGTCGACGGATGGGATAGTCCGCGCCGTCGGAAACCTTCCGACAGGGGGATAAGCAGATGGCTCAATCGGGCGCGAAACGCATTGGCCTCATCATCGGCGTCATCGTCGTGGTCGGGTTGCTGGTATTCGCATGGCTGGTCGTGCG
>DATNEN010000181.1:0-3205 GCA_035552975.1 Steroidobacteraceae bacterium
CAGGGTAACGGACCGAGGTGGAGCTGCGACACCCCGTAGCTCGTGAACGCGTGCAGACCCTGGAGGTCGCCGGGTCCCGGCCATCTCAGCGTGCTCCAACCCCACGCAATGAGTCCGCACGCCGCAACCAACACTGCAGCAGCCGTCAACGCCCTTTGCCGACCGGAGGTCACGCTGCGATTCAGAAGCTTCGAATACACGAACGCAGTGCCGGTGAAATGCAGATTCAGCACAGCCAGGATGAGCCACCATCCGATCGCATGGAACCAGGGATTGGCCCCGAAGGACCTGCCGCGACCGAGCATCACGGTAAGAATCAGCGCGCTGAACACGATGCCGAGCTGCGAGCCCAGCAGCCGATAGTGAACCAGCATGCGCCGGTTCACCGGCGCGGGGAACAGGAATGCGATCTCCGCTTCGCTGAATGCCAGCGCGGCACGCCGCGGGATCGCCCAATTCGCCAGCAGCACGATCAGCAGCAGGAGCGCACCCAGCTGGGGAAGCAGCGCGAGCACCTCAGGCGGAATGCCCGGCCCCCCCGCCGCCAGCGGATATCCGGCATGCACCCCGTGAGCGCGTCGAACGAAGGCCAGATACAGGTACGCCGCTCCGACCAGCGCTCCCGCCAGATATTTCGGCTGCTGCAGGCGTCTCAGCCGCGACTTCACCTGGCCCAGCAGCGAGGTCACCCGCAGATACAGCAGGGCGCGAGCCATGGTGGCGACGGTACTCACGATTCGCTCCCGCCCGTGGCCCGAATGAACACGTCCTCGAGACTGGCTCCCGCATCGCCGTTGCTGAATTGCGCGTGTACTCGAGCCATCGTGTCGTAGGCGATGCGCTGTCCCCTCTTGAGAATCAGCACGTGCGAGCACACCTCTTCCAGCAAGTGAAGGAGGTGCGAGCTCAACACCACGGCGGCACCCGCCCGCGCGCGCCGCAGAATGGAGTCCTTCATGCGGCGGATACCCAGCGGATCCAGACCGGTCAGCGGCTCATCGAAGATCATCACCGTCGGCGAGTGCAGCAGCCCGCAGGCGATGGCGAGCTTCTGCTTCATCCCGCGCGACAGCTCGGCGGGTAGACGATCGGCCCGGTCCGCGATCTCCAGCTCTTCCAGCAAGGGCCCGGCCAGCGCCTCATGATCGGCGACGCCGTACAAACGCGCCACGAAGGCAAGGTGCTGCCGCACGGTAAGATAATCGAACAGCCGCGGCTCGTCCGGAAAGAAAGCCAACTCCCGCTTCGCCTCGATCGGCTCGCGGGCCAGATCGTGGCCGCCGATGCGCACTTCACCGGCCGTGGGCGGAATGATCCCCGCCATCATCCGCAGTGTCGTGGTCTTGCCCGCGCCGTTCGGCCCTACCAGGCCCAGGACCTCCCCGCGCTGCACGCCGAAACTCAAGTCCTGCACGGCCGTGAAATCGCCAAACGACTTGCCGAGGCCGGTGATCTCGATCATCCGTCATCCCACACCGGAAGAATGGAGCGCTGAGCTTACACGAACCCTCGCAGTTTGAAGGGTTTCACGGCGATGAGGACGCGGATGTTGCCGCGGCATCTCAGGAAGCCGACGGATACGGCTCCCGCAGCACCACGGAGCCGCTCTCCAGCAGCGACTTCAGGTTGGCGAGGATCTTCGGCCAGCCGCCGGATACCGCCGTGATGAGTCTGGAGGGCTCGCGCTCGATGCTGTGGGTTATGGAAAGCCTGACCGCCGTTGCGAACCGCTCCAGCTCCAACGTACACAGCGACTCGCCCTCGGCGTGCAACTCGGGCTTGCTTTGATGGCGCCAGCGGATTACCAGGCGCCGCGGCGGCTGGGCTTCGAGGATCTCCCCGGCATCGGAGACGGTGCCCCCGGGCTGCACCATCTGCCACGCGGATCCTGCCGTCCAGCCGCTCTCGCAGTACGTGCCGAACCAGTACTGCTTCATGAACTCGACATCATCCGTCAGGGCGGACCACAGCCTCTCGGGTGTGGTGCGAATGTAGGTCACATAGACAAAAGTCGATCTAGCCATCGGCTCTCTCCAGTCGTCGTTTCAGATCCGTCAGCGCCTTCAGGCGCGGCTTCTCGAACTTGGCGATCCAGCGCTCGTAGATCTGCTGCAGCGGCACCGGATTGAGAAAGTGCAGCTTCTCGCGGCCGCGGCGCACGGTGGCGAGCAGGTTCGCCGCCTCCAGCAGGTCCAGATGCTGTGTCACGCCCTGGCGCGTCATCTGCAGGTGCCGGCACAGCTCATTCAGCGTGCGGCCGTCATGGGCATGCAGCACGTCCAGGAGCTTGCGCCGGCTCGGGTCGGCGAGGGCCCGGAACAACACGTCGGTGTCGTCGCGCTCGGTCATGTGCAACAGGCAAGCATTTACTTGCCTCAATGATAGGCAAGTAACTGCTTGCATGTCAACAGAGCGGGCTTGACACGCGCCGGTCTTTGTAGGACTGTATGCATAATATCATACAGTGCGCTTCCACCGTGTTGGACTTGCATATCGAGAGCAGCGGAGTCCCCATCTACGTGCAGATTCGCGAGCAGGTCATGCACGCAATCGGCAGCGGGGCGCTGCGTCCGGGCGAGCAGTTGCCGACCATGCGTCAGCTTGCCGTCGACTTGAAGGTCGACCTCAACACGGTTCGCCATGCCTATGACGAGCTGGAGCGCAGTGGAGTGATCGTGATTTTGCGGGCGCGCGGCACTTACGTGGCTGAGAAACCGCCGCCCGTGGACGCTGCACGGGAGGCGCGCAAGGTCCAGTCCCTGGCACAGCAGGTGATGGCACTGGCCACCTCCTCCGGTATCGATCCAGCCGACGTCGCGCATGAGTTGCTGAGAGTGGCGAAGCAACGTGGGAGCAAACGATGAGCACTACAGAGCGCACCCTTCCCTACGGTCAGAATTCCCCCGCCACGGTCATTGCCGTGGTGCTCGCGCTTGGTGCAGCGCTATTTGCACTGATCGGAGCCGGGGGCAAGTGGCCGCCCGCGTGGATCGTGGCCGCGCTGCTGGCGCTCGGCGCAGCGTTAGTGCCGCTGTCGCTGCTGATGGCCAAGCAGTGGGAGAAGGCGGTCGTGCTGAGGTTCGGCAAACTCCACGCCATTCGCGGACCGGGACTGTTCATGATCGTGCCGTTCGTCGACACGGTGACGGCGTGGATCGATCAGAGAATCCAGACGACAGAGTTCAACGCGGAGCAGGCCCTCACC
>DATNEN010000182.1:0-6195 GCA_035552975.1 Steroidobacteraceae bacterium
GCTGTGTTTCCTCGAATGTCTGTGGCCGGACTTCGATGTCGGTCAATTCGACGCGGCACTGGCGGAGTTCGCGCGCCGCGACCGGCGCTTCGGCCGGATCATCGAGCCCGTCCGGGTGGCGGGGTCGGGCTAGCTCGACACCCCTGCTGCGCGCCGGCGCCTGCGCGGATCGCCGCGGGGTTGCTTGCGATCACGATCGTGTGCAGGGTCATCGCCAGATACACTTGACCCTCACGTTGCGGCAGGGCCCAGACTGCGATTCTCATGAAGCAGCGCCCGATTTGCCAGATCACAGAAGCCGCCCGGCTCGCCGGGGTGTCGGTGCGTACGTTGCACCATTACGACGAGATTGGACTGCTGGTCCCGAAGCGGCGCTCGGCCGCGGGCTACCGCCTGTATGACCGCGAGGATCTGCTGCGGCTGCAGCAGATCCTCATCGGCCGCGAGCTGGGCTTGTCCTTGCAGGAGATCGGCCGGTCGCTCGATGAGCCGGGGTTCGATCTCGCACAGGCTCTACGTTCTCAGAGGCAGCAGCTGCAGGGGCGTGCGGAGCGCACGGCGGCGATGCTTCGGTCGGTGGACGCTGCTCTGGCCATTCTGGATGCCGAGAGAGGAGGCAGCGTGGACACGAAAGCTCTGTTCGACGGTTTCGATCCGTCCAGGTACGAGGAGGAGGTGCGCCAGCGCTGGGGCGATACCGACGCCTGCAAGGAGTCTGCCCATCGTACGAGCCGCTACACCGAAGAGGACTGGAAGCGGCTCGAGTCGGAGCAGGAGCGGATCTACAACGATGCGGCGACCGCCATGAATGCCGGCACGCCGCCGGAGGATCCGGCGGCCATGAGCGTAGCCGAGCGCCATCGCCTGCTGCTCGATCGTTGGTTCTACCCCTGCAGCAAGGCAATGCATCGCGGTCTCGCCGACATGTACGAGGCGGACGCCCGTTTCGCGCATAACATCGATCGGCATGGCAAGGGACTGACACCGTTCCTGGTGGCCGCGATCCGCGCGAACGCGGCATTGAAGGACGCGGGCCCCCCCAGCTAAGCTAGGCGCTCAGCCGGCACACCAGCAGTACCTCATCGACGCCGTCCGTGGGAATCATCCCCGGAGTGAGCTGCAGTTGCTTCTGGAACCGCAATCCCAGGGGCATGAAAATGCGGTTGTACCACCACATGGCGTGCTCGCGCCGATGCGTGAGCCACCACATGCCCATCTCCAGGAGGAAGGAGGATCGGGGCTGCATTCCGAACTGAGCGCTGTGCTCGATGACGAGGTGGTGCCGGCCGAGCTTCTCGAGCAGCGACGGTGGCTCATAACGTCGCTTGTGGCCTACGAAGTCATCGAAGGCGTTCCACAGTACCGGGTGCAGCGGCGTGGAGATCAACAGCAGTCCGCCGGGGCGTGCAACGCGCACCAGCTCCGAAAGCGCCCCATCGTCGTTCTCGACGTGCTCGATAATGTCCAACGCGCACACCAGGTCGAACATGCTGTCGGCGAATGGCAGCGAGGTTACTTCGCCGACAGCGACCTGGCCGCCGCGGTCGCGCAGCTTGGCGAGCGCCGGCGCGCTGATGTCGATGAACTGCGTCCCCTCGATGGGGAGCCGGGGCCTGAGTCCCGGGGCGACCTCGAGCCGCCGTTCGCACCCGGACGCGAGGGTGCGTACGAACGGCCAGGTGTTGAACCGCTCCGGCTCCACCAGCAGCGAGTCGGACCACAGCGAGTCGTAATAGCGGCGATTCGCGGCGAGGAGATCGCGCTCGGGACGGCCCTGCGAGGGTGCTGGCGACATCCCCGCCACTGTAACACCGACAGGACCAGGCCTGCCGATCCCGAGCGCAAGCTGTGCCGTCAGCGCCAGTGTCAGGCGCCTTGGCGATTGGGATCGCGCCACGCGCGCTCGACATGCTCTTCGGGGGCTCGCGGAAGGCGATGGAGATGATGCGCTGGCCCTCGGCGAGCCGTTTGCCGGTGATCGATGCGGAAGATCTGCTCCTCCGCGAACAGCCCGGGAAGCAGCTTGCGGCGCGCCAGATCGCCCGTGGCGCCCACGAGCACGATGACATGCGGAGATTGCGGCCCCACACTTGCTGGAATCTTCGACACGACGCCTCCCTCTTGCCGTATGCTCGGAACAGCCGGGGGGAGAATAACAAGTGATCGTGAACAAGTGATCGTGAACAAACGCGACACGGGCCTGGTGCGGGCGCTCGGCGCGTGGGCATTGGCTGCCGCCATCATCAACATGACGGTCGGCTCGGCCATATTCACCGTCCCAGCCGAGCTCGCCGCATCCCTGGGTCCTTTTGCCCCGTTCGCATTCCTGATCTGCGCCGTGAGCGTCGGGTGTGTCGCTATCTGCTTTGCGGAGGGTGGAACGCGCATACCGACCAGCGGCGGCCCCTATGGATACATCGAGGCCGCATTCGGCCCGTTCGCGGGGGCTGTCATGGGCACGATCTATTGGCTGGGGAATGTGCTCGCCAACGGTGCGGTGGCGGCCGCTCTGGCTGACCTGGTGGTGAGCCCGTTGCCGCCGCGCGTTGCCGCGCCCGTGCATGCGGCGGTCATCATCGGAGTCCTCGACACCGTCGCACTCGTCAACGTCAGGGGTGCTGCGCGCGGCGCGAAGCTCGTAGCCGCGACGACGGTGTTGAAGTTGACTCCACTCGTGGTTTTTGTAGTTGCCGGCGCATTTGCGCTCCACCAGGCCAACTTCGCTCCGGTAACGGAGCCGAACATCGGAGGGCTGGGTCGCGCGCTGATCCTGGCGGTGTTTGCACTAATGGGTGTGGAGACCCCGCTTGCTGCGAGCGGTGAGGTCAAGCGTCCTTCCCGCAACATTCCGCGTGCCATTCTCATCGCGATGGCTGCGGTAGCGCTGTTGTATATCGCCATACAGGCGATTGCACAGGGAATACTGGGGCCTGCGCTGGCGCATTCGCAGGCGCCGCTGTCGGATGCGATGGGACGTATTCATCCGCTTCTGCGGTTGCTCATGCTGGCATGCGGCGCGTTGTCGATGTTCGGCTGGCTCTCCAGCGATGTGCTGGGAAGTCCGCGCATCGTTTTTGCATTCGCGCGGGATGGTCTGCTGCCTCGCTTTCTCGGGCGGGTTCACGGGCGCTATCACACGCCCTACGTCGCGATTCTCTGCTACGCCGCGTTAGCGATGGGACTGGCGCTCACCGGGAAGTTCGCGGAGCTCGCGGTGCTCTCGACCCTGACCGGCGCCGTGCTGTACATCGCGGTTTGCCTGGCTGCCTGGGTGCTCTCGCGGCGTCGTGTCGCCGTTGGAAACGAGCCGCTGAACTTCCGCTGGTTGGGGGCCGCAGCCGTGATTGGCGTCACCGGCATGATTCTGTTGATCGCGATGGCCAGTCGGGAGGAGATCTTCGGCTTGTTGGGTATGATGGCAGCGGTCGCGCTCGTCTATGGATTGGCGCGCTGGCGCTCCCGCGAGCAGGTCGCGGCGTGAGGGCTCGAGCTCACTGATTCATCTGCGCCATTTTGTCCGTTGGTTTCACACGGATCTCGAACAGGTGCGGCCAATTCTTTCCGGTGACGAACAGGCGATCGTTCTGCGCGTCGTAGGCAATGCCGTTGAGCACGTCGGTCTGCCCCGGGGTGCGCTCGGACAGCGCGAGCAGGCCTGACAGATCGATCAAGCCCAGAACTTGCCCCGTACCGGGGTCGATGCGGGCCAGCCAGTCCGTCTGCCAGACGTTGGCGAAGATCTCGCCCTTGACGTACTCCAGCTCGTTCAGCTGTGTGATCGGCCGCCCGTCCAGAGTGACGTGCAGCCGGCCGGTCTCGTGAAGCGTCGCGGGATCGAGGAAGCGCAGATCGGCGGTACCGTCGCTCATGATCAGGCGCTTGCCGTCCTGTGTCAGCGCCCAGCCTTCCCCCTCGTAGTGAAAGCGCCTGCGCAGCTCGAGCGTCGCCAGATCGAACACGAAACCGACGTGCGACTTCCAGGTGAGGCTGATCAGCTGGTGATCCCAGACCACGATGCCCTCCCCGAAGTACTGCGCAGCAATGCCGATCTTCTGCAGGACCCGGCCGCTTTCCAGCTGAACCTTGCGGATCGAGGAGTGCCCCTCGAGCCCGGTGCTCTCGTACAGAACACCGTTCAGATAAAGGAGCCCTTCGGTGAAGGCATGCACGTCGTGTGGGTACGTATGAACGACTTCATACGTGTACACAGGCACGGCCGCCCGGCTCATGGCGGAAGCAGCCAGTGCCAGGAGCGACGCCGCCAGAGCGCCGGAGAATCTCATCAGTGATGATGACCACCTGGGCCGTGCACGTGACCGTGCTCGAGCTCCTCTTCGGTGGCCTCGCGGACATCGGTCACTTCGATGTCGAAATTGAGCGCCTGTCCGGCGAGGGGGTGGTTCCCGTCGAGCGTGACCATGTCGCCCAGGATGTGCGTGACGGTGACCGCGCGCGCCCCGTGTTCCGTCTGGGCATGGAGGCGCATTCCGACCTTGAGGTTGGAGATGCCCTTCAGGGTGCGGCGCGGAATTTTTTGCACCAGCTCCTTGTCGTACTCGCCATAGCCGTCCGCCGGCTCCACTTTCACGTGCAGCTTGTCGCCCGGATTCTTGCCCGCCAGCGCACGCTCCAGTCCTGCGACGAGGTTGCCATGCCCGTGCAGGTAGGTGAGGGCATCGCCGCCGGCGGAGCTGTCGATGGTCTCGCCGGCATCGTCCTTGAGGGTGTAGTGGATGGAGACCACGGAGTTCTGGGCAATGGGCATGGTGGAGATATCCTATCGGTCACGCGCGGACCGCTGAATTGTGCGATTGTACCGCAGCAACACCGGCAAATGAGGCGGGAAGAACATGATGGAATACCGGCAATTCGGCGGGTCCGGGCTGCGCGTCCCGGTGCTGAGCTTCGGCACCGCCACCTTCGGCGGAGTGGGCGACTTCTTCAAGCAATGGGGCACCACGCAGGCCGCCGGAGCGAAGCGGCTGGTCGATATCTGCCTCGACTCGGGTCTGCACTGCTTCGATACCGCCAACGTGTATTCCGCCGGCAAGGCCGAAGAGGTCCTCGGGGTGGCGATCGCCGGCCGCCGCGACCGGGTCCTCGTGTCGACCAAGGCCACGTTCCCCATGGGGCCCGGACCTAACGATTCCGGCTCCTCCCGCCAGGCGCTCATCGCGGCCGTAGAGGGGAGCCTGCGGCGCCTCGGCACCGACTACATCGACATCTACTACATGCATGGCTTCGATGCCACGACCCCGGTGTACGAGACGCTCAGCGCGCTGGACGAGCTGACACGCAGCGGCAAGATTCGTTACATCGGCTGCTCCAACTTCTCCGGCTGGCACCTGATGAAGTCGCTGTCGGTGTCCGAGCGCTATGGGTGGGCACGCTATGTCGCCCATCAGGCCCACTATTCGCTCGTCGCGCGCGAATTCGAATGGGAGCTCATGCCGCTGGCGCTCGATCAGAAGGTCGGAACCGTCGTCTGGAGCGCATTGAGCGGCGGGGCGTTGACCGGCAAGATGCGCCGTGGGCAGGCGGTGCCTGCCGGAAGCCGCCTCGCGAATGCCGACTTTCTCGCCGGCGCGCGTTCCAACAGGCTGTACGACACGATCGATGCGGTGGAGGAGGTCGCGAAGGAGACCGGCAGGACGATGTCGCAGGTGGCGCTGAACTGGGTTCTGCAGCGTCCCAGTGTCGTCAGTATCGTGATCGGCGCGCGGGATGAGGAGCAGCTGCGCGACAACCTGGGCGCCGTGGGCTGGTCGTTGAGCGCGGCGCAGATGGCGAGGCTCGACACGGCCAGCCAGACACAGCCGATCTACCCCTACTGGCACCAACATGGCTTTGCCGCGCTGAATCCGCCGCCGGTGCCGTACTTCAAGGAAAAACCGCGCACCTAGGCGAGCGTTGGCCGTGAGTCGCGGGCCAGCTCGAGGGAGCCGCGCTCGTGACTCAGGAGAGCTCGAGCGGGTTGCGCCCGACGATCTGAAACACGCCGAGCAGCGCCTGGCGCGCCGCCTCGGCGTTGTCGGTCAGATGGCGCAGACGCTCCAGGTCGCTGCGCCGTTTCTGCGGGTCCCGCTCACCGACGCGCCGCCGATTCTCCTTCGCCGTCGGCGACACGATGTCCAGGAATATGCGGCGCCGCTCGGCCGCGTAGGCATCCAGGACGCGCTCGTCCCGCCGGCCGTC
>DATNEN010000183.1:0-4592 GCA_035552975.1 Steroidobacteraceae bacterium
GCGTCAGCCACGCAGATAGAGGCCCTTCACTGAGGCGGCGCAGTCCAGCCGGGAACGCCGCACGCAGAAATCCCAAAGACAAACCGTGACGGCCGGCTGCCAGCAACTCCATCCGCCTCGACATCAGGTCGTCGAAGTCCACCACGATGCGCGCATCCGGCAGGCACGTGCGCAAAGCCTGCAACAGCGCCTGACACCGTACCGAGTCGAGGTAGACCGCTTGATATCCACCTGCCGCGATCTGCCGTGCGAGCTTGCTGATCTCACTGCCCGGCGCGTAGAGCAGGCACTGCAGCGCGAGGGGCCTGAAGCGCACCAGGGCCCACAACGCCCGGGCAAGGGCCCCCAGCACGTCCAGGACGTTGCGCGTCTCCAGCAGATTGTGCAGGCGGAAGGTGTTGAGCTCGAAGGCGGCGCTCAGCGCCTCGGAGATGGCGTTGAGACACCTGTTCCGGCCGGACCGCACGCCTTCCTCGAAGGATCGTGTGACCACCATCGCGACACGATATCTGCCCGCTGCACCCAAACTCACTCACACCTGCTCGAGGACTGCGGCAACTATCTTCGCATGGCCGCGTGGAGAATCACTCCGAACGCGGAGCAGGCCAGTCCGAGGACGAAGGCAACCCCTATCCAGAGCTTCTTCAGCGGGCGCGCCGCCCGCTCCGGTGCGATGGCGGGATCGAGTACGCGGAAGGCATATTCGTCCGTGCCTCGGGCCAACATCGATTTGTTCAGCTCGCTTTGCAGGACGGTGAAAATGGCCTGCCGCGCCTCCACGACCGTCGTTTTCGCCGCTTCTTCATCCAGATAGGCGATGTCTCGTTCGGACTCCGCGATGGCCTTGGCGCGCAGGTAGTCGTTGGCCATTTTGACCAGGCCATTCGCCCACCTGGCTGCTGTTGCCGGGTCGCTCCAGGCGATGGTCAGCGTCACCAGGCCCGTCTTCGTGTCGGTGTCGATGGAGCGTATCTGCTTCTTGAAACGCTCGCCGGCCTTCCAGAGCGTCGGCACATCATCGGGATTACTTACCCGCCACCGCTGTTTGGCGGCGTCCCATTGCTTCGCGTAGAGCACGGGAAGCAGGTTGTTGTCATGGATGTACTTCTCGGTGAGCACATCAGACTGAAGAACGGCTACGGACTCTGCCCGCTTGCTGCCTCCTGAAAGCGAGATGCCAGCCAGGGAGGCCAGTCCGCCGAACTGCGAAGCGAGCGCTCCCAGCGGGGACAGCGAACCCTCCCCCGGTGTATTGGCAACCGGGGCCAGGACCACCTTCGCCTCGTAGGTCTTCGGCAGGAGAAAGGCCGCGACACCGATGAGGAAGGTGAACGTGAGGGTGATGGAGCCGATCAGCAGCCGCCCGCGCCAGAGCTCTTCCAGCAGCTCTCTGAGGCTCATCTCGTCTTTGGTGGCCGGTTTGTTGAGCGCGACATCCATGGGTGGAACCGCTCCGCTGACAATGGGCGGGCGACCTGGCAGGGAATATACCTGAGTTGGGTCCACTGCATCGACCCTGGCGGCTACCCCCTGTCGGACAAGGTGGCGCTCAATAGGCGCCGCTACCCCCAATCACGACACCGACGGTCCTGATCAGAATGTACGTGTCGAGCAACAGGTTGTGGTTGCAGACGTAGTAGGTGTCGAGAATCACGCGGCGGCGATAGTTGGTATCGTTGCGGCCGGTGACCTGCCACAGGCCGGTGATCCCGGGCTTCGCCGCCAGGTAGGCCCCGACGTTGCGCCCATAGCGCAGCAACTCCTCGCGCACCACCGGGCGTGGCCCGACGAGGCTCATCTCGCCCCGCACGACGTTCCAGATCTGCGGCAACTCATCGAGACTGGTGCGCCTCAGGAAGCGGCCCAGGCGCGTGATGCGCGGATCATCCCGCAGCTTGTGATCGCGGATCCACTCGGCCCGCAACGCCGGGTCGCTTTCGAGCAGCCCGAGCAGGACCTCATCGGCGTTGAGCACCATGGTGCGAAACTTCAGGCAATCGAACATCCGCCCGTCGCGCCCTACGCGGCGGTGCTTGTAGATGACCGAGCCGCCGTTTCTGCGCACCATCAGCACGATCAGCAGCATCAGCGGAGAGAACACGACGGCGAGGATCAGAGCTCCGAGCAGGTCCACGACGCGCTTCAGGCCGGCATTCACAGACGTGCGCGACCTGGCGCGCCCGCCGAATTGAGTGATCGATTCGCTCCACGCGTGCGCCTCCGTGCCCTGCCATGCCAGGGGGCGTGCTTCCGGGGCGACGTCCGCGTCGATCGCAACGCTGGCAAGCCTTTCGTGGACCCGCGTTTCACCAGTAACCAGATGCGGCCGCGACGGCACCGCTCGCGCGGTCGCGGTGTTGGGACTCTTGGCCTCGTTCGCCGGTTGCGTCGACAACGCAAATTCTCCTCTCTCGCCTGCAGCGCGCCGTCGCCATACCGCGACGGTGCGAACCTTCATGTTGTTGTGATACGGACGGCCGGTCGGTGTGCGTCGGCCGGAAAATCAATAAACGTCCCTCCCACTGCCGAAGTTGACAGGACCGCGGACACTCCGGGAGCGCGAGCGCGGCGGATTACGAGTCCCTGGTGCGCGTGTCAGCAGCAAGCTCCGCACCTGCGGTGAAGTCGCCGACGCCGTGTTGCGACAGCGGGGGAGGGGTGGCGAGAAGAATCGTGGCGGCCGCAACGCAGCCGGCGGTGTTGGCGGGCGCAGCGCGCCGGCGGCGGCGCGACGGCCGCAAACGCTACGGTCACTGAGTCCGTGAGGCGCATTGCTGGGGGGCAAATGCACTCCTTCTCCCGAGCGAACACCGCACGGTCATCCCCCCCAGTTGCGAAAAGTCTAGCCAAGGCGTTGCTGTGTCTTCGAAAAGCTTTGTTAAAAAAAACTGCACCCTGCCGGTGCCGCTGTGTCGAAAGGCGCACAACCTCGGGTCGGGCGGCTTGCGCCTGTGTACTCCCGGTACCTGAAGACCTGGCGCCCTGAAAGCCGAGGCCCGACCCAACGGCCGGCCCGACTCCCGAAGACGCGACGCCCATGGCCACGCCCGCGGCAAAAGCGCCCCATGCAGTAGGTGCACGTTTACGGGCAGCCGGTTCTTGTAAGGCGAGATTTCGGCGCGGAAGGGGTCCGGGCGGACCCGCGCTGGCGGGGGTCGCCGCCCCCGGATTTCAGCTGGTTACAGCGTTTCCAGGACCCGGCGGAAGTAGGCGAGGGTGCGTTCCAGCCCGGCCTCGAGTGTGACCGTGGGCTCCCATCCGAGGCGCTCCCTCGCTAGTGCGATATCCGGCTGCCGCTGGCGCGGATCATCGCTCGGCAGAGGTGCGAATATCAGCTGGCTGTCCGATCCGCTCAGGCGGATGACCGTCTGCGCCAGCTCGCGCATGGTGAGCTCGACCGGATTACCGATATTCACCGGCCCCGCGAAGCCGCTCGGGTTGTTCATCATCCGCACCAGGCCATCGATCAGATCGTCCACGTAGCAGAAGCTGCGGGTTTGCAGTCCGTCCCCGTAAAGGGTGATCGGCTCCCCTCGCAACGCCTGCACGATGAAATTGCTCACCACCCGGCCGTCGCGCGGGTGCATTCGCGGACCATAGGTGTTGAAGATCCGCACCACGCGGATCTGCAGCGCGTGCTGGCGGTGATAGTCGAAGAAGAGGGTCTCGGCGCAGCGCTTGCCCTCGTCATAGCAACTGCGCAGGCCGATCGGGTTCACATTGCCCCAGTAGGCCTCCGGCTGCGGGTGCACGTCGGGGCTGCCATAGACCTCGCTGGTCGAGGCCTGCAGGATCTGCGCCTTGGTCCGCTTGGCCAGGCCCAGCATGTTGATCGCGCCCATGACACTGGTCTTGGTCGTCTGCACCGGATCGAACTGGTAGTGCACCGGGGAGGCGGGACAGGCGAGGTTGTAGATCTCATCGACCTCGACGTACAAAGGGAAGGTGATGTCATGGCGCAGCAGCTCGAAGGCGGGATTGGGCAGCAGGTGCTCGACGTTGTGCCGGGTGCCGGTGAAGAAGTTGTCGACACACAGCACGTCGCACCCCTGCGCCAGCAGCCGCTCGCACAGGTGCGATCCGAGGAATCCGGCACCGCCAGTGACCAGGACGCGCTTGCGCAGAGAGTATTTGGGCATTCGATCGGCGGCCACGGCATCCGAAGGGGGCTATGGTACACGGGCAGGCGTGGGCTCGAGCGTATTGGGGGCACTCGCGCCTCGGCAGCGCGGGGCGCTCGAACGGCCGCGCACCGTGTCGCAGTTTTCCCCCAGCGGCTTGAGCGGCCTCGCGGCTTGCTTTACTCTGTTGGTCTCTTTCTAAATCAAGAACTTACTCTAATGCGCGTGACTATTTTCGGGTCCGGTTACGTTGGCCTGGTGACGGGCGCCTGCCTCGCCGATGCGGGCAATCACGTGGTGTGCGTCGACGTGGACGCGGGCAAGATCGATCGGCTGAATCGCGGTGAGGTGCCGATCCACGAGCCGGGGCTGGACGCACTGATCAAGCGCAACGCCGAAGCCGGGCGCCTGGAGTTCACCACCGATGCGTTGAAGGGGGTCGAGCACGGCCTCTTTCAGCTCATCGCCGTC
>DATNEN010000184.1:0-4467 GCA_035552975.1 Steroidobacteraceae bacterium
ATCGCTCGGCGGCTATGGCGAGCGCGTGACGGCGGTCGAGCAGATCGTGCCGGCCATCAAGCGCGGCATCGCCCAGACGCAAGCCGGCAAGCCTGCGCTCCTGGAGTTCATGACGTCTCAGGAGACGCGGCTGTCGAAGTATTGAGCACATGATCCAACGGCTACGCCCCTGGGGCTGCTTCGCGGCGGCCTTCACTCTGGTCGTGTCGTTTGCGGCTGTGGCGCAAACGAGCAGCGTGACGATCAAACCCGCACCCGCGTTCTCCGAGAAGCAGCTCGCGGCGCCGCCCGTGAACGGCTGGATCACCAACGGGGGCAGCCTGTCCAACGAGCGCTACTCCCCGCTCAAGCAGATCAATCGCGACAACATTCGCGACGTGAAGGCCGTGTGGCGCACGCATCTGGACGGCAGTGGCATGGGAGCCCAGCACTCCGGCCAGGGCCAGCCGCTCATGTACGACGGCGTGCTGTACATGGTGACGGGCCAGGACGATGTTTTCGCGGTCAGCGTCGATACGGGCCAGATTCTCTGGCGCTACAAAGCGCAGCTGGATCCCAGCCGCGTGAAGGTGTGTTGCGGCTGGGTGAGCCGTGGCGTCGCCATCGGCGAGGGCAAAGTGTTCGTCGGCAGGCTCGACGCACAGCTGGTGGCCCTCGATCAACGCACCGGCAAGGTCCTGTGGTCCAACCAGGTCGAAGATCCCCTGAAGGGCTACAGCATCGTCGGCTCGCCGCTGTACTACGACGGCATGGTCATCTTCGGCATGGGCGGCGGGGACATGGGCATCCGCGGCAGCCTGAAGGCGCTCGATGCCAAGACCGGCAAGCTGCGCTGGACGTTCTACACCATCCCTGCGCCGGGGGAGTTCGGCAGCGACACCTGGCCGTCCAACAACGACTTCTGGAAGTTCGGCGGCGGAGCCATCTGGCAGACCCCGGCGGTCGATCCCGATCTGGGGATGATCTATTTCTCCACCGGCAACGCGGGTGACAGCTTCAACGGGTCGCAACGGCCTGGGAACAATTTGTTCACCGCTTCGATCGTTGCCCTGGATGTCAAGACCGGCAAGTACCGCTGGCACTTCCAACAGGTACACCATGACATCTGGGATTATGACTCCCCGAACCCGGTGGTGCTGTTCGACGCCAGTTTCAACGGCGTGCCGCACAAGGCGCTGGCGCAGGTCTCGAAGACCGGCTGGGTGTACATCCTCGACCGCCAGACCGGCAAGCCGATCTTAGGTGTCGAGGAGAAGCCGGTGCCCCAGGAGCCGCGCCAGCATACCGCGGCGACCCAACCGTATCCGGTGGGCGATGCGGTAGTGCCGCAGTTCATCGACATTGCCCCGGAGGGCTTCGACCTGCCCTACGGCGGGCGCATCTTCACACCGTTCTGGGACAAACCGGTGGTGTACCGGCCGCAGATGGCCGTCAACTGGCCTCCTAGCTCTTACGATCCCACCACGCACTTGTTCTATGTGTGCGGCATCGACAATGTCGGCAACTCGGTGAGCGATGCCCATGGCTTCGAGCATCCCAAGTGGCAGGGCATGTGGCTCGGCGGCGGCGGCGCGTACACCGGAATCGCGGGGCGCGGCATCTTCGCGGCCGTGGACCTCACGACAAACCGACTCGTTTGGCGTCAGCAGTGGCACGAGAGCTGCTTCAGCGGCTCTTTGACGACCGCCGGCGGGCTGGTGTTCGTCGGCCGCAGCGACGGACGCTTCCAGGCATTGGACGCCCGCAACGGCGATCGCCTGTGGCAATTCCAGACCGACTCGGGCGTCAACGCCACCGCCAGCTCGTTCGAATACAAGGGCGATCAGTACATCGCCGTCTACGCGGGTGGGACGCTGTTCGGCGGTGGCAAGAAGGGCGACAGCCTGTGGCTGTTCTCCCTCAAGGGCACGATGTACTCCTTACCCTCTCCCGGTGCCGCCGCTAGCATCATCGGCGACGGCGCGGCGGTGCCGGTCGCCCCGGGCAAGCCCGACATCGCTCATGGCAAGACGCTCTTCAAGACGTTCTGTACGGCTTGTCATGGAGACAGCGGGCTCGGTAGCCACGGTGGCGCCAACCTCACCGACGCCGCGAAGGACGGTATCGGCTTCGTCGTGACAACCGCGACAAAAGGCCGCGGTGACATGCCCTCGTTCAGAGACGTGTTGAAACCCGAGGAGATGCGCGACGTGGCCGGGTACGTCACGCAGGGTTTGTTCGCTTCGCCCAACTGATCACGCCAGGGCTTGCTCTTCGCGCAACACACTCGGTCTACCGAGGCTCTTTCGCGGTCTGCACAGGAGCGGGTTGCGCGGGAGCGGCCTCGCTCTCGGCGGTCGGCTGGTTTTCGGCGGCGCCCTGTGCGCGCGGACGCACCGCCGGCTGTGCGGGGGCCTTACCCTTGGTTGCCGAAGGATGCGCGGCAGTCGGAGCCGACGCGCCTTGGGCCGCGGCATCCTTAGCACCGGCACGCTGCGCCGACGCGCCTGAGGCACCCGCGCCGGGAGCATTCGCGCCAGAACCGGCACCCGCGGGGGCACCAGCACCAGGAGCCGACGACCCCTGAGCCGAGGCACCCTGGCCCGCCTGCCCTCGTCCGCGTCTCGCTGCGCTGCCGCCGCCGCCCTGAGCACCGTTGTTCTGAGCAACCTGCGGCCCTTGTCCGAGTCCACCCCCCACGGCACCACCGGTGCCGCGGGTCTGACGGTTCAGGGTGCCTGCGAACTGAATGGGGGGCTGGCCGGTCGCGGCGACGATGTAGCCCGTCAGCAGTGCGATGGTTTCCTTGTGCGGAACATGCTCAGGTTCGAGGAACGCCCGAGGCTGCTTGCCTTCCGCGTGATCGATGGGCGTCAGACCAAGCTTGTCTTTCGGCTGCAGATCGGCGCCGTCGGCTACGAGCAGCTTCACCGTCTCGTCCCAGCCGTGCTGCGCGGCTGCGTGCAGCGGCGTCAGGCCCTGCAGATCAGCCTCATTGATCTTGCCGCCTGCGGCCTGCAGCAACTTGACGCACTCTGCGCCCTCAGCGTCCGTCTTGTAGCGCCCGCGAGTGGGATTGAAGCTATGGCCGAGCCCAGCGGCCGTCATCAATGGCGTCACGCCTTCCGAGTTCGGGAGCTCCACATTCGGCTTGTATTTCAACAGCAGCTTGACCGCGGGTACGTCGCCGATCTTCGCCGCTACCAACAGCGGCGTCGCACCTGTGGAGATCACCTGGTCGCCGCCACGATCGAACACGCCGTTCCGATACGGAGGGCGCAGCTTCAGCTGCGCGTTCACATCCGCGCCGGCCTTCAGCAGCAGCTCAGCGACATCCAGGCCCGTAGCCTTGTCGAGCGAGGGCAGGTCGGGACGGCCGCCGCGCGGTACGGTGTCCAGGTCGATCGCGTTGTACAGCGGCGTGCGGCCCCAGAAATCCCACCGGTTCACGTCCGCGTGCTGCGAAATCAGGTAGGCCGCCGTATCGAAGCGCATGTTCAACAGCGCCATGTTCAGCGGCGTCGTCTCATCCGGATCGGTCAGATTGATATCCGCATGGCCCTTCAGCAGATACTTGATGCAATCGATGCATCCCTCGCGGGCGGCATACAGCAACGGGGTGAACCCGCCATGGTTCTCGTTCTTCGGCCGGCCTTCCGCGGTGATGCGGCGCTGCCAGTCGCGCACCAGGCTGCGAGCGTTGACATCCGCGCCGTGCTCCACCAGCAGCTTCACCATTTCCGGCTGGCTCTCCGCCGCTGCCCACATCAAAGCAGACTGGCCGCCCCAGCTCTCGGTCGCATTCACTCGCGCGCCGTGCTTCAACAGCACCTTGGCGGCTTCGACGTTGCCGGTGCGCGCGACGACCATCAGCGCCGTCTGTCCTTCCGGATTGGGCGAGTCGACATCCGCACCCGACTTCAGCAGCATCTCGATGACCTGCGGGTCGGCCGTCACTGCCGCTTCCTGCATCGGGCTGGAGCCGTAGTCGTTCACTACGTTCGGATCGGCGCCGCCCTTCAACAGGCGCTTCACCAGATCCCGATCGTCATAGTGCGCGGCCCAGTGCAGCGCAGTCGTGCCGTCCGCGCTGCGCTGGCGTACATCGACACCCTTGTCCAGCAAGGCGACGACCGCTTCCCGGTTCTTCGCCTCCACGGCATCCACCAGCGGACTGCCGTTATCGGCCCAGGCGACCGATCCGAGTGCCAGAGGCAGTAGTAGCAGCGCAACTGCGCGGCTGGCTACGGTGGCGGACCTGGGCTTCATGCGACTCACACCTCCGCGAGCACGCCGGTGCTGTCACCGTGCTTGTCGACCTTGATGCCGCCGCGGACCAGCAACGTGAGCAGCAGATTCGACAGCGGCGTGTCCTGCGGATAGTGCAGGTGCTGGCCGCCCTTGATCTTGCCGTACCCCCGGCCGAGCACCGCCGAAGGCAGCGGGTCGTTGTTGTGGAGGTCGCTGTTGCTCATGTTGCTTCCGAAC
>DATNEN010000185.1:0-13176 GCA_035552975.1 Steroidobacteraceae bacterium
CATCGACTGGTGCATCGTCGGGGAGCCTTCGAGCGAGCAGCTCATGGGCGACACGATCAAAGTCGGACGCCGCGGATCCTTCAGCGGCCGTCTCACGGTGCATGGTGTCCAGGGCCACGTCGCCTACCCGCACCTGGCGGAAAACCCGGTGCACACTCTCGCGCCGGCGCTGGCGGAGCTCACCAGCCGGGAATGGGATAAAGGCACCGAGTACTTCCAGCCGACGACGTTTCAGGTCTCGAACCTGAACGCCGGCACCGGCGCACCGAACGTCATTCCCGGCGAATTGAAGGCGCGCTTCAACCTTCGCTACTCGCCGGTGCAGACGCAGGAGGGCCTGAAGGAAGTCGTCGAAGGCATTCTGCGCAAGCACGGAGTGCGCTTCTCCATCGAGTGGTATGTCTCAGGTGAGCCGTTCTACACCCCGCCCGGACGCCTCTCGGATGCCGTCGGCGCGGCCGTGCAGGACGTGGTCGGCTCGTGGCCGAAGCTCTCCACCGGTGGTGGAACTTCGGACGGCAGATTTATTGCGCCGCTGGGGGCGCAGGTAGTGGAGCTCGGCGTGGTGAACACGACGATCCACAAGGTGAACGAGTGCGTGCGCATCGAGGAGATCGACGCGCTGCACCGGATGTACGTCAACGTACTGAGGAACCTCCTTACATAGGCGAAAAATGCCTGCGGCATTTTTCGCGGAAGTCGAGGCCCTCAGCGAGATTACGCGGCCGGCAAAAAGCGTGGTTTTTGCCGGCGCGCCCATCCTCCGCCTGCGGCATTTTTCGCGGCAGTCGAGGCCCTCAGCTAGTCCACGCGTCCGGCAAGAAGCGTGGTTTTTGCCGGCGTGCCGGTCCTGCGCGGCCCGTTCGTCGCGATGCCCAGCCAGCCCAGGAACGCCGCCCAGATCAGCACCCACGCGGGCATTGCCAGCCCGAGCACCTTCGTGACCTGGCTGCACTCGCCGCTTCCGGAGAGCACTTTGCGGATCAGCTCGAAGGTCGGAGTGAACTTCCACAGCACCGACAGGGGCGCTCCGCAGGAGGGGATCGAGCCAGGCGGCAGGCTCTGCACGTACAGATGACGCGCTGCGACCCCAATGGTCGTAAGCGCGATGAGGCCGAGGAGGACTGCGTAGACACGCCCTCCCCAGCCGCGCGGGTTGTGAACGCCGGCGACCAGGAACACGACTCCCAGCGCAATGATGCCGATGCGCTGGAAAATGCACAGGGGGCAGGGATCCTCGCCGAGGTCGTACTGCGCGTGCAGCGCATACGCCATCAGCCCGAAGCAGGCGAGAAAACCGACGAAATTGACCAGGCGGCGGTGCTTCAACACCCCGTCATGGTACTACACCGCCGCCGGTTGGGAACCGCCGCCGCTCTCGCTGTCGCGCTCCCGCAGCTGCCGCTCGACATCGTCCAGGGAGGTGTGGCGAATGTCCTTGCCGTGAACCATGTAGATCACGTACTCGCTGATGTTCTTCGCGTGATCGCCGATGCGCTCGAGCGCACGCACCACCCACATGACATCCAGGGCCCGGCGGATCGTGCGCGGGTCTTCCATCATGAAGGTGATCGACTGGCGCTGGATCGCCTCGTACTCCTCATCGACGAGCCGGTCCTGGCGCGCCACCCGCAGAGCCGATTCCACGTCCATGCGGGCAAAGGCATCCAGGGCGTCGTGCACCATGTCCGACACCACCCGGCCGAGATGTTTGATCTCGCGGTACTTGTCCGCCGGGCGCTCCATGGTCGCCAGCCGAGAGGCGATGTAACCGATCTTCTCGCCCTCATCCCCGATCCGCTCCAGGTCGGTGATGGTCTTGATGATCGCGACGATCACCCGCAGGTCCCCCGCCGCGGGCGCCCGGGTCGCCAGGATCCGGCTGCACTCCTCGTCGATCGTGACCTCCATGTTGTTGACCTGGTAGTCATCCAGGGCAACCGACTCCCCGAGCGAGCTGTCGCCCTCGACCAGGGCAGTGATCGCCTTGTCGAGCTGCTGCTCGACGAAGCCGCCCATGCCGAGCACCTTGCTGCGGACACGCTCGAGATCTTCGTTGAAACGACGGGAGATATGGTGGGTGAGATCGGCGGTTTCCATCAGTTGGCGTCTCCGGCTCCGCTCGATGACGGGCGCTTCAGGATCATAGCGGAACCACGGCAAACAAACAGTGCGTGAGCGCACAAGCGCGCGCTGGCTCGATCCGACGAACGTCAGTCCACGCAGCTGCGCTGCGCCGGCTCATCGCGCGTTGCCAGTCGCCGACTCGGGGCGGGAACCGCCGTCGAGCCCTCATCAGGCTGCGTCGGCCACCAGGGGTGCGTCACTGCGCTGCGCAACAGCGGGGCCGTGGGGCCAACGCAGCAGCTGCAGCTCGCCGTTCATCCGTTCGACCAAGGCCGAGCAGGACTCCACCCAGTCCCCGGTATTGCCGTAGAGGGTGCCGTCGATGTCGCGCAGGTTGGCACGATGAATGTGCCCGCAAACGACGCCGTCGTACCCCTCACTGCAGGCATGGCCGGCGGCGATCCGCTCGAAGCTGTTGATGTAGCGAACACTGGCGGCGATGTTGAGCTTGATGCGTTCCGCCAGTGGCCAGTAAGGGCGCTTGAACACCCGGCGGACGTTGTTCAGGCCGTTGTTCATGACCACCGTCACCTCGTACAGGGCATCGCCGAGGCGTCCGAGCCAACCGGGAACCGGGACGATGCCGTCGAACTGGTCGCCGTGCATCACCAGCAGCCGCTGTCCGCGGGCGGTGCGGTGAACCCATTCGCGATGGACCTCGAACTGGCCCTGGAGCATCTCGGCGAGCATGCCGAGGCTGGCATCGTGGTTGCCCGGGATGTAAACCACCCGGACGCCTGCGCGCTGCCGTGCCAGCAGCGTCCGAACGACGTTGGTGTGGTCGGCGGTCCAGAAAAAGCGCTTGGAAAGGCTCAGAGCGTCCACGATGTCCCCGACCAGCACGATGCGCTCTGCATCGATGCCGCGCAGGAACTCGCACAACTCGCGCACTCGTGCGTGCTTGCAGCCCAGGTGGATGTCGGAAAGGAAGAGGGTCCGCACTTTGCGGGCGCGGCGGGGGTCGTTTGACTGTCGCATGCCGTGCAAGGCTCTGCGGCGCGCATGTCAGCCCGATGACAAGCCGGGGAACTAATTCTTACAGATGAAACGCTTGGGATGAAAAGCTAAACCGCCGCCTTGGACTCGACGTTCACGCGCTGTACACGATGCGGCGGAAAATGACAGGCAAAAGTACTGCCGCTGCCGAGCGCACTGCGGATCTCCAGGTCCGCTCCGTGTCGCTGCAGCACGTGCTTGACGATCGCGAGCCCCAGCCCCGAGCCGCCCGAGGAGCGTGAGCGGCCGGAGTCGACACGGTAGAACCGCTCCGTCAGTCGCGGGATGTGCTCGGGGGGAATGCCGATGCCCGTGTCCGTGACCGAAAAATGACCGCCCTCCTCGTCCACCCACCAGCGCATCTCGATGGAACCCTCCGCGGGGGTGTATTTCGCGGCGTTGTCCACGAGATTGGAGAACGCGGAATGGATTTCCGGCTCGTCTCCGATGAGCTGCGCATCCGAGTCCACGCGCACCCGCACATCGCGCGGATGCGAAGGCCTCGCCAGCACGTCCTTGCGCAGAATGGACAGCAGGGCTGCGATGTCCACCGGTTCCCCGCCAACGACCTCCTCCGCCTCCTCCAGTCGTGACAGTGTCAGCAGATCCTGGATGATCCCGGTCATGCGCTCGGCCTGGCGGCGCATTTCCGCCACCGGGCCCTGCAGATCGCGGTCCAGCGCTGGGTCCTGGCTGAGGGTCTCCAGATATCCGGAAATCACCGTCAGGGGCGAGCGCAGCTCATGCGAAGCATTGGCTACGAAGTCTTTGCGCATCGCCTCGAGCTTCATCTGCCGCGAGACGTCCGTCGCCAGCAGCAATTGCTGACCCTCGCCGTACGGCACCACGTGCAGCGACAGATACTGGTCGTCCACCTTGGTCTGCCTGATGACGATGGCGTTCGAGTAGTCGTTGCCGTCCAGGTAGCGCGCAAACTCCGGGTCGCGCAACAGATTGTCGATGCGCAGCCCCAGATCCGCCGTGCGGCGCAGGTCCAGCAGTCGCGCGGCCATGCGGTTGAACCACATGATCTCGCGCTGCCCGTTCAACATGACCACGCCATTGGGAAGCGCGGCGGTCGAGCGCTGCAACTGCCGGACGAGTTGCACGAAGCGCTGCTTGTGAAAGCGCTTGCGGCGGTGGAGACGCACGATCTGGGCGATCATGTCGCCCCACACACCGCCGACATCCGGCGCATCGGCATAGCTGCGATGACGCAGCCACCAGTCGGTGCGGAACAGGTTGGCGAGTTGCCAGGAGAGATTGAGCGCCAGCGCCGCGGCCAGGCCGCCCCAGACATTGCCGAACAGCCAGCCGACGGCCAGCCCAATCAGCACGGTCGCGAACAACCGCACCGTCGCGAACCACCATACCTGTGCAACTGGCTGCATCAGAGCTCGTTCGTGCGCATTTACTCGGCCCTGCGGGCCTCGCCCTCCGGGCCGCCCTTCGGGCGTTATCAGGGATTTCCCCAGGGCCGCGTGCTCGAGCCGCAGCTCCTAGACCGTGCGCGCCGAGAAGCGATATCCGGAGCCGCGCACCGTCTGTACGAACCGATCGTACCCGAATTCCTCCAGGGCTTTGCGCAACCGGCGCACGTGAACGTCGATCGTGCGCTCCTCGACGTAGACGTTGCCGCCCCAGATGCGATCGAGCAGCTGATCGCGAGTGTAAACCCGCTCCGGGTGAGTCATGAAGAACTCGAGCATGCGGTACTCGGTCGGCCCCAATGCAACAGTGCGATCGCCGACCATCACGCGATGACTCGCCTGGTCCAAGGCCAGGCCCTCGAATTCCACCCGCTCGTCGGTGCCGTTGCCGGAGGCGCGCCGCAACACTGCATTGATGCGCGCCAGCAGCTCCCGGGGCGAAAACGGCTTGGTGACATAGTCATCGGCGCCCCCTTCGAGGCCTGCGACCTTGTCGCCCTCCTCGGCGCGCGCTGTGAGCAGAATGATGGGCAGCTCACGAGTCTCGCGGTCCCGTTTCAAGGCGCGGGTGAGCTCCAGGCCGCTCATGTCCGGAAGCATCCAGTCGATGAGCACCAGATCGGGCCGCTGATCCACGAGTGCTGCTCGCGCCGCGCGGCAATCTTCAGCCTCACGCACCTCGAAGCCGCTGCGCTTGAGGCCGAACGCGATCATCTCGCGAATCGGCTTCTCATCTTCGACGATCAGAACCAGTTTGGCGGGCATGGCGTTCCGAGGCTTTGTGGCGCAGGTATTACAGAGGGCGTCTGTTGCAGATTCATGACACCTGCATGGATGTATCAATTCGGTTACCGCTCAGCTGGTTGCGCCACCTCGTCACGCAGATAGACCGGAGCGGCCTGCTCCGGGGGGAGGCCTCCACCCTTTTGTAACATTGGCGCGGCCAGGAGGGCGATCTCGTGCGCCCGGGGCAGCATCCGGTCATGGATGGCCGCCAGATGCGGCTCCAGCCGAGAGCGCAATTGTGGATAGGCGGCGAAGCCCCGTCCCGCGGCAAGCACCGGAGACCTCCAGCCCGCAGGGATCGTGACGGACTCCACTGGACTGACTCTCTCATCGCCCACCGGGGCGGCGAGGCCGTCGATCTGCTCAAAGCAGGCCCAATAGACCTCGCGCATGCGCGCGTCATTGCAGACGATTACCCGGTTGGCCGGGTTGTCATGGCCCGCGGGTGGCTGCTCACCCCTGACAGGCGCGACCTCGCCGACCGCCCGCTCACCGCTGACGGGCGCCACTTCCCGCCCGGCCGGCCCCGCCCCTCCGAGCGCTCGCTGGGCCACCGCCATCAGGTCAGACACGGGCACTACGGGGAGTCCGGCGCCAAATGCCAGACCTTGAGCGACACTCGCGGCCAATCGGACGCCGGTGAACCCACCCGGTCCGCGACCGAATGCGATGGCATCGAGCGCGTTGAGGCCGATCCCCCCTTCCGCGAGGAGCTCATCGACCATGGGGAGAATACGCTCGGCATGACCACGGCCTAGCTCGAGCTCACGTCCTGTCACAGCTCCATCAATAAAGAGCGCGGCCGAGCACCCTTCAGTCGCCGTGTCGAGGGCGAGAATTTTCATGAGTCTGTGGCCGCCGGGGCGGCTGGGCCTGCGACGGGGGGTGCAGGTGCGGGCGCGTGACGGCGAAGGAATCGCAGGGCCTCGTCGGCATCACGCGTTGCCGTCATCGGCGGTAGCGCGGACAACAACACGCGCCCGTAGCTGCGGCCGACCACTCGCGGGTCGCAGATCGCCACGGTCCCATAGTCGTCCTCACTTCGAATCAGGCGCCCGACCCCTTGTTTGAGGGCCAGCGCGGCTTCGGGCAACTGGTAGTCGCGAAACGCGTTGCCGCCGGTCGCCTGAAGGTGCTCGATGCGCGCGCGCACCAGCGGGTCCTCGGGGGAGGCAAAGGGGAGCTTGTCGATGATGACGAGCCGCAGCGCCTCGCCCTTCACGTCCACTCCTTCCCAGAAGCTCGCGGTTCCCAGCAGCACCGCGTTGCCGTCTTCGCGGAACTCCTTCAGCAATCGCTCGCGCGGCGCCTCACCCTGAACGTAGAGGGAGTACGGCGCTCCACCCTTCCAGCGCTCGCGCAGCCACGCTGCGCCCTGACTCAATGCCCGATGGCTGGTGAACAGCACGAACGCGCCACCCCTGGACGCATCGATCATCTCGAGCCCACGCGACATCACGGCCGCGGTGTACCCGGGGGAAGCCGGGTCGGGCATCCCGGCCGGCAGAAACAATAAGCTCTGCCGTTCATAGTCGAAGGGACTGTCGATCTTGAGCGTCGGCGCCTCGTGCAGTCCCAGACGATGTGTGAAGTGACTGAAGTCCTCACCCACGGAGAGCGTGGCGGAGGTGAAAACCCAGGCACAGTGCCGCGAGTGCACCAGCGCATGAAAACGCGAAGAGATGTCGTAGGGCATCAGACTGAGAGAGAACCCGCGTGCCGTCACTTCCACGGCGCGTGCACCTTCCATGGCGTCGACGGCGGCGATCCGCTCGAGACTCGCTGACAGCTCACCCAGCCGCTCGATGAACGGAGCAAACGCGCTCTCCTCGCCGAGGCTCTCGAGTCGGATCTGGAGCATGCCCAGCGCGCCCGCCAGATCAGACACGGCGGCGTCGGGCTGCGTGTGCAGCTCCGCCCATGCGATACGTCCGAGTCGCATGGGCATACACGCCCTGAGTTGCTGCAAAGAGTCCTCAACGGCGCGCACCGAGCCGGCGACCGCGGCGGCGATACCCTCCTCTGCTTCGTGAGCGGAAGGCGCGAACCGTGAGAGCTCCAGGCGCACTTCCTGCAACAAGCTCTCGATCCGTCGGCTGCCCGCGTGGGCGCCGAAGAACTGCGTCGCGAGATCGGCAATCTGATGCGCCTCATCCAGAATAACCGCATCCGCGGTGCCGAGGATGTCGCCGAATCCGTCTTCCTTGAGCGCCAGATCCGCGAGCAGCAGATGGTGATTGACGATGACGATGTCTGCATCGAGCGCCGCGCGCCGCGCCTGCACCACGTGGCAGCGGGAGACCTCGGGGCACTTCGTCCCCAGGCAGTTCTCGCGCGAGGACGTGACGTGCGGCCAGATCGGGTTCGTGTCCGACAGCCCGCGTACTTCGGCGAGATCTCCGCTGCGGGTCGTGTGTGACCAGCGGCGAATCCTCATCAGCAGCTTTTCATTCGCGGGGGGCTCGGAAGCAAACGAGTCATCCAAAGAGAGCTGCTCGGAGGCGCTGCCCGCCCGGCCCAGACGGTAGCGGCACAGATAGTTCGCGCGCCCTTTCAGCAGAGCGATCCGCGCAGGACGGCCGATGGCGCGAGCCACGAGCGGCAGGTCCTTGGAGAACAGCTGATCCTGCAGGGTGCGGGTACCGGTCGAGATCAGCACGCGCGCGCCCGACAGAAGCGCGGGCACGAGGTAGGCAAAGGTCTTGCCCGTGCCCGTTCCGGCCTCCACGGCCAGCAGGGTGCGACCGCCCAGCGCTTCGGCAACGCGCTCGGCCATGCGCAGCTGCTGGCGTCGCACCTTGAAGTCCGGGAGCGCTCGCTGCAGCGGGCCGTCCGGGCCAAATATGTCATCGAGGTCGAGCATGTCCTGGTCGATGGCCCCCTGGCGCAGGAAACCGGCCGCTGAGCCCGCGCGGCCATGGCCTCCTGGCGCGGAGTGAGCGGCCGTTCTCATAACGCGAGCGCAGCACCTGAAGAAAGCTCTCGCGCGCGCACGCTACCGAAGCACAGGGGGGGTGTCGAGCCGTAATTTCCTTGAGAATCCGTCAGATACTCGTGCGTACGGTAATGGAACAAACGAGGGGGTATTGTCTTACTTTACTGAAGCCGGGGTCGATGCCCGGATATACTTTCAGGTCAGCAAAACTACAAAAGGACCCGTGGGATGGCTACCGCCGAACACCTGTTGACGCCGCTCGCTCAGCTCAGCCGCTCCGTGACCGATTGGGTCAATTCCGTCCGTGAGCTGACGCAGCCGCGTGCCGTCCACTGGTGCGACGGCTCAGATGCCGAGATCCGCGAGATCACCCAGCAGCTGCTGCGCGAGGGCGAGCTGAAGACGCTCAACCCGGAACACTTCCCGGGCTGCCACCTGGCCCGCTCCCATCCGAGCGACGTGGCGCGCGTGGAGCACCTGACCTACATCTGTACCCGCTCGAAAGACGACGCGGGACCGAACAATCACTGGATGGACCCACAACAGGCCCACGCCAAGATGCGCGACCTGTTCCGTGGCTGCATGCGGGAGCGGACTCTGTACGTAATTCCGTACTGCATGGGACCGATCGACTCCCCGCTGTCGCGTTGCGGCGTGGAGATCACCGATAGCCCGTACGTCGTGCTGAACATGTCCATGATGACGCGCATCGGGCGACCGGCGCTGCAGCGGATCGCGGCAGAGAAAGGCTTTGTCCGCGGGCTGCATTCGATCGGCGAGCTCAATCCCGACCGGCGCTTTATCATGCACTTTCCCGAGGAGCTGTCGATCGAGAGCTTCGGCTCGGGCTACGGCGGCAACGCCCTCCTGGGCAAGAAATGCCACGCCCTGCGCATCGCCAGCTGGCAGGCGCGCACCGAAGGGTGGCTCGCCGAGCACATGCTCATCGTGGGCTTGCAGAATCCCAGGGGAGAGACGCACTACGTGGCGTGCGCATTCCCTTCCGCCTGCGGCAAGACGAACCTCGCGATGCTCATCCCGCCGGAGTCCATGCCCGGCTGGAAAGTGTTCACCGTCGGTGACGACATCGCCTGGCTGCATCCCGGCGCGGATGGCAGACTCTGGGCAATCAATCCGGAGGCCGGCTATTTCGGCGTGGTACCGGGCAC
The DNA here is from genome assembly GCA_035552975.1 of Steroidobacteraceae bacterium. Taxonomy (GTDB): domain Bacteria; phylum Pseudomonadota; class Gammaproteobacteria; order Steroidobacterales; family Steroidobacteraceae; genus 13-2-20CM-66-19. The sequence continues at coordinate 9,444 of DATNEN010000185.1, forward strand.
CAACCCGGCGACGAACCGCAACGCCTACGAGATGATCCGCCGGGACACGCTGTTCACGAACGTAGCCGTGACCGCGGACAACCAGCCCTGGTGGGAAGGCCTCTCCTCGGGCAAGCCGGTGCTGGACTGGCAGGGTCGGCCGTACGATCCGGCTAACGGTCCGGCTGCTCACCCCAACTCGCGTTTCACCGTCTCGGCCAAGCGCAACCCCAGCTATTCGCCGCATTCGGAAGACCCTCAGGGCGTGCCGATCTCCGCGCTGGTGTTCGGTGGACGGCGACGCGAAGTCGCGCCGCTGGTGTACGAGGCCCGGGATTGGAAGCACGGCGTGCTGGTCGGCGCTTCGGTTGCTTCGGAGACCACCGCCGCCGCCGTCGGCCAGGTCGGGGTGGTTCGCCGCGATCCGATGGCGATGCAGCCGTTCTGCGGTTACAGCTTCGCCGATTACTGGCAGCACTGGCTGAACGTCGGCTCGAAGTTGAAACGTGCCCCGCGCATCTACCACGTAAACTGGTTCCGCCGCGACGCGCAGAACAAGTTTCTCTGGCCGGGCTACGGCGAGAATCTCCGCGTGCTCGAGTGGATGCTCGACCGCTGTACCGGAAAGGCCGGTGCCGTGGAGTCCCCGATCGGAAATCTGCCGCGGGCCGAGGATTTGAACACCAAGGGACTCAACGTGAGCGCCGATGCCATGCGCGCCCTGCTCACGGTCGATCCGGCGCTGTGGCGCAAGGAAGTCACCGATTTCCGCGCGTACCTCGAGAAGTACGGCAATCGCGTACCCGCCGAGATGGCTCAGGAGCTGGACAAGACCGAGAAGCGGCTGAACGGGTAAGCGACACCGAAGGCCCCCGGGCTGACAGCCGTCGGCGCGGCCGGCGCCGCCGATTGCCGCGCTAGACACACACCCTGACCGAGCGCGCCGGTCACCGGGACACGCGTCACGCGTCAGCTCTCCTCGCAGACGAAGCGGATCGTCTGCACCGAATCCTGCTCGGGCAGCTTGCCCAGGCCGATCATCCCCTCGCCCTTGAGCTGCAGACTGTCCCGGCGCACGAAGGACTCCTCGCCTTCGGCGGTCTGCACGAAGGTGCCGTTGGTGCTCTGATCGATGAGCACGAACTTGTTCCGGTTGAGCTCGATGCGCGCATGCAGACGCGAGATCAGGTTGCCCTTGATGACGAAGTCGTTGTCCTCGGCGCGCCCGATCGTGATGCTCGCCTTCTGGTCATCGAGCTGCAGCTCACGGTCCTGGCAGCGCAGGCGCAGGCGCGCCAGGCGCACGGGCCGCGCCTTCATGGCGATCGCCGGTACCATGCTGGTCACGTCTTCCGACTGCCAGAGCACCTCGTAGAGAGTGACCTCGCTCCCCTGCCCCTTGATCGTGGCGATATCGATCTGGCGGCACGACGCCCGCCACTCCGGCGACAGGCGCTCCACGGTCGCGGCCGTGGTGATGATCTGCCCCGCCTTGGCCTGGCTGGTCATCCGGTTCGCGGTGTGCACGGTGGCGCCGAACACATCCCGGTGCTCCAGCATCACCGGACCGAAATGGCAGCCGATGCGGATCGAGACGGGCTGGCCGTCGACCTTGAGCTGGGAATGGGTGGAGATCTGCTGCTGCATCTGCGCGGCTGCGTTCAGGGCGTCATCTGCGCTGGGGAACGTGGACATGACCTCGTCCCCCATGGTCTTGATGACGGTACCGTGGCGCTGTTCGGTCGCGCTTCGCATGACGTCGATGCAAATCGTAACCATATCGCGCGCGCGGAGATCGCCCATGAGCTCGTAGAGCCGGGTCGAGCCGACGACATCGGCGAACAGAATTGCGAGTTCGATATCCTTGCCCATGCACTTCAGGCAAACGGCTCAGGGCGGGTCCACACCCCCGCAGCTAAAGCCCAAGCGACGTTTTCGATTATACGCGACCGAACTGTCACCGCTACCGCCCTGATTGAGCTGGGAAAAGCTTAAACCCGCACTTCGTCGCCGACTTGAGACATCCTTTCGAGGCTTCCGAGGCACCCTTCATTCTAGAACGGCCGAGGGCCGCGGCTGGTTCTACTATCCACCGACAGGTGGCTGGCGTCGGCTCAGGCGTGCGCTGCGGCGCGACGGCTTGCCTGTCGGAGAAGGTCCGGTCCCGCCCCCTCCTGCCTGGCGCCCTCACTCAGGAGCCTTCGGTACTCGCGCGCCCCCGGCTCCCCGCCGTAGAGACCGAGCATGTGTCGCGTGATGGCAGAAAGTCGGATACCCCGTGCTGTCTGCCTCTCCGCATAGCGGGCCATTCTCTCTATCAGTTGCTCGCGCGCCGGTACTCGCTCCGCTTCGGCCGGGTAGAGAGAGTTGTGTAACTCGGAGAGTATCTGCGGACGGTGGTAGGCCTCCCGGCCTAACATTACGCCGTCACACCAGCCCAGAGCTTTTTTCACTGTCGGTGTGTCACGCAATCCTCCGTTCACGATCATCGTCAGGCTCGGAAAGCATTCTCGCAATCGCTGCACGACGTCGTAGCGAAGCGGTGGAATCTCGCGATTGTCTTTTGGCGACAGGCCGCCGAGCACCGCTTTGCGTGCGTGCACGATGGCTACCTCGCAACCGGCCTGCTGGACTGCGTACACGAAGCTGCGGAGCGCCTCGAAGTCGGCCTCATCGAACCTTGCGACCGATCCCCGAGACTCGCCGGCGTGCGTATTCACAACCCCGATTCGCATCTTGACTGTCACAGGCACCCGCACGTGGGCGCGCATCTCTGCCACGCAATCCGCGACCAACTGGGGCTCGCGCATCAAACACGCGCCGAACGCACCGCTCGACACACGATCGCTCGGGCAACCACAGTTCAGGTTGATTTCGTCGTAGCCCGCGTCTTCGCCGGCGCGCGCGGCAGCTGCCAGGTCGCTCGGGTTGTTGCCACCCAGCTGCAGCGCTACCGGATGCTCCTCGGGATCGAACTCCAGGAGTCGATCTCGGTCCCCGTGCAGGATGGCCGCCGCGGTGATCATCTCTGTGTAGAGCAGGATGTGCGCGGAGAAGCCGCGCAGGAAGTAACGGCAGTGGCGGTCGGTCCAATCCATCATGGGGGCGACAGATATTTTTCTGTCTATAATCAACATCTTATGGCCTATACGTGAACGACAATTTCAACTTATTTACGCGACATTGTTGCGAATTTCTGAGCACATCGCAGCCTCTCAATCTCGCCATGGACTTACGCGGCGGCTAAGCTGTGGCAACTCGTGTATATCTCCATAATATACGTATATGATCATCCTCAAGGATGTCGTCGGCTTCGACTGGGACGAAGGTAACTCCCGAAAGAGTGATCGACATGGCGTCTCGATGGCCGAAGCAGAGCAGGTGTTTTTCAGCATTCCGGTGCTGATGTTGCCAGACTCGGCACACTCGCAGGCAGAGCCGCGTTACCACGCCCTTGGAAAAACAATCGAGGGAAGGCGATTGCACGTTACGTTTACCCTTCGAGAAAGCGGCAAGTTGATCCGTGTGATTTCGGCGCGCGACATGAGCAGAAAGGAACGCAAACACTATGACCAAGCGGCCCAAGACAATCCCTAGATTTTCCAGCGAAGCGGCCGAGCGTGCGTTCTGGGAAAAGAATGACTCGACAGGCTACCTTGACTGGAACAAGGCGCAGATTGCCTCATTCCCGAATTTGAAGCCTTCCACCAAAACGATCTCGCTGCGGCTGCCGCAGCATCTTTTGGATGCAATC
>DATNEN010000186.1:0-12822 GCA_035552975.1 Steroidobacteraceae bacterium
ATCGCAGCGATGAGCTGCAGGGCGGCACCGACCTGATCTCCGCGGCCCTCGGGTTCTTCACCGGCAACGGCAGCAACATCACCGGCAAGATCAATGTCGCGGAAGGATACCTCGAGGCGGACATGCCGCTCGCCAAGGACCTGGCTATGGCGAAGAGCATCGACCTGAACGGTGCGATCCGTGAAACGCACTACGATCGCGACGGCGCGGGTGTGTCCTCGAGCGTCAACGCGACGACCTGGAAGGCCGGCGTCGTCTGGGAGCCGGTCGACTCGCTGCGCCTGCGCGCGACGCGTTCGCGCGACATCCGTGCACCGAATCTCAGTGAGCTGTTCGGGCCCAAGACCACCGGCTTCGGCATTCTCAACGATCCGGCGCGCAACGGCCTGCAGACCAATCCGGTGACCATCTCCGGGTCGAACCCGAACCTGGTCCCTGAGGTGGCAGACACCTGGACGGCCGGCTTCGTCGTGCGGCCGAGCGTGGACAACTTCCTGGGCCGCCTGCAGCTGTCGATCGACTATTTCGACATCTCGATCAAGGATGCCATCGGTACGCTCGGCGCCCAGACGATTGCGACCCGCTGCTTCCAGGGAGCAACGGAGTTCTGCGGCCTGATCACACGCGATGCGAACGGCGTCATCACGCAGATCGTGGATGTGCAGCAGAACGTCAACCAGCTGATCACGCGGGGCACGGATCTGGAGCTCGATTACCACCAGTCCCTCGGCTCCTTCGGTCGGTTCGAGTCGCGTATCCTGGGGACCTACTACTCGGATCTGATCACCATCGATTCGGGCGGCCCGGTCAATCGGGCCGGACAGACCGGCCTGCGAGCGGGCACCATCCCGGGGATTCCGCGCTATACGCTCGATTGGATGATCAACTGGGGACTGCAGGCCTTCAGCGCGGACTTGCACGCACGCTTCATCCCCGACGGCCTCTATAACGCCGCGTTCCTCGGTCCGGATCAGCCGAACTACACCCTGACCAATCCGGCCAGCACGAACACCAACCACGTGAAATCGGCGCTGTACCTCGATCTCGTCGGCCACTACCAGATCGTGCAGAAGGAACACTCGAATCTGGAGGTTTACGCAGGTATCAACAACCTCGCCAATGTGGATCCGCCTCGCCGCCCGGGCGCGAACGGCACGGGCAACAACGTGCTGTTCGACCCCATCGGCCGCACGTGGGTGATCGGGCTGCGATTCAAGCAGTAAGGATCAGGCCGGTCCGGGGCCCTGCGCGAGCGGGGTCCCGGCGCGGCTCACCGGGAGCCGGCGAATCCCGACGCGGGACGGTCGAGGTCAACAGGGAGCCGTCGACCCCATCGTCCGGCACTCCTGCGGTCTGCCGTTGGACTGCGCCCGGCCGAGGTCCTGGGTCAGCTGTTTGGCGCGTTCCTGCTCCTCCTTCAGCTGATTTTCCGTCATGCAGACCTTCTGCGAGATGCGCATACCCGTCACGGCCTCGCGCTGGCAGTACATCTCCTGGCCACGAATCACTTCCTTCTGATAACCGCGGGTGTAGGAGTCGTCCTTGTTCGCCGCCGCGGTGGCGGTGCCCTGCGAGGCTGGCTGCGCCTGCGCGGACTGGAGGTGTTCCGGGGCCCCCCCGGAAGGCGCTTGCCCTTGCGCTGCACAACCGGCAACCAGCAAGCCGCCCGCAAAAATGAGGAAACCCTTGAGGCTGTTCATCTTGTCTCCCTCGCCCGACCCCGGCATGTGTGCTGGATGCCGGAAAATCGCACGAGCCGGCTCTGCAGCTTGGCGGACGATAGGCTGGGCGCTCTGAGCCGTCAATCGCTGTTGGCATAATCGGGCGCGGCCGCAGCTCATCGCTTCCCTGCAAGCCATGGCGCGGCCGGAGACGCTCGTGTGGAGACAACATCGATGCGGCGCAGACACTGTGCATGCTCATGAGATCGCTCAGTGAGCGCGAGGTGCACACGCCAGCAGCGACGCGCAGGCCCTGCAGACTGCACGCTCCCTGACCCCGATGGGGTGCTGCTCGATCTGATGATGCCCGAGATGCATGGCTACGAGGTGCGCGCCGACTGCGCTCCGAGCCGTGAGGTAAGGATCTGCTGCGGGTGAAAGAGACCCGCTCCGCGAGCCTGTCCCGCTCGAGCGGCTAGGCTTTCGCCCGCTACACCGCAGGACATAACCCGTGGGCGGGAAGTCTTGCGCGGGAGCCTCGCAGCGGTCACAACTCTTTGAATAAAAAGGGTGTACCAGTGAGCGTGGCAGCGCAGGCAGCCGCCGGGCGCGCTCGCAGCATTGCAGATGGCAACCGGCAACGGTACCGTCATTCATTAGAAGAATCCGTAAGATACGCTCGTTCCGAACGCGCCCCGGGGCTCACCGTCTTGGATTCCGCCGTCCATATTCCTGAAGAGATCTACCAGGCCGGGGATCTGCGCATCGATGTTGGCCGGCATCAAGTGACCCGCGACGGCGGGCTGGTTCCGCTGCCGAATTTGTCGTTCGAGCTGCTTCTGGCACTGGTGAGAGCCCACCCTCGCATGCTCACGACGGAGGAGTTGCTCGATAGTGTCTGGGCCCCCGCGGTCGTCAATCCCGAGACAGTCGGCCAGAGAGTCAAGCTGCTACGTCAGGCACTCGGCGATGATGCGCGTGCGCCTCGATATATCGTCGGCGTGCGTGGACGTGGATACCGGATGGACGTACCGGTCGCGCGGGAAGCGAACGATCCGCAACACCGTGTCGCTGCAGCTGATGTGGCTACCGTCGCCTCGATGCCGCAGTCGCCTGCCCCAAGCGCAGCACCGTCTCGGCGCACCCGCGCAGCACCGGAGCTTCTCAGGCTGAGTCGAACCGGAGTTGCTCTGGCAGCGGCGCTTGCCATCCTCACCGTCGCGGGTTTGTTCTGGCGCCTGGGACACGAGGCGATCGAACCCAAGGCGAGTCGGGAGGCGCCCTTCGCGCGCGGTAAGACGACTGAGCCGGCCACACCGCACACGCACAACGGTCTGTCTCTGGCTGTTCTGCCCTTCCTGGACATGTCTCCCCAGCACGACCAGCAGTATTTCTCCGACGGCCTCGCGGAAGAGCTTCTCAACCAGCTCGCGCAGGTGCCCTCGCTCCGGGTGATTGGCCGAACTTCCTCCTTCGCCTTCCGCGGACGCGACGAGGACTTGCGCAGGATCGGGGAGATACTCGATGTCAACCATGTCCTGGAGGGGAGTGTTCGCAAGAGCGGCAATCGCGTTCGCATCGCAGTCCAGCTGATCGACTCCTCCGACGGCTCCTCCATCTGGTCCCACACCTATGAGCGCACGCTCGACGATATCTTCGCCATCCAGGAGGAGATCGGGCGTGCCGTCGCAACAGAGCTCCAGGTCAGAATCGACAACGATCCGACGGCACGGGGAGCCACCCGCAACTACGCCGCCTTCGATGAATTCCTGACCGCCCGCGCCCTGCTGAACTCGAACGACTCCGCGTTGATGAAAGCGGCCGGATCGCATCTGGAGAAGGCCGTCGGACTGGATCCCGGCTACCTGGACGCCTGGATCTGGCTGATCGACAGCTATACGCGCCAGGAGGTGGGGAACATCGAGCGTCGAGCCGACATCAAGGCAGCTCAGTTGCGAGCGATCGAGAAGGTGTCGGCGCTGGCCCCCGAGAGCCTCTATGCGGCGATCGCCAAGTCCTATGGCGCGTTGTCCAACGGCGATCTGCAGAGCGCCGGCCGGCTGCTGCAGAGCACCTTGAACGCGCCGGCCGGTATCCGTGGCCGGGTCAGGATGCGTTATGGTCAATTCCTGCTCAGTGTCGGGAGCGCTACGGGCGCAGTCGATCAACTGACGCAGACCCGAGCCGCGGATCCGCTGGATGTCTTCCTGCGAACCCAGGTGCTGCTCGCTCTGGACGTCAGCGGGCAGCGTGATCGTGCCGATGCCGAAGCCGCAGAGCTGCGGCAACTGCCGGGCGGGGATGCCGTGCTGTTGCAAGGCGATCAGGTCACCCGGGCGATGGACCGGGGAGACCGGGACGCCGTGAAAGCCGCTCTCGCTGAAAAGGGCGGCGGTCTGCTTGCGAACGACGGGCTGCGAGGGCGTCTCCTGGCCGCTCTCGAGGATCCGCCCGTCGCTCGCGCGGCACTGCAACGCACGCTCGACGATCCGCATGCCGCCGCAGACGTGTTCACCATGACCAGCGCCATGGAGTGGGCTGCTTTTCTGGGCGAGCCGCAGCTGGCGCTGCGAGCGGCCGACAAGGCCGTGGACGCCGGGGTCAGCTTCGAGACGTGGGCCTGGACGATCTGGCGGCCCGTCATGAAAGAGGTGCGGCGCGAGCCCGAATTCAAGGCGTTGGTGCAGAAGATGGGCCTGGTCGACTACTGGCGCGCCACCGGCAACTGGGGCGACTTCTGCAAGCCCGTGGGTGGCAACGACTTCCAGTGCACCTAGACGAGTCCATCCGCCCCCCTGCAGCGCGACTTACCGGCTTCTTCCTGAAACCTTACTGAAATCTTCCAGGCCCTCCGCCGCGGAAGGCTTTACCAATGGCGCCCACGCGACGACCGCGGCCAGCACAGGCCGCGAGATCGGCGCGCACCAGACCGCGCCCAATGCGGCGCGGTCGGAACAACCATCAGAATAGGAGATCGACCATGACTGGACCCAACCCCTGGCGCCTCGGCAAAACGACGGTAGCCCTCTCCCTCGCTTTGACCGGCCTCGCCTCCACCGGGATGGCGCATGCCACCTGCACCATCGCCGATGCAAGCCACGGTTCTTCTGGCTCCTTCACCCCTGCTGTCTACCGGGAGGGCAGCTCTGAGCGCGAAGCGATCATCGTGGGTGTGTGGAAGTTCGAAATGCTCGCCAGGAGCACTGCGAACAACAAGAACCCGATGCCCGATGGCACTCTGGTGGATTTCGGCACTCAGGCATGGCACTCCGACGGCACGGAGCTCCTGAACTCCGGCAGTCGCAACCCCGCCGATGGCAACTTCTGCCAGGGAGTATGGGAGCAGGTCGGCCCCTACACCTTCAAGCTCAACCACCTGCCGTTGGCCTGGGGAGGCGCCGCCTACATCGGCCCGGTCAAGATGAACATGGTGGTGAGCGTGGACCCTTCCGGTAACCGCTTCTCCGGCGTGTTCAGCCAAACCCTCTACCAGGCAAGTCCGACACCGGGACACGAGTTCGACGAGACCGCTCCGGTGGTGACCGTCACCGGAACGATCACGGCCAGACGAATGACCCCTTGAGCCCCGATTGAAGGCCGAGCACTGCGCTCGGCCCCACCCTAGCAGCAAGCCTGAAGGGTCCGGCCTGCTGTGACCAGGCGACCCACTCGCCCCCCTGGCCGGTGGGTCGCCTGCTCTTGTGGCCGCCGGGAAAGCTGCACCACTGGCAGCGATCCAGACTCCGGCGTAATCTCTCTCGCACGCACTGCCGCTTGAAGCAGGGCTCTTGCATGAGTGCGCGTTGCGCGTTCAATCTTCTGTCACTGTGCGCAACGGCGATCGTGTGCGCAGGCTGCGCCGTGTCCAGTCACGTCGTCACTGGCGCGGTGCGTGCGCCCATCTCACCTGAGGATGTGAGGATCTACACCCAGCCCCCGCCCCAGTACGAGGAGATCGCGGCGCTGGAAGCCTCGAGCCGCGGAGGGTTCCGGTTCAGCGATCAGGGCAAGATGGACAAGGTCGTCGAGCGATTGAAGCTTGAGGCAGCGAAGCTCGGCGCCAACGGCGTGCTGCTGCAATCGACGGAGAATCGGGTGTCCGGCAGCGTCGGGACCGGTGGCGGATCGACTTCCTACGGTGGACACTCGGCGGTCGGAGTGGGCGGAGGATTGGATATCGCCCTCGTCACCAAGGAAGGACGCGGCCTGGCCATCTACGTCCCCAATCCCTGACCGCGAAAAAGATCTGCCGAGGCACTGTTCATGCGCGGACTCGAGCGCAGCGGGGCGCGCCGCTCGGCGCTGGCCGCCGCGCAGGCGCCGCGCAAGGGTCTATCGGTCGCCACAGCAGGGCCTGGTGCCCGGGCAGGCGAAGCTGCGCCACGCCCGTGGCGGCAAGCCGCTGAAATCGCTTATCCGATCTCATCGTCCCTGCTCGTTAATGACACTGAACCTACCGGAGAGTAGTGTTTGGGTGCAGGCGTAGCCGACCGCAGGAACCCCATGACAGCCACCGGAGGCGCCTTCCGATGCTCACGCGAGTTGCTCGGCTCCTCTGTCTCATCGCTCTGCCAGGGGCTGCAACGCTCGTCGGCTGCGCATCCGTTCAGACGACTCAGCAGTACGCGACGGCGCACGGGTGGCGGCTCCTGGACACACGGGGCGCGCAGTATTTCTGCCGCCGCGAACAGCCTGAGGTCTCCGGCTCACCTGGGACGGGAGTGAGGTGTATCACGCGGCCTCAGCTCCTTGCGCTCAAGACGACGGACGAATATGCAGCATCTGAGGGTTACCGATCCGTCGTCTTCAAGAGCACGCAGTACTACTGCCGCGACGCAGCCACTGCATCGCCTCCGAGCGACAAAAACTGCATCACCCGCGGAGACGTCCGCGCTCAGCTCGCGGCAATTCCGGCACTGGATCTTGCCCTCGGGCCTGACCCGTCCGCCGGAGTCGTCTATCCTGCCCATGCACCCAGCGAGATCGCCATGGGCCTCTGGCGATAGGAACCGCACGCGATCTGTGGAGTAGAGCGATGACGGACCCGGTCTCCTGGCAGCTTTCCGGCGACTACTTCGAGAACTGCAGTTGCAGCATCGCGTGTCCGTGCTTCTTTGCAGCGGGTGCCCCGCTCTCCTCACGACCGACCGAGGGCTTCTGTAACGTACCGTTGATCTTCCACATCGACCGCGGCCGCTACGGCAAGACCGCGCTCGATGGACTCAATGTGTTCGTTGTCCTCCACGCACCCGGGGTCATGGCAGATGGAGGATGGTCGGTCGCTACCTACATCGATCAACGCGCCGACGATGCGCAGACCGATGCACTGGCTGCCATTTTCTCCGGGGCCGCCGGCGGGCCCATGGCCGCGTTCACGCCGCTGATCAGCCGGAACCTGGGCGTCAGCAAGGTCCCCATCACATTCCGGATCGAGGGCAAGCGGCGCTCCGCGGAAATCCCGGGAATTCTGCACATGACCGTCGATCCGCTGCAGACCCTGCATCCGAGCGGGGAAATGTCGGCCAACCTCGGCCACCCGGTCAGCCCCGACAAAATGGTGTTGGCCGTCGGAGCCTCGGGTAATACCTTCGACGATCGCGGGATGCACTGGGACAATTCCGGCAAGCAGGGCCTCTATGCGTCCATCCGCTGGTCCAACCAGTCCTGACCTCCCTCGCGAGGCCGCCCACGCCTTGCGGCGCTGATCCTCATCCATGGCCGATGGCACCCTGGAAGCTGTGCTGCGGCGGGACCGCCTCGTCGTCGCCAGCGCCCTCGGCACGATTGCTGTGCTGGCGTGGGCCTATGTGCTCTGGCTCACCGCCGACATGAGCATGGGTGGGATGAACATGAGCGGGTTCCGCATGGTCCCCGCCGGCCTGGGGATCATGGTACCGGCGGCTGCACCGTGGAGCGCTGTCGAGTTCGCATTCGTGTTCGTGATGTGGGCGGTGATGATGGTGGGCATGATGGCGCCGTCGGCCGCCCCAATGATCCTCATGTATGCCCGCGTGGGCCGGCAGGGAAGAATCGCGGGCCGACCGCTCGCGGCAACCGGTTGGTTCGCCGCCGGATATTTCCTGGCCTGGGCCGGCTTTTCCCTGGCGGCCACTCTCGTGCAATGGGTGTTGGAGCGGCAGGCCCTGCTGAATGCCCGCATGGCGAGCGCCACCCTCTGGTTGGGAGCGGCTGCGCTGATCGCGGCAGGTCTGTATCAGTGGACGCCCATCAAGAGCGTCTGTCTTGCCCGTTGCCAGTCGCCATTGCATTTCCTGATGACGCACGGCGGCTTTCGCAGCGATGTGCGGGGCTGCCTGCAGCTGGGGTTTCTGCACGGAACCTATTGCGTCGGCTGCTGCTGGATCCTCATGGCACTCCTGTTCGTGGTTGGCGTCATGAACGTGCTGTGGATCGCGATCCTGTCTGTGCTGGTCCTGCTGGAGAAGCTCACGCCATGGGGACGGTGGGTCGCGCGCTTCGCCGGCGCTGCCTGCATCGCCGCGGGAGCCTGGATGGCGTTCTCGTCATGGCACGGAGTGGCCTTCAACTCCGGATGATCAGATCGGGGCGGATCGTCACGCCGAGACCCGGTCCGTCCGGAACCGTGATGTAGCCCTCTTTCATCAGCGGCGGAGCGGTGAAGATGTCCATGAAAGCGCTGTAGGGTGCGTGTGGCGGCTCATGGATGAGCTCCATCATCGGCGCATTGGGCATCGAGGCGATCAGGTGCATGATGCCGATCCAGCACACTCCGCCGGATCCGCCGTGCGGTGCGACCTGCACGTCATACGCAGCTGCCAGCGTGCCCACGGTGCGCAGCATCGTCGGGCCGACCGCCAGTACCTCGGGTTGCAGATAGCTGAAGCTGCCCTTCTGCAGCATCGCCAGGAATGAGTTGACACCGACATCGTTCTCACCGCCTGCCAACGGCACGAGACGCATCTTGTTGAGCTCGGCGAGCTGCTCATAGTCAAATCGCGGCAGCGGCTCTTCGAGCCAGGTGAGATTCAAGGGTGCCAGAGCGCGCACCGTCTCGACCGCGCGCGGGAACGTCCAGGGATAGCGAGGCCAGCTCGGGCCGTAAGGCCCTGCCTTGTTTCCGTCGCACATCAGGAGGAAGTCCTCGCCCGCGGCCTTGCGCGCCGCCTCCATCAGGGCGACATCCTGCCGCACGGTCTCCAGGCCGAGCTTCAGCTTCATGGCTTTCCAGCCCTCGGACTGGATGAGCTGAACCTCGCGGGCGCGCTCCTCGGGCGTACCGATGGTCCATTGGCTCGCATAGGGCATCACCCGATTCAGGCCAGGCTGAGTCTGGATGCCGGCGGTGGCACCGGCCCAGATCTTGTACAGCGGCAGGCCCGTTGCCTTGCCGATCAGATCCCACAGCGCCATCTCAACGCTGCCCCCGCCACGCCGACCGGGGTTGTAGAGGCGGAAGGCATGGTCGTTCATGTCGAAGGGATCCTTCCCCACGAGCAGATTCTTGGCGAATGCGAGAGTGCCCTCATCGACACCAGGCCCAATCCCGACGAGACCCTGATCGGTATGCACCTCCGTAAAGCTGCCACCCCCGGTGGTCGTGCGATAGCGCAGCGGCGGGTTCGACGAGATCTGATCCAGGGTGCCCAGATCCTTGACCATCCGGAGCTTCACGGTACGGATGTCGGTGATCTTGATGCGCGCGGGTGCTTTGCCCGACTGCGCGGCCGCCTGGAAGGCCCCGGCGAAGCTCGCCAATGCCAGCGTGCCGCCCTTGAGGAAGTCTCTTCTGCGCATTCTCCGGTCTCCCTGTCCTGCTCGTTCGGTTCCGGCAACCGACTTTTTCAATTGTGCCGGGCGAACGGCCACCGTGGCCGCGCTCGGCTGCAGCGACTGCGTGATGGTCTGCGCTGCAGCGGTGGCATCGCCATCGACTCAGCGGTTACTTATTCACGCAAGCAATTGAAATTAAAAACAAAGATAGTTGTGAAGCGGGCAGTACCTGGATGAGAGACTGATGCTTTGCATAGAGTTCATGTCGATCCGCGGCGGCCTGCTTCGTCGACTTCAAAGCGAGACAATCCAACGCAGCGATGTCGCCCGCGGCTCGCACCACGAGGAATCCTCAAATGAAATTCATGTTCATCGTCAAGTCCGGCCACTCTGTCGCACCGACTCCGGCGCTGCTGGAAGCGATGCACAAGATGGCCGACCGGGAGATCAAGGCCGGGCGCATGCTCGACAATGGGGGGCTGATGCCCCTGGCTGCGGGGGCTCAGGTGCGCATCGTCGATGGTCAGCTCAGTGTCGTGGACGGCCCGTTCGTCGAGGCCAAAGAGGTGATCGGCGGCTATGCGGTCTTCGAGCTGCACAGCAAGGAAGAGGCTGTGGCCTCGGCCGTCGAGTTCATGCAGCTGCACAAGGATTTCCTTCCCGGGTGGGAGGGAACGTGTGAGCTGCGTGCATTTGCGGTCGGTGGGCCTTGAAACGCGACTTCCCTTGTCGAGGTCGGCGGCTGTGACGGCCGCCGACGCTCATCGTGCGATTCTCTCTGTATGGCGTATCGAGCAGCCCAGGCTGATCACGCGCCTCGCGAGGCTGCTGCGAGATGTGACGTTGGCGGAGGATCTGACGCAGGACGCCCTGGTGGCCGCCCTTGAAACGTGGCCCCTCACGGGAGTTCCGGAAAGGCCCGGCGCCTGGCTGATGACGACGGTCAAGAACCGGGCGCTGGACCACTTGCGTCGGCGCCGAATGCGCGAGCGCAGACACCAGATCTTCGGCGGCGATACGGAAGAACAGGAGCCCTTCACAGCCGACCTCGAGTCCACTCTGGACGACAACATCGGTGATGAGCTGCTGCGGCTCATCTTTACGGCCTGTCATCCACTTCTATCGCGCGAGGCCCGCACAGCGCTGGCGCTGCGCATGATTTGCGGCCTGACGACTGAAGAGATCGCAAGGGCCTTCTTGATTTCGGACGCGACGGTTGCCCAGCGCATTGTGCGCGCGAAGCGGACGCTGTCGGAATCGGGTCTGACTTATGAGACTCCGCGAGGTGAGGAGCTCTCGCGCAGGCTCTCCTCTGTGCTGGAGGTCGTCTACCTCATTTTCAACGAAGGTTACACGGCTGCTCGCGGCCAGGACTGGCTGCGTCCCCAACTCTGCGATGAAGCGCTGCGTATGGGGCGCCTGCTCACTTCCCTGGCTCCCCACGAGCCCGAGGCCCATGGACTGTTGGCGCTAATGGAGCTGAATGCCTCGCGCACGCGGGCGCGCACCGACGCAGCGGGCGAGCCGATTCTGATACTGGATCAGGATCGCACGCTCTGGGACCGCCTCCAGATCCGCCGGGGAATGCAAGCGCTCGAGCGAGCGCGTGAGCTCAACGGATCGGGCGGCTTCTACGTTCTCCAGGCCGCGATCATTGCATGTCACGCCGAAGCCAGGACATCCAGCGACACCGACTGGTCACGCATTGCCGAACTCTACGCGCAGCTGGCAGCCCTCGTGCGCTCGCCGATCATCGACCTCAATCGCGCCGTTGCGGTAGGCATGTCCGAGGGCGCCCAGGCCGCACTGGCGATCGTCGATCGCCTCCTCCGGGAGCCCGCATTGAAGAGCTACCACCTCTTGCCGAGCGTTCGAGGCGACCTGCTGCAGAGGCTTGGACGCCACGAAGAGGCGTGCGCGGCGTTCAACGCAGCCGTCGCACTGGCGGGCAATGAACGCGAACGCGACCTCTTGAGAAGGCGCGCCGCCATAGCGGCGGAAGCCGCGGCAGCCAAACCGGTTGCGCCAGTGGAACCGGGCACGTCAGCGGAGCCGGTTGCGTCAGGCGAACCGGGCCGCCCGTCAATGCAATAAACATGGGACCTTCCCGGTCCCGTGAGAGCGCAAGCTCGCATAGATCGGGAGAGTGGCCCATGTTCATTGCTATTCGTCCGCACCGCGTTGGGGTTTGGGCTCTGGTGGCCCTGTGGTCAGTGAATGTCGCCAGTCCACAGGAAACGCGGACAGTGGAGGCAGCCCAACTGGCAGCGGTGCTCCAAGAAGACACGCACGTGCCTGCGAACGCGCACCATGCCCAAGGCGAAGTTACAGTCGTAGAGTACTTCGACTACAACTGCCCGGTCTGCCGTGCACTGGAGCCCGACCTGCGCAAGCTGCTGGCCGCCGACAAAAAAGTACGGCTCATACGCAAGGACTGGACAATCTTCGGCGACGGCTCCGTCTACGCGGCCTACGCCTCCTTTGCCGCAGCCGGGCAACACAAGTACCCGGCGGCACACGCCGCGTTGATGGCTTCCTCGAAGGATCTGGACACCAGGGAAGACGTGCTCTCGGTGCTGAAGCAGGTGGGCTTCGACGCCGCGAAGATCGACTCGGACGTTACGGCCCACGAGCAGGAGTACGCCGCCCAGCTTGCCCGCGTACGACGCGAAGCAGAAGCGTTAGGTCTTCACGGCACCCCGGGCCTCATCGTCGGCCATCAACTGGTCGTTGGCGGCAGGACGGACTATGCGCGATTGCAGCGGTTGGTAGCTGCCGCGCGGGCGCATCCGTGAGGACTCGAATGGGCGCCGGACATGCGCCGCGCCACAATTCATCAGAATTGGTCACTCATGCGCCCGAAAGCAGGTGCACGATGCTCTGAGGTCTGCACGCAAGAGGGGGGGGGTGTATGCGGTCACGGGGACCAGGAATCTTGCTCGTCATCCTGTTGTTTGCCGTCACGGTCGGCGGCGAACGCGCCCAGGCAACCCTCCCGTCGCCGCGTGTAGAACCCGCACAACAGCCGATCTGGCCAGGCACACCGCCCGATGCGCAACCTGCCCCAGGACCGCAGCAGGATGGCGCCAACATTGTGCGGCCCACCATGACCATCTATTCGCCGAAGGAAGGCAATACCGGCGTCGCGATGGTCGTATTTCCCGGTGGCGGCTTCGAGGCATTGGCTATCAAGGGCGAAGGCACGGATGCCTGTGATTGGTTGACGTCGAAGGGAATCACGTGCGTGCTGCTGAGATATCGTGTACCTAGCCTGCCCTACGACTGGCATTGCCAGTGCCGGCCCGACAACCGCACGACGCCCAGCGCGAACGCCAGCTTGGAATTCACTTTTGGGATGCAGCCAAGTACGGCTATGTGTCTATAACGGGGTTGCACCGAGTCGCCCCGC
>DATNEN010000187.1:0-10462 GCA_035552975.1 Steroidobacteraceae bacterium
GGCGATGTTCGGTGCACGGTTGGCCACCTCCAGCCCGCCGCGGAACTTGATCCAGTCGGTGACCGCCCAGTCGCCCATCAGCTTGAAGGTGCTGATGCCGCCGGTACCGGTGTTATAGCGCGAGTAGCGATACCCCGGATCGATCTCGAGCGACTTCGCGAACGGCTTGTCCTTCAGGACCGGGATGGAGAACTCGACGTACCCTTCCTTGACGGTCGTGCCACCCTGCACGCCCACCGGCATGATGATGTTCTGCAGGACGTTGGCATAGGCCTGGTTGGCGTTGAAGCCCGAGTCGGGATTGAAGTTGAAATCGTCAGAACGGAAATCGGCGCCCACGGCGAAGCGCAGGCGGCCGGCGCCGAAGGGCATGTCGAGCAGACTGCCGGTGAGATCCGCCTCGCCGGTCTCCTGGGTGATCTGCGTGATGGTGTTCATCCGCAGCAGGAACCAGTCGGCGCAGTCCTTGGAAACCGACAGCGAATTGTTCACCGTGCCGTTGGCATTGAAGACCGGCAGTCCGGACGTGCAGTGTCCCGCGACGGCCAGCGTATCGGGATTGGACCAGTTCTGGCCGTACATGTTGGCGTTGAGCAGCGTCTGCAGCTTCGTCAGTGACGGGAAGCCTTCGGGCTGCTCCTGGATGTTGTTGGTGCGGCCATGCGAGCCGTACACCTCCCAGCTCCAGTCCGTCCCCGGCACGTCGCCGTCGAAGCCCCAGGTGAGCTGGTAGACGTTGGAGGTCGAGATGTCGGTGAATCCCGGCACGTAGTTCATGGTGGTCGCGTATTGCCACGGCGCGTCCGGATTCGCGCGCGAGTTCAGCAATGCGGCGAGCTCCGGGGAGACCGGCTGGAAGGTGGTCCCGGCCCCCGTCGCAAAGGACTGGCCGAACGTCGCGGACTTGGGGTCGTCGTACAGGTGATTGTACGGGACCGTCAGCACCCACACCGCGTTGTCGTTGGAGGAGTGGAAGCCCGTAAACGTGGTCTTCGACTCGCTGACGTTCAGCTCCACGAAGGTGCTGAGATGGTCATTGAACTGATAGCGTCCGACGCCGAACGCCGACCAGCGCACCAGGGGAATCTGCAGCTCGTCATTGTCTGCCGCGTTGTATCCCAGCGCGCCGTTGGGGTTGATCTTGTAGTGGCCCAGCCCGGCGTAGCCGAGCGGTCCGGTGTAGGGGTGGGCGGGATTGCCGGGTGCATTGACGTCGAACAGGTTGCCGTTCGGGTCGATGGTGTAGCCCGATGAGTTTGGCGACAGCCAGCCCCCGGCCGCCGGCCGGTTGGTGAAGCCGGGGTAGTAGATCTGATAATTCGGTGTGCCGCCGACGGTGCCGGGATCGGTCCATCCGGCCTTCACCCAGTCGCGATCGCGGCCCTGCACGCCGCTGCGATCCGCGTAGCTCATGGACAACATGATGTTGCCCTTGTCGTCCGCGAAGTTGGTCCCCATCAGCGTGGAGATCTGGGTCTCGCGGTCATCGCCTTGCTGGGAGATGCCGTACTGCGCATCCGCCTCGAAACCCTGGAAGTTCCTCTTCAGCTTGAAATTGACGACGCCCGCGATGGCATCGGCCCCGTAGGTGGAGGCGGCGCCGCCGGTGATCGTCTCGACGCTGTCGATGGCCATGGACGGGATGGTGTTCAGGTCCACGGCCAGGGTCGCATTGATGGGCTGGGCGCGCCGGCCGTCGAACAGCACCAGCGTGCGGTTGGCTCCGAGACCGCGCAGATCCAGCGTCTCGGCGCCCTGAGTGGCGGTGGCCGAGGGGAAGGGGTTCTGGGCGGGACTCAGCGCGCTCTGGCTGCCGGAAGGCTTGAACTGCGGCAGCTGATTCAGCGTGGACTCGATGGCCACGGAGGACTTGTTCTGGAAGGCATCCGCGTTGACCGTGACGATCGGGCTCTGCGACTCGTAGTCGCGCCGCTTGATGCGGGAACCCGTGACCACGACCTCCTGCAGCGAGTCCGCAGCCTTGGTCGCACCGCGCGCGTCGGCGGGGGATGGGCCGCCGGACACCTGCGCGAGCTTGATGTCGCGCTTGGGCTGTTGCGTGTCGCTCTTGGCGTGTTGCGCGTCGTTCTGCGCCAGCAGGGTGTCACCCGATGCCGCGGCTTGCCCATCCACGGCGTACGCCGGAAGTGTTACTGATAGCGCGGCGGCGACGGCGGCTGCAACGAGCAGGCGTTTTTCGAGCGCACGAAGCCGGCGCGGCCCTGTGGCCACGTTTCGAGTCCGCATCGGATTTCCCCCTGAGTTTTAAGAGACCTTAGAACTGAATTTCTTCGCTATCCCCGTACGGCATCCGCAGCCGTGTCATTCAAACAACAACATCCCCTGAAGCAAACATCGCTTTCGATTCTTGACACCGGGGAACGCAGAAGTCAACGACGTCGAAAGCAGGCACTTCAAGTACCAGTAGTTCTAGTGCCATATTTATATCTTTCTAGTACCTTTGTGCGCAGAGGTTGAGCCGGCGCAGAAACTCGAGCTGTCCAAGGGGTAGCGACTTGGACGTTTATAGCGGGAAACACTGCTTCCGCTGCGTCGCCGATTCAGTGGGATTCCGTCTGTCGCGCGTGCGCTGCACGCGCGACATGATCGGCTTGCCGCACTGCGGTCAGCCGCCGTGGCGCCGACGCATCAGTGCGTTGAGTGTCAACGCGCGCACGAGCTGCTGGACCGGGCGGCCGAATCTCGGTCCGCACGCCCGTCCTGCAGCTCGTTGGTCGCGTGTTGCATCGCGTCAGCCGGGCCTCACGGGATCAGCCAGGCCTCACGGGATCAGCCGGGCCTCACTGGAGTCGACGCCTCCCTGCCAACGACGGTCGTCCATTTACGGACGCGCCAGCGAGTGACGAGGCCGTTCTTCACGTAGGGATCCGCCTGTGCGAATCGCTCTGCGGTCGCCGGTGAATCACACTGGAAGAGCAGCAGGCCGGTGTCGGCTGGGTCGGCCAGAGCGCCTCCGAGAACAACCTCACCCCGCTCGCACCCCCGCCAGGCGAGCGCGAGGTGCTCATTCCGAAACTCGGCGCGGCGCGCCATGTAGTCGGGCGCGAAGTCGTACATCAGAAGATAGTGCATCGATCCCCTCCTAATTTAACATAATCAATGATTGCGCTTCGTCGCCAACTTGAATTCCCCGGCGAGAAGCTGAATACCGTGCATGCGCGCGGACTCGATTGCGGCTACTTCCCCTGATTTTGCCGCCGTCAGGAACTCACGCCAAACAGGTACGTGCGCGGACCACCGGGGTTTCAGCCATGCCGGATGCCGTGCTGCAGCGGTGTCGATATCACGCAGCGTGTAGCCGGCGAGGAGTTGAGTGCAGTGGCTGGGCATCGCCAGCCACAGTCGTGCAGCCACATCGTTGGTGCGCGCCAAGTCGCGAGCAAACTGCAGAACTCGACGAATGACGTCGCTCGAGCCCGGCGTCGTGAAAAATGGCGGCCCTTCGACCACGCTCACAACCGATTCGCTCATGGCATGTCCGCTGGGAAATCGCCAGCGTCGCGCGTCGGCGAACCCGGCGTCCACCAGCAGATACGGACACTCCGCCGCCCGGCGACGGGCCCGGGCATCCAGCGAGCGCCACAGATCCGCCAGGTCACCGAGCATCGGGTGCGGCTGCAACGTCCGCACCATGGACTGCGCCGTCAGCAGCTCGAGGCACTCCTCATTGATGCCCGCGAGCGCTTCGGAGGATTCCGCACGCAACCATGTCTGTGACTGTCTGGCCGACTCGATGCTGTCCGGCTCTTCCGGTTGTCCATGCCTCGTGCGCATCCGCTTGAGCCTCCCTTCCCGCGTTGCCAACTATGGTAGCCGGAAACGCGCCGCAGCGGCGCGTGCGAATTCGGCCTTTTGCCCTCATTTCGCCAGTTGAGTTTTGGGAAAATTTTCCCAAAATTGGAGGAGCGTCAAAAAACCACCTCATCGAGGGATCGAGCATGCGCGTTCTGGATGATCGCTACAGCCGGGATTGGGGGCGTTTGAATCTCGCTCTGCGCTTCCTGATGCACGAGGCGCGCACGCGCACCATCTGCGTGTGGACAGGACTCACCCAGGACCGGATCCGCAGTCTCTATCGAGAATATATGAACGGAGCGGCCAAGCGCATTCCGCGGCACCGCGGCAAGTCGCCGCAGACGGTCGCCTACTTCACGCGCTCATTGCGGGTACAGCAGGAGACCGCCGTACTCGCGAGCCTGTTGTGTCTGAATGGTGTCGTGCCCGCACCGTCTGCAGCCGAGGCAGGCAGGATGTCCCCGGGACTGGCGCGTGGCGCATTGCTTTGCGATGCGTTCGAGGCGTACCGGACGTACGTGCCCTCGGCACAGATCTCGTTCGAGCACACCATCTTTCTCACCACGGTGCTGGAACGCGGCGATCAGCTTCGCCTCGACACGTGTAAGACCTGCGGCAGCCTGGTCGTGGTCGAGCGCTTCCCGATTCGCGATCCACAGTGCCTGCACTGCGTAGGCGCTCCACGCGCCCGCCGCTAGCCCCAAGGTCGTGCAGCGGAGCGATCGGCGAGTGTCGCCAGCGGAACGGTCGCCGCCCGGCGTTCGATTTTGCTCCGCTGGCTGACACATTCCCGCTGCTAGAATCGAGGCCACCGACCCCGACAGTAACGGCTCATGGACCCGGACAGGCCTAATTTCTTCTCCGGCCCTTATATCGACCGGCGCGCAGAGGAGCGCGAGACGGCGGACTGGCTCGAGGCCGCGCTCGCGGACGACCGCGCCCTATTTGTCGTCAGCCGCGGCACGGCGCAGCTGGTGCGCAAGGAGGCTCAGCCCGCCATCGAGTTCCTGCCGCCCTCTCATCCGCTTTTGAGTGGGCTCGACCCGCGCAGGCTCGTGCTGCTCGGCTGGTTCCGCGGATCGCGCTGCCTGCTGGTCGAGATCGACCCGCTGACCCCCTTTGAGCCGCCACCGGGAACGAGCTTCGATGAGCTTCGTGCACTGGCTCCGGGCTTGCCCGCCGATGAGGCGGGGCTGCTGGCTTACGCACGCGCACTCAGTATCTGGCGCGCGCGACATCGCTATTGCGGACTATGCGGCGCGCCCACCGTGCCCGATCGCGCGGGTCATCTGATTCGGTGTACCAAGGAAAGCTGCCTGCACGAGTTCTTTCCGCGCCTGGATCCGGCCATCATCGTGTTGGTCACGGACGGTGAGCGGGCGCTCCTTGGGCGACAGGCGGGCTGGGCGCCAGGACGCTACTCCACCATCGCCGGATTCGTGGAGCCCGGGGAGAGCCTGGAAGACGCCGTAGCCCGGGAGGTGATGGAAGAGACCGGCGTGCACGTCACCCGCGCGCGATATGACTCCTCGCAACCCTGGCCCTTCCCGTCATCGCTGATGATCGGCTTTCAGGCCAGGGCGGAACGCGGCAGCCGCATCGTGGTGGGCAACGAGCTCGAGGACGCGCAATGGTTCACGCGCGCGCAGATACGCTCCGAGGGCATCCCGCTGATCCCGCCGTCGCACTCGATCTCGTACCGCCTGATCGCGACCTGGCTCGAGGGTGATGGCTGAGGCCACATGTGCCTGCTCGTCGTAGCCTGGCAAGCACACCCGCGGTACCCCCTCGTGGTCGCCGCGAACCGGGATGAGTTTCACGAGCGTCCCACGGCGCCGATGGCGAAATGGGCGCCACCGTTGGACATCCTGGCCGGTCGCGATCTGCGCGCCAACGGAACCTGGCTGGCGCTGGACCGGCGGCGGCGCTTCGGAGTGGTCACGAACTTCCGGGATCTGCAGAGGCCGCAACCGGAGGCTCCTTCGCGCGGCGGTCTCATTCCTCGTTACCTCGGCGGTGAGGCTGCTCCGGCCGCTTTTTTCGGCGGCCTCGAGGCGGACTCGGCCGCCTACGCCGGGTTCAACCTGTTGCTTGCGGACCGGGACTCGCTCTGGTACGGCTGCAACCGCACCGACTCCGACGGGACGCCGGCGCGGAGCCGCTTCGCGCGCGCCCTGGCGCCTGGGGTGTACGGATTGTCGAATCAGTTCCTGGATACACCGTGGCCGAAGCTCCGGCGTGTGAGGGCGGAATTCGAAGCGTGGCTCGCGCGGGGGACCGGGACGGTGCAGGAGCTGTTTGCCATCCTCGAAGACCGCACCCTCGTGCAGGAGGATCAGGAGCTGCCCCAGACCGGCCTGTCCCGGGAGTGGGAGCGCATCCTCTCCGCCCCGTTCGTCCTGCACCCGGACTATGGAACGCGCTCCTCTACGGTGCTCCTGCTGGAGCACGCGGGCGCCTTCGATCTGACAGAGCGGCGCTTCGACCGGCACGGAGAGGCGAGCGGCGAGTCGAAGTGGACGGTCGGACCCACCGATTGGCCGTGAGCGGCACCGACCGGCACACGCAGCCGTGAGCGTACGGGCCGACGCGGGCGGCAAGTACGCACCTGCCCGCAGTGAGCATGCGGGCCCACCGCGCGACGGCAGGAAACTCCGGCGGCCGAAGACACTCAGATGAACACCTGCAAGCGGGCGCAGCCCCGAAGTCCTAGAATTCTCCTTTTTTTGCCCGATGTCGCACGGTTAGATGGCGCTCAATCCGTTCCAGCAGGCTCTTCGGCGCAGCCGGGCCTTCGTGGTCGACCCCCCAGCGCATGAATGGAGGCACCACCACAAGCGCCGTGTTGAGCTCACCACCTGGGTGGCCGCGCTGTGTCTCCTATTTGGGATTTCCCCTGCCGTGCACGCCAGCGTCGATGTGGACATTCGCGGTATCGAAGATCCCCTGCGCGCCAACGTGCTCGCGTATCTGAGCTTGGAGCGCTACAAGAGCAACGACGATGTGAGCCGGGATACCATCGAGCGCTTGCACAACCGTGTCGAGCGCGAGGTGCAGTCCGCTCTGAAGCCCTTCGGCTACTACGAGCCGCAGGTCCATTCGGAGCTCACGGAGGTCAAGCAAGGCGATTGGCGCGTGACGATCGATGTCGACCCCGGTAAACCCATCCGGATGGAGGCCGTTGATGTCCGGGTGACCGGTCCGGGCGCGACGGATCCGCTGTTCGAGCGGATCACCTCCAAGCTCCCGCTGCATCCGGGCGACCGGCTCGAGCACGCCCTGTACGATGGCATCAAGAGCGATCTGCAGCGCACCGCCGCCACCTACGGCTATCTGGACGCGAAGATGACGCGCAGCGAGCTGATCGTCGACCCCAGGCACTACAGCGCGAAAGCGGAGCTGGAGCTGCGCACCGGGGACCGCTATCGCTTCGGCGCGACATCCGTTGAGCAGACCGCAGTGTCCGATGCTCTGGTGCGGCGCTACCTGCGCTACCACGAAGGCGATCCGTTCGACCTCACGCAGTTGCTGCGGACACAGTTCGCATTGGATGACGCCCAATACTTCACGGATCTGGAGGTTCTCCCCGGCGACCCGAACCGGGAAACTCACATCGTTCCGGTGAACATCCGCGCAAAGCCCAACCGGCGCCATCGCTACTCGATCGGCGCGGGCTACGCCACGGATACCGGACCTCGCGGGACACTGACGTGGGAAGACCGCCGGATCAACTCGTATGGCCATCGGTTCGACGTGCTGCTCGAGGCTGCGCAGGTGACGCGCTACAGCCTGCAGGCCAGCTACATCATTCCGATCGGCGACCCGGCCGTCGAGAAGCTCAGTTTCGACAGCACGATCGAGCAGCGTCAACTGGCGGACGTGACGGCGATTACGCAGTCCATCGGACCGAGCATCACGCAGGTCGACGGCCCGTTTCAGCACGTGTGGTACATCAAGGCGATGCGCACGACCAGCGAGTCGCTAGTGGAGACGCGCACGGATCGCATGCTCGTTCCCGGCGTGGATCTCGCGACGGTGCCCAAGGGATACCTCGGCGAGCCGCTGTTCGAGCGTGGCCTGTTCGTCGAGCTGCGTGGATCGCACAGCGCGATTGGCTCGGACTCCAACTTCATCCAGCTGCACGTGCAGGCGGAACGCGTGCTCGACCTCGTCCCGAAATGGCATCTGTTGCTGCGGGACGAAGTGGGCGCCACGCTGGCCTCCAGGTTCAGCGACCTCCCTGCGATCATGCGGTTCTTCGCAGGGGGCGATAACAGCGTGCGCGGCTTCGCCTACAACGATCTCTCGCCGACCCAGGCCGCCTGCCTGAAGGATGCCAGAGGCAACCCCATCCTGGTCGCCGCCACCGGTCAGTGCTCGACGGCGACCGTCAAGGTGGGCGGCAAGGATCTGATCACCGGCACCGTGGAGGTGGTCCGGGACCTGCCGCGCAATTTCGGCGTAGCCACCTTCTTCGACTACGGCAATGCGTTCGATCACTTCGGCGACTCCCTGGAATATTCCGTCGGGGTCGGCTTCCGCCTGCGCCTGCCCGTGGTGACGCTGGGGATCGATGTCGCGGAGCCGCTGTCGCGCGCCGGGGCGAGCCCGCGGCTTCACATCAACTTCTCACCGAAGCTGTAGCCTCGCCCCATGCGCCGCCTGCTGCTCATTCTCTCCGGCCTCTTGATCCTGATCGCCGTGGCTGTACCGAGCTTGGCGGTCTACTACGTCGTGTTCACTGAGGACGGGCTGCAGTTCGTGGTGAAGCGTATCCCGCATCACCTGGGCAGCGTGCAACTGGACATCACGGGCCTGCAGGGGACGCTCGCGCGGGGAATCCGGGTCGAGCGAATAGACATCGAGCACGAGCGAGTGCATGTGCGCGTCGAGGGAATGCAGGGAAAAGTAGCCCTGCTGCCGCTGCTGCTGCAGACGATCCGCACCCGTGGTGCCGTCATTCGCAGCGTTTATGTCGAGGTGCGCAGACGCACCAAGCCCCCGACGCCGGCGCCGCCCTTTTTCCTGCCGCGCTGGTTGATCATCAGCGCCGATCACGCCCACGTCGGAAGCGCTCTGGTCATCGCACCCAACGGCACCCGGATCGCGGCAACCAATCTCGCCGCGTCTGCGATTCTGCGCCATCGCAGTATTCGCTTCCTGGAGGCCTCGCTGCAGATGGGCGATCTGCACTACGCGGGCATCGGCACGCTGGGCGCCGAGGATCCTCTGCGGATCGACGCGGACGGCCGGATCGACTGGACCCCTGCAGGCCAGCCCATGTGGTCCATGCTGTCCAGCGCTCATGGGGATCTCAAATCGCTCAACGTCACGGGCCGCTTTCTGGCCCCCTTCAGTGCGAGCGTCTCGGGGCGGGCGCTGGGCCTCACCGGTCCGTGGCACCTGGAAGGCGATGCCACCATCCCCTCTTTCGACCTGGGCGCCTGGGGCGTGCACAGCGCGCTCGGCATCATCACGGGGCAACTCGCACTGCACGCGGACTCGTCAGGCTTCACCGCCCGCGGCTCGGTGGTCCCCACGGGGTTGCATATCGGTCCCTTCGACGGTGAATTCGACGGCTCCTTCGCCAAACACGTCCTGACAGTGAAGCACGTCGATCTGACACACCGCTCCTCGGGCGCGCAGGCTTCTGGATCGGGCACCATCGGGATCGTCCATGGCGGCCCCCGGCTCGATCTGCGCGGCAGCTGGCAGAACTTCCGCTGGCCGATGGTCGGCAAGGAAGTACCGTTCCGCAGTGCTTCCGGCCACTACTCGATCGCGGGAACCCTCCCGTACGCGGTGCAGCTGGATGGCGTCGCCGCCGTGAACGGCCTGCCGCAGATCCCCGCACGGGTCACCGGTACCCTCGGGAAGGATCGGTTCGAGCTCAAGCGAGCCGACCTCGATGCCTACAGCGGCCACGCGCAACTGGAAGGTGAAGTGGTATGGGCCCCGGAGCAGACGTGGGTCGTCAACGGCACCCTCACCGACATGGATCCCGCTCACCTGCGTAGCGATCTTCCCGGTTCCCTCAGCTTCGACATGGCCTCGCAAGGGCGTTTCTCGAGCGCCGGCGACTTCAATCTGGCCGTGCGCAACATCACTGGCAGGCTGCGCGGCGTCCCGGCGAGCGGTGGCGGCAGACTGACGCGCACCGCCGGAACGTGGGAATTCGACGGCGTCCGCATCGGATTGGGCGGAACCCACATCGCCCTCGACGGACGCATCCGAGGCGCACCGCCTGCATCAAGCTCTCCCCCATCGAATGCTCCCGCACGCGAGCTCGACCTGCGCTTTGGCATCAAGGCGCAGGATCTGAGCCTGATCTCCGCGCAGAGCAGCGGACAACTGCAGGCCAGCGGCGCTATTCGCGGGACACTGGATGATCCGACCATCAGCGCAACCGTACACGGCACGGACATCCATCACGAAGGCATCGCACTCGAAGCGATCGACGCCAGCGTCGACTTCGACCCGCGCCAGGGACACGAGTCGATGGGAAAACTGCAGCTGCGGAAGCTCCAGTTCCGCAATCGCACTCTCGACAGCCTGCACTTCACCTTGGAGGGGCCGGCCTCGAACGTCGCGATTCGCCTCGACGCGCAAGCCAAGGGCCTGTCCGTCGCGGCACAAGGCCGAGGCC
>DATNEN010000188.1:0-5214 GCA_035552975.1 Steroidobacteraceae bacterium
GGAGGACTTCATCACCCGCAACAGCGCGATCATGGACAAGTACGACCCCGAGAAGAAGGTCGCGTTCGCGGTGGACGAATGGGGCACCTGGTACGACCCCGAACCGGGCCGGGAGCCGGGCTTTCTCTACCAGCAAAACACGCTGCGCGATGCGCTGGTCGCCGCCTTGAACCTGAACATTTTCCAGCGACACGCGGACCGTGTGCGGCTCGCCGCGATTGCCCAGATGGTGAATGTCCTTCAGGCCATGATCCTGACCCGGGGCCCGAGCATGCTGCTGACCCCGACCTATCATGTCTTTCACCTGTTCAGGCCGTTCCAGGACGCGACCTCCCTGCCGATCACCCTGCAGGCTCCGAACTACACTCTGGGCAGCCTCTCGGTGCCTGCCGTGAGCGCCTCCGCGGCCCGCGCTGCCGATGGCTCGATTGCGATTTCTCTGGTGAACCTGGAACCCAACAGCTCGCTGCCGATCTCAATCGAGCTGCCGGGGGTCACGGTGAGACGCGTGAGCGGCGAGGTCCTGACCGCGCCCGCGATGGATGCACACAACACCTTCGAGGCGCCGAGCGCCGTGCGCCCTGCAGCGTTCACCGGAGCAAAGCTGAGCAACGCCGCTCTGTCACTGACCCTGCCCTCCAAGTCGGTCGTCGTGCTGAGGGTCGAATGAATCGGGCAGACCCTGCCGGCGCCCGGTGAGGCAGTTGTAATTCGGTGCGGAACGCGCGCATCCGGACGGGTGAGGCCCGTTACTCGGGGAGCCTGATCTGGCTCTGTATATCGAAGGCAGCGCTGGCCGAAGGAGCCCCCGTGCCCGGCTGGCCGCCGCCGACGGTGATGGCGTAGTGACCCTGCGCGACGATGATGTCGCCGGTTGCGGTGACCATGCTCAGATCGCGTTGCTGCAGATGAAAGCCGACTCTCTGAGTGGCGCCCGCTGCCAGATGAATCCTCTGAAAGCCGCGCAGCGCCCGCCGGGGCGCACCGGGAATGTCCGGAAACTGCAGATAGAGCTGCACGACCTCGTCCCCGGGGACGGACCCGGTGTTGGTGACGTCGACCGCGACGTTCAACGGATCGCCCGCCTCGAGGGGGCGCTGCGGCCCTGACAGGGGGCCATAGCGGAAACTCGTGTAGCTGAGACCGTATCCGAACGCCCAGAGTGGCTCGCCCTGGAAGTAACGATAGGTGCGGCCCTTCATCGAGTAGTCCTCGAAGGGCGGCAGCTGGCGTACATTCTTGTAGAACGTGACGGGCAGGCGCCCGGCAGGGTTGTTCCTGCCGCTCAAGGTCTGCGCCACAGCCGCTCCCCCCTCCTCGCCGGAGTACCAGCTTTCCAGAATGGCGTTGGCGTGCTCCTTCTCCCAGTTGACGCCCAACGCACTCCCGTTCATGAGCACAACGACCAACGGCTTGCCGCTGGCCGCGAGGGATTGAACCAGAGCCTCTTCCGGGTTCGGCAGATCGAGGCTCGTGCGGTCTCCTCCGAAGAACCCGGGCCGGTCGATTTGCATCTCCTCGCCTTCCAGGCGACTGGTGATGCCGACCACGGCTACGATCGCCTCAGCATCCCGGGCCGCCGCGATTGCAACGGGATCGGGTGCTTCGTTCACCCTCGCCCAGATGAGCTGGGCTCGGGGACTGGTGCCCGAGGCCCGCGCGTAGTCCACATCGAGCCTGACCGGATGATCGCGCTCCAGATGGATGGGGCTGAGATTTGCTCCGGCGCTGTACATCTGCACGATCTGTCGGTTATCGACTGAAACGCGTGCAGAACCCTCGGCCCTGATACCGATGAGATACTCGCCCGTGTCGCTGGGATGAATGAGCCCGGTCCAATGAACCGAGAAGGCGGGCTTCCCCCGCGCCTCCTCGGGCAAAGTGCTCTCGCTCAGATCGACCCCTGGCTCGATGCGTGAGACGAGCGGCGCGGATTTCGAGTCGGGGCTCAGAGCGGAACCGTACTCCGCCTTCAGGCCCGGCAGCCCATCGGCAGTTGTGAGCACCGCGCGCGGAACTGGATCGCCTCGATTGGAAAGAAACTGTGTCCCAGGGACATATGTGATCTTCGCGTCCGGGAACTCCGCCCGCATTCCCTCCAGCACGCTCACCGTGTGAGTCGGCGTCCCATTGTAGTTGCCGAGGAGGACGGCGGTCTGATCGGCGAGCGGGCCCACAACGAGAATGTGTTTCGGATTCTTCAGTGGCAGCACACCGTCGTTTTTCAGCAGCACCATCGACTCGTTGGCGAGCCGGCGCGCGAGGCTGCGGTGCGCTGAGCTGTCGAGCTCGCTCTCATCGAGCTTCGAGTAGGCAACCACGGCGGGCGGATCGAACATGCCGAGCCGGATGCGTGCCGTGAACAGCCGCACGAGAGCCGTGTCCATGGCTTGCTCGGACAGATAACCCTGCTGGACGGCCTCGATGTAGGGCCGGTAGTCGTGGTCGTCCTGCACTTTCGCGAAGTCGGCGCACTCATTGTCCATTCCGCGCTGCAGCGCAATGGCCGAAGCCTGCGGCTGGCTCGGGCGGTAGCGGTGGCCGGTGTCGATGTCACGAACGGCACCACAGTCAGAGACCACATACCCCTGGAACTGCCAGGCCCCGCGCAACGTGTGCTCGAGCAGGAATTCGCTGGCGCAGGCGGGCTGTCCGTTGACGGCGTTGTAGGCGCACATCACCGATCCGGCGTGACCCTCCACCACGGCGGCGCGAAAGGCCGGCAGGTAAGTGTCTTCCTGATCGTGCCGGCTCACATCGACATCGGCAAAGTGACGCGTGGGCTCAGGTCCGCTATGGACCGCGAAGTGCTTGGGCGTGGCGATGGCCTGGTAGTAGTGTGGGTCCGTCCCCTGCATTCCCGTCACAAACGCAACTGCCATGCGGCTGCTCAGGAACGGATCCTCGCCATAGGTCTCCTGGCCTCGTCCCCAACGGGGATCGCGAAAGATGTTGACGTTCGGAGCCCAGAAGTCCAGGCCCTCGAAGATGTTGGAGTGGCCGGCGCGCTCGGCCTGGAGGTGCTTGATCCGGCCTTCGACGCCGATCGCGGCCGCCATGGAGTGAATACCGGCTGTATCGAATGTTGCCGCGAGGCCGATGGGTTCCGGAAACTCGGTCGTGCCGTTGACCGCGACACCGTGGAGCGCTTCGCTCCACCAGTCATAGGCGGGAATGCCAAGGCGTGGGATCGCTCGGGCCTGGTTGACGAGCTGCGATGCCTTTTCCTGCAACGTCATCCGATGTACCAGATCGGCTGCACGCTGCTGTGGGGACAGCGAGAGATCCTTGTACGGTGGAGGGACGGGCTCTTGCGCGCTCGTGCCGGCTGCCGCGAGGAGGAGGCCGGTCGAGGCCGCCGCCAACAGGCGCGTTGTCCACCGGATATCTGTCGGCCCAGGACAGTGACCGCCCGCGTGTGCGCGCGAATTTGATAGCGCTACCATTGCGGATGATTATTGTCGGAGTTATCTGCGGGCGTCAAATCCGAGGGTGTCGAGTGCCTTCATCTCCGGGATCGACGTTTCGGAGGATCGACGTGCGCTGATCAACAGGTACGCCGCGTGCGCTTGCAAGCGCTTACATCGTCTGCGATAGTGCCGCCACCGATCGGGCCGCCGGTGTGTACCCGCATGCCCCCAGCACCTCATCCTGAGGACTTCGACCCACTGCTGCCTGAGACAGCCGACAGCCCTTACGAGCTCTTCCGGCAGCTGCGCGCCCATCGGCCCGTCGCCTGGAGCAATGCCTGGAACGGCTTCTGGAGCCTGAGCAGGTACGCCGATGTCGCTCGTACGGCCAGCGACTACACCACCTTCATCAATTCGGTACAGAACGTCGTCCCCAAAGTGGCCTTCACCGGCCGCCGCCCGCCGTTGCACCTCGATCCGCCCGCGCACACGCCGTTTCGGCAGGTGCTCAATCCTCTTCTCTCGGAGCGCCGCATTCAGCACCTGCAGCCCGTGGTGCGGCGCATCTGTGCGGACCTCCTCTCCCCGCTCATCAGCGCCGGCCAGGGCAATCTGTGCGAGGACTTTTCGAGCCGGCTCCCGGTCCACGTCTTTGCCGAATGGATGCACATTCCGCCGCAGATGTCGCAGCCGCTGCGGGAGACGGGCCGTGCCTTCAACGTGGCGGTGCAATCCAACAGCGACAGCATCGTACGGGAGACAAGCCTGGCGCTCTACGCCATGGCACGAGAGTTGATTGCGATGCGCAAGCGCGAGCCGGCCGATCCCTGCGAGGATCCGACGAGCGCGCTTCTCGCTGCTCGTCATGCCGGCGAGCCGCTCCCCGATGAGTTGCTGGTGGGCTGCGTGCGCCAAGTGCTGGTCGTCGGCATCATTGCACCCACCGTGATCATCGGCTCTATTGGTGTGCATCTCAGCCGTGACCGTGAGCTGCAGCAGCGCTTGCGGGAGAATCCTCGTCTCATCCCAGCGGCACTCGAGGAGTTCCTGCGGCTATATACGCCCTACCGGGGATTCGCGCGCACCGCGAACCGCGATGTGCAGATAAGCGGCTGCCCGATCCGGGCAGGCGAGCCCATCGCGTTGAATTACGCCTCGGCAAATCGCGACGAGGAAGTCTTCGCAGCGCCCGATGAGTTTCACCTGGGCCGGCCGAATATCGGCCAGAGTCTGGCGTTCGGTCGCGGCCCGCACCACTGCCCGGGCGCCGCGCTCGCAAGATTGCAGCTGCGGGTCGCCCTGGAGGAGCTGCTGGCCCGGACCGGCGGGTTCGAGACGATCGGTCCCATCATTCCTACACGAATGCCCGAGCTGGGAGTCCTGTCCGTGAACATGCGCTTCAGCCCACCGACTCAGCGGCGCAACGCATGAAGACGGCCCGGACTCAGAATGCGCGGGCGGATGAGCGGGCGGAGTTCACGGCGCCAACACTTGAGAACGTCGCACGCGTTGCCGGCGTGTCCACCGCGACGATCTCGCGAGCGCTCAACAGCCCGCAGGTTGTCACCCCGGAGACACGCGAGCGCGTTCAACGAGCCATCGAATCCACCGGCTATGTGCCTAATCTGCTCGCCGGCGGCCTGGCTGCAAAGCGCAGTCGGCTGGTAGCGGCGCTCGTACCCGGTATAGCAACGTCCTTCTTCAACGCGACCATCGAGGCCATTTCCCGTGCGCTGGCCTCTGCCGGCTACCTCGTCGTGCTCGGGCTCACGGGATACGAATCCGAAGGCGCTGATACGACCAT
>DATNEN010000189.1:0-9069 GCA_035552975.1 Steroidobacteraceae bacterium
GGGGGCGATGTCCTTCGGCAAGAGCCGGGCACGGCTGCTGGGCGAGGATCAGGTGAACGTGACGTTCGCCGACGTCGCCGGCGTGGACGAGGCGAAGCAGGAAGTGTCGGAGATCGTCGACTTCCTGAAGGACCCGGGCAAATTCCAGAAGCTCGGGGGCAAGATTCCCAAGGGCGTGCTCATGGTCGGCTCGCCGGGTACCGGCAAGACGCTGCTGGCACGCGCCATCGCCGGCGAGGCGAAGGTCCCCTTTTTCACCATCTCCGGCTCGGACTTCGTCGAGATGTTCGTCGGCGTTGGCGCGTCGCGCGTGCGCGACATGTTCGAGCAGGCGAAGAAGCACGCGCCGTGCATCATCTTCATCGATGAGATCGACGCCGTCGGCCGCCATCGCGGTGCGGGCCTCGGCGGTGGTCACGACGAGCGCGAGCAGACTCTCAACCAGTTGCTGGTCGAGATGGATGGCTTCGAGGGCAACGAGGGCATCATCGTCATCGCTGCCACCAACCGTCCTGACGTGCTCGATCCGGCGCTCCTGCGTCCCGGCCGCTTCGACCGCCAGGTCGTCGTGCCGTTGCCGGATGTGCGCGGCCGCGAGCAGATCCTGCGTGTGCACATGCGTCGGGTACCGCTGGCCGATGACGTCAAGCCCGGCCTGATCGCCCGCGGCACTCCCGGATTCTCGGGCGCCGATCTCGCGAACCTCGTCAACGAGGCCGCGTTGTTCGCCGCGCGCGCCAACAAGCGCATCGTCGGCATGGACGAGTTCGAGCGGGCCAAGGACAAGATCATGATGGGCGCCGAGCGGCGCTCCATGGTGATGAGCGAGGCGGAGAAAAAGATGACCGCCTACCACGAGGCTGGCCACGCCATCGTGGGTATGACCGTGCCTGAGCACGACCCCGTGTACAAGGTGACGATCATTCCGCGCGGCCGCGCCCTCGGCGTCACGCAGTTCCTGCCGGAACAGGATCGCTACAGCTATTCCAAGCGCCGCCTGGAGAGCGCGATCGCCACGTTGTTCGGCGGGCGCATCGCGGAGGAGCTCATCTTCGGCCCCGAGTCCGTCACGACCGGAGCCTCGAACGACATCGAGCGTGCCACCGAGCTCGCCCGCAACATGGTCACGAAGTGGGGCCTGTCGGACAAGCTGGGCCCGCTGACCTATTCCGAGGACAGCGGTGAAGTGTTCCTCGGCCGCAGCGTCACCCAGCACAAGCAGGTGTCGGATGTGACCGCCCACGCGATCGACGAGGAAGTGCGCCGCGTGATCGAAGGCAACTTCCAACGCGCGCGCCAGATTCTCGTGGACGCGCTCGACAAGCTGCATGCGATGGCTGATGCGCTGATCAAATACGAGACGATCGACGAAGAGCAGCTCAAGGACATCATGTCCGGCAAGCCGCCCAAACCGCCGGTCGGCTGGGACGAGACCATGGGCAACAAGCCCCCCAAGGCCCCCGCGGAGCCCGCTCCGCCCCCCATCGGCTCACCCGCCGGCCAGCACTAGCCCCCCTTCACGACGCGCGCTCCTGCCTCGGAGCGCGCCCTCTCTGATTCTTGGTATATCTGGAGCGCGCCTGCGCGCACCGTGTTTGCGGCCCTGAAGAGTCGCAGGCGCGGTCACAAAGTGAATTTTTGACGTGACTCTCCGGCTCGCTGCTTCAGAGCAGGATCGACTGAGCTTTGCTCTAAGAGGAACAGGAGGAGCCCTCCGTTCGGCGAGGTCAGGTGTCGGCCAGGCAGACAGAGCGCGAGAAGGCGCATAATCCGGAGCGATGCCGCAACTGCGCTGCGCCAACCAGATCCTGGACCTCGCGACCCCGCTGGTGATGGGTGTCATCAACGTGACACCCGACTCGTTCTCCGACGGCGGGCAATTCCTGGACACGGCGGCGGCCATCGAGCAAGGCTTGCGACTGGCGGGGGAGGGCGCCGCGATCCTCGACATCGGCGGTGAGTCGACCCGGCCCGGAGCGGCTGACGTTGGGCAGGAGGAGGAGCTGCGGCGCATCCTGCCGGTGATCGAACGATTGCGGGCGCGTACTTCCGCCGTCATATCCATCGACACCAGCAAGCCGGGAGTCATGCGAGCCGCGGCGGCGGCGGGAGCGGGCCTGATCAACGACGTGCGTGCACTGCGGGAGCCGGGTGCGTTGGAAGCGGCGGCTGCCACCGATTGTGCGGTGTGTCTCATGCACATGCAGGGCGAGCCCCGGACGATGCAACTGGCGCCGAGCTACCGCGACGTCGTGAGCGAGGTCAAAGCATTTCTCGCGGAGCGAGTGCAGGGTGCGCGGGCAGCCGGGTTGAGCGGGGACCGCCTGGTCATCGATCCGGGTTTCGGCTTTGGCAAGACTCTGGAGCACAATCTCCAGCTGTTGCGGCGGCTGCGGGATCTTGCGGTGGATGGCCTGCCGCTGTTGGCCGGACTGTCGCGCAAGTCCATCGTGGGCAAGCTGATCGGACGTCCGCAAGGGGAGCGCGTGTACGGGAGCATCGCTCTTGCGGTGATCGCCGCGCACAACGGCGCAAGTATCATCCGCGCACACGACGTGGCGGCAACTGTAGACGCACTGCGCGCTCTGGCGGCGGTCGAAGACAAACAGAGGGTATGAGGTCTCATGGGTCGGAAGTATTTCGGCACTGATGGCGTCAGAGGCAAGGTCGGCGAGCATCCGATGACCGTCGACTTCGCGTTGAATCTGGCAAGCGCCGCGGCGCGCGTGCTCGTGCCCAATGGCGGCACGGGTCTCATCGGCAAGGACACGCGGCTTTCCGGGTACATGTTCGAATCCGCACTCGAGGCGGGGTTCGTCGCTGCGGGCGTGAACGTCATGATGATCGGTCCGCTTCCGACGCCGGGCATTGCCTACATGACACGCCGCTTCCATTGCGATTTCGGCGTGGTCATCAGCGCCTCGCACAATCTCTACGACGACAACGGCATCAAGTTCTTCGACGCCACGGGCGGCAAGCTCTCCGACGAGCTGGAGGAGCGCATCGAGGCGGAGCTGGAGCAGCCTGCCGTGACGCGCACATCGCGCAACCTGGGGCGCGCGACGCGCGTCGACCGCTCACGAACGCACTATCAGGAATTCTGTGCCTCGACGCTCCCAACAGGCACCGACCTCTCGGGCCTGAAGATCGTCATCGACTGCTCCAACGGCGCTGCCTACAAGGTCGGGCCGCGGGTGCTCGCGGATCTGGGTGCGGAAATCGTTCCCATCGGATGCTCGCCCAACGGTCGCAACATCAACGACGGCTGCGGCTCGACCGCTCCTGACCTGCTGCAGCTCACCGTTCCCGGCGTGCGCGCGCACGTAGGGGTTGCCTTGGACGGCGATGGCGACCGTCTGGTCATGGTCGATCATCTCGGACGCATCGTGGACGGTGATCAGTTGCTGTACGTCCTCGCGCGCGCCAAGCAGGCTGACGGCACGTTGCGCGGTCCCGTGATCGGCACCGTCATGAGCAATCTGGGGCTCGAGGTGGCGCTGCGCGAGAGCGGTATCGGCTTCCAGCGCGCACCCGTCGGCGACCGCTACGTTCTGGCCCAACTGCGGGAGACCGGGGGGACGCTCGGTGGCGAGACATCCGGTCATATCCTTTGTCTGGACAAGACCACCACAGGTGATGGGCTCGTCAGCGCGCTGCAGGTTCTGACCATCATGAAGCGGTCGGGCCTGTCGCTAGCGGAGCTTGCCTCCGGCATGCGGAAGTTCCCCCAGGTGCTCCTCAACGTGAAGGTCGCGAAGCGTTTCGACCCCGCAGGCGTACCGGCCGTGCAGAGCGCAGTGACGCGGATAGAGAAGAGAATGGCCGGAGATGGACGTGTGGTGCTGCGTGCTTCCGGGACCGAGCTCGTTATCCGCGTCATGGTTGAGGGCCGCAATGAAGTCGATACCCGGGCGGCGGCCACTGAGCTGGCGGACGTCGTGCGGGCGGTAGCGACCTGAGGTCAGCCGCAGGGCGCAGCCTGCGTTGCACCGAGGGGGGTCCGTCGTTATCATCGCGCGCCCTGCCGGGTTGAGGTCGCGCCATGCGCCGCCCTGTCGTCGTCGGAAACTGGAAAATGCACGGGTCGCGTGCGGACAACGCGCGCCTCGTCGAAGCATTGGTGGCGCAATATCCGGCCGATCCGGGCGCGGACTGCGTCGTGTGCCCACCGTTCGTCTACGTCCAGGAAGTGGGACGGATGCTGCGGGATGCGCCCATCGGCCTGGGTGCTCAGGACGTGTGCGCCGAGGGCTTGGGCGCATTCACCGGCGAGGTCTCGGCGGCCATGCTGCGGGACATCGGCTGCAAGTACGTCATCGTGGGTCACTCGGAGCGACGGCTGCTGTACCGCGAAAGTGACCAACTGGTGGCGCGCAAGTTCGCCGCCGCCTGCCATTCCAAGTCGCTCATTCCGATCCTGTGCGTCGGGGAGCAGCTCGCGGAGCGGGATTCGGGGCGCACTCATGAGGTCGTGGGGCGCCAGCTGGATACGGTCCTGGAGCTGTGCGGCCCGGAGTCGCTGGAGCAGGGCCTGGTCGCGTACGAGCCGGTGTGGGCGATCGGGACCGGGCGCAACGCCACGGCCGAGCAAGCGCAGGAGGTGCATGCCTTCATCCGGCAACGGATCGCAGCCCGGGATGCTAGAATCGCGGCCGCTACGCGGATCCTCTACGGCGGTAGCGTGAAGGCCGGCAATGCGGCCGAGCTGTTTGCCATGCCGGACGTCGATGGCGGCCTGATCGGGGGCGCCTCACTCAAGGCGGACGAATTTCTTTCCATCCTGGCCGCTGCCGGTCCGGGATGAGCGGACGATCGGATGTTACACACGCTTTTGACGGTTCTTCAGGTGGTCTGCTGCGCGGCGATCATCGGCCTCGTGCTCCTACAGCGCGGCAAAGGAGCCGATGCGGGCGCTGGGTTCGGTGCGGGCGCCTCAGGCACAGTCTTCGGCGCACGCGGGGCGAGCACTGCACTGTCGCGCGCGACTGCGATTTTCGCGGCGATTTTCATGATCAACAGCCTGCTGCTCGCGTACATCGGCTCGAAAGCCCCGAGTGAGCAGCCGAAGTCGATTCTCGATGAGGCGGCTTCCGTGCAGCACTCGGTGCCGGCACCCGGCGCAACCCAGCCGGTTCCCGTGAGCCCGACCGCCCCGGGCGCGAGCACGCCCGCGCCCGCGACTGCGCCGAATGCGGGAACCGCGACGGCGCCTGCGCCGCCACCGGCCGCTCCGACTTCGAATCCGTCGAACCAATCGCCGCCTGCAGTGGCTCCGGCCCCGGAACCGC
The DNA here is from genome assembly GCA_035552975.1 of Steroidobacteraceae bacterium. GTDB lineage: Bacteria > Pseudomonadota > Gammaproteobacteria > Steroidobacterales > Steroidobacteraceae > 13-2-20CM-66-19. The sequence continues at coordinate 5,289 of DATNEN010000189.1, forward strand.
CCGCCGCGCCGGCGAAATAGCTGCGCGCAGCAGCACGCGCGGAATCGAACAGATTTGCACATGCGGACGTGGTGGAATTGGTAGACACACTAGCTTGAGGGGCTAGCGCCGCAAGGTGTGGGAGTTCGAGTCTCCCCGTCCGCACCAATCGCGAAGCGATCGCCGGCAAGCCGGAGGCGTCGGCAAATCTCGTACTCCGCTGCTACAATACGGCGGTTTGGAAGCCGGCCGAAAACCGTGCTGTTCGACCGGCAGCAAAAAGGCGCCGCAAGGCGGGTTTTTGCAGTGGAGGAGCGGGCAGCCATCGGCCCGCCTTTTTAACAGGGGAATGAGTGTGGCAGCTCGTGCTGCCGCGACACTGTGCGACGTCCGGCGCGCGCGGCGCGCTGGCACGCGGGTGCTGAAGTTATGCTTGCGAACTATTTGCCGATCCTGATCTTCCTGGCCGTCGCCACCGGCCTCGCCACCGTCATGCTGGTGCTGGGCACACTGTTCGGACGGTTGTCCGCCCGCAATACCCACGCGGATCCTGCAAAGCGCTCCCCCTACGAGTGCGGCTTCGAAGCGTTTGAAGACAGCCGCATGAAATTCGATGTCCGTTATTACCTCGTGGCGATTCTGTTCATCGTGTTCGACCTGGAGATCGCGTTCCTGTTTCCATGGGCGGTGGCGATGGGCAAGCTGGGCCTGTTCGGCCTCATCGCCATGGGCATTTTCCTCGCCGTGCTCGTAGTCGGGTTCATCTACGAGTGGAAGAAGGGAGCGTTGGAGTGGGATTAGCGGACAGCGTGCAGGCCCAATTCGGAGAGCGCCTGAAGAGTGTCCCGGCACCTCCCGGGGAGCTTGCATTCGAGGCGGAGGCTGCGGATCTGCTGCCGGTGTGCCGCACGCTGCGCGATTCACCGGAGCTGAAGTTCGAGATGCTCATGGACCTGGCGGGCGTGGATTATCTGCACTACGGCCGCGACGAGTGGCAGACGGACTCCGCGACACGCTCGGGTTTCAGCCGCGCCCGTGTCGCTCGTGCCAGTGCCCCGGACCCGGCCATGCCCGGGCGCTACGGTGTGACCTATCAACTGCTGTCGATCACCCACAATCAGCGCCTGCGGCTGCGGGTGAAGTGCCCGGACACCGCCGAGCCGGTCGTCGATTCGGTCATCGATATCTGGGCTGGGGCCAACTGGTTCGAGCGGGAGGCCTTCGATCTGTTCGGCATCCTGTTCCGCGGTCATCCGGACCTGCGCCGCATCCTCACCGACTACGGCTTCATCGGCCACCCGTTCCGCAAGGATTTTCCGCTGATCGGCAACGTCGAGGTCATCTACGACACCCAGAAGCGGCGTGTCGTGTATCAGCCGGTGAGCATCGTGCCGCGCGTGCTGGTGCCGAAGGTGATCCGTGACGACAACCGTTACGAGCCGGCGCTGAAGGACGCGCCGCCCGCATCGAAGGATGGCAAGTGATGTCGGCGGCACCGAGCGAGCGAGCAGCGATGACGGAAATCCGCAACTACACGATGAATTTCGGCCCGCAGCACCCGGCCGCGCACGGCGTGCTGCGACTGGTGCTCGAGCTCGATGGCGAAACCATCCAGAAGGCGGATCCGCACATCGGGCTGCTGCATCGCGGGACCGAGAAGCTCGCCGAATCGAAGCCCTTCAATCAGTCCATCGGCTACATGGACCGGCTCGAATACGTATCGATGATGTGCAACGAGCACGCCTACGTGCTCGCGATAGAGAAGCTTCTGGGGATCACCCCGCCGGAGCGTGCGCAATATATCCGCGTCATGTTCGATGAGATCACCCGGGTCCTGAACCACCTGATGTGGCTCGGCGCGCACGGGCTGGACATCGGGGCTATGACGGTGTTCCTCCTGTGCTTCAAGGAGCGCGAGGAGCTCATGGACGTCTACGAGGCCGTCTCCGGCACGCGCATGCACGCGACGTACTATCGGCCCGGCGGCGTCTATCGCGACCTGCCCGAGGCGATGCCGAAGTATCAGCCCTCGAAGTGGCGCTCGCAGAAGGAAGTCGACCGCCTGAACCAGGCGCGCTCCGGCACGATGCTCGACTACATCGAGGCTTTCACGGCGCGCTTCCCGGCGTCGATCGACGACTACGAGGCGCTGCTGACGGACAATCGGATCTGGAAGCAGCGCACCGTCAACATTGGAGTAGTGACCCCCGAGCGTGCCCTGCAACTGGGGTTCTCAGGTCCGATGATCCGCGGCTCCGGTATAGCGTGGGACCTGCGCAAGAAGCAGCCGTACGAAGTGTACGACCGGATGGACTTCGACATCCCCGTCGGCGTCAACGGCGATTGCTACGACCGCTATCTGGTGCGTGTCGAGGAGATGCGCCAGTCGAATCGCATCATCCGCCAGTGCGTGGACTGGCTGCGCAAGAATCCCGGACCGGCGATGGTCGACGATCGCAAGGTCCGTGCGCCGCGGCGTGAGCGGATGAAGGACGACATGGAATCCCTCATCCATCACTTCAAGTTCTTTACCGAAGGCTACGAAGTGCCCGCCGGCGAGACCTACGCGTTCGTCGAGGCACCCAAAGGGGAGTTCGGCGTCTATCTGATCTCCGACGGCGCCAACAAGCCGTACCGCCTGCATTGCCGAGCCCCCGGGTTCGCGCACCTGTCGGCGCTGGAGGAGATGTGCCGCGGCCACATGCTCGCGGACGTCGTCGCCGTCATCGGAACCCAGGACATCGTTTTCGGGGAAGTGGACCGTTGAGCACCGAGAGCAAATCCTCCGCCGACAGCAAGATCCGTCTGCTGTCCGAGCACACGCGCCAGGAAATCGATCACTGGGTGGCCAAATTCCCTGCCGGACGGCACCGCTCGGCGTGTATCTCGGCGTTGCGCGCGGCCCAGGAGCAGAACAACGGCTTCCTCACCGTCGAGCTGATGGACGCCGTGGCGGAGTACCTCAAGCTGCCCCCGATCCAGGTGTACGAGGTCGCCAGCTTCTATTCGATGTTCGAGACGCACCCCTGCGGGCGGCATCACGTCAGCATCTGCACCAACATCTCATGCATGTTGAACGGCGCCGAGGACCTGGTCGCGCACGTGGAGAAGCGCCTCGGGATCCATCTGAACGAGAGCACCCCGGATGGGCGGATCTTCCTCAAGAAAGAGGAGGAGTGCCTCGCGGCCTGCACTGGTGCGCCCATGATGATGGTCGATCACGTCTTCCACGAGCACCTGACTCCCGAGAAGATCGATAAAGTGCTGGATGAGTTGAAATGACCTACCCCGCCGAGAAAATGAACCTGTTGCTGTTCGAGTCGATGCACCTCGAGCAGCCGTGGACGCTCGACACCTACCGCAAGATCGGCGGCTACGAGGTATGGGAGAAGATCCTGCGGGAGAAGCCTACGCGCGACTCGATCATCGACGCGGTCAAGGCTTCGGGGCTGCGCGGCCGCGGCGGCGCCGCCTTCCCGACGGGTACGAAGTGGAGCTTCATGCCGCGCAACGCGCCGATGCAGAAGTACCTGGTCTGCAACTCCGATGAGAGCGAGCCGGGAACCTGCCACGACCGCGACATCCTGCGCTTCAACCCGCACGCGCTGATTGAGGGCCTGGCGATCGGCGGATACGCCACCAACAGCACCGTGGCGTACAACTACATCCGCGGTGAGTTCCTCGGCGAGCCCGTGCCGCGCTTCGAGGCGGCCCTGAAAGAGGCCTACGAAGCCGGCCTGCTCGGCAAGAACCTGATGGGCTCCGGCGTGGACATGGACATCTACACCTTCGTCGGCGCCGG
>DATNEN010000190.1:0-5320 GCA_035552975.1 Steroidobacteraceae bacterium
TTCCAGAAGCAGGGCCCGCGCGATCACGCCGGCCGCTCGCTGCGCGAGCTGGACCTCAAGACGCGGCTGTTCAAGTACCCGCTGAGCTTCCTGATCTATTCCCCGGCCTTCGACGCCCTGCCTGACAACATGCGCTCGCACGTGTACCAGCGGCTCGCTCAGGTCCTCACCGGGGCCGACACCAGCAGCACCTTCGCGTCCGTGTCGGCCGGTGACAGGAAGGCGATCCTCGAGATCCTCAAGGACACCAAGCCGGAGTTCCTGCCGTATTTGCAGGGCACGCCGCCCGTGGCGCGCAACTAGTGTGTGAGGGCGTAGAGCGCGAAGTTCACACTCATCTTGATTCCCAGGCTCGCCGACTTCTCCGGGTAGCCCGCATCGTCCGCCCACTGCCAGGAATCCCCGAGGTCGTTGTTGAAAGCGATGACCACCATGGCGCGGCCGTGGTCATCCAACACCGCCCGCCAATGAGGCACTACGCCGTCGGCGCGGTAGGGGACGCCGGCCTGCAACGCGTTCCAGTTCGGCACTTGCCCTTTCCCGTTCAAGTCATACACGGTGTGGAACAGCGGATGGTCATCGGGAAGGTCGATGATCGGCCGATCGGGAAAGATCCGGTGCATTCCGCGCACGAAACCGGCCCATTCGCGGGTGCCGAAAAAGCTGTCACACAGCAGAAATCCGCCTCGCAGCAGGTAGTCGCGCAGCTTGGCGACCTGGGCATCCGTCAGGTCCCACATTCCCGGCAGGCCGACGACCAGGAACGGCCAGTCGTACACGTCGTCACCGTCGTCGAGGTTGACCGGTTGCTCCACTGAGCGGACGTTGATGGTCGTCAAGCGTCGCAGGATGCGCGCAAAGAAGCGGTCACCCTTGGGATAGTCGACGGCCCACGCGGTACCCCCTTGGGTCCAGTCGCCGCCGAATCCGAACCAGCCGAAGCCGCCGCTCGGATACATCAGGCGCCCGACCACAAACTCACCCGGGACTTTGTAGTCCGGGGGCAGCGGAGCGGTAGCGTCGCCTTCGAGCCCGGGATATTCGCGGAATTCGCGCGCCGCCTGCGTTATCGGCAGGGCGCCCAGTAATCCGAGCGCGAGGCTCGTGGCAATGCGAATCTTGCGTGACACGGCCTCATTCTGGCGCGGCGCGCAGGTCTTTGCATTACGCAGCCAGGTACTTCAGCGAGGCAATCTTCCACTCTCCGCCACGCTTCACGTACTGGCCTTCCAGACGGCCGGCTTGCCAGCGACGGTCGGCGACCTGGCCTTGCAGGCGCGCCATCTTTGCCGCCGTGCAGTCCTCCTGCAGCGGCGTAGACAACTGCGCGTCGACGTGGAATGTGGCGCGAGCCTGGCCGGCGGTGATCTGCAGTACGTCATTGCTCTGATGCGAGGCGTTTTGCCGATAGGCGCTGTGGATGACCGAGGCCGTCTGGTCGCGGTATTTCCGCTCGAACAGCTGTTGAATCGCAGACCTGCCTTGCGCTCGCTCGCCGCTCAGGTCCAGATCGCCCCGCTCGGCGAACAACTGTGCCGCGCGCTCGTAGTCCTGTTGCTCGATCAGGGCCGCGAAATCCAGATGCAGTTGCCGGATGGCAGTGCGGTCCTGGGCCTCCTGCAACTCCCGCCGCAAGTCACTCAACTGCTCCTCCAGGGGCGTCCGCTTTTCAGCGGGCGCGGCAGAGGCGCCGACGGTGGCGACGACGCCGGTACCCAGGGCTGCGCCGCCTCGGAGGAAGAAGGCGCGACGGGAGCTGTTCATCGTTTTCTCGCTCATGGCGATCTCCTCGAGGTGGCCCGCGCGCTCAGGTTTTCACCCCGAGGTATTTCTTGATGTCGAAGGTTCCGGCATGGCGGGCACGAGCACCGATCGCGCTCAGGCTGAGGCCGCTGGGTCCCACGTGGAATCCGAAGCCGGCGTCGTGCATGAGCCGCTCGTTGAACAGGATGACGCCGAGAGTACCGTTACAGGCTTCCTCTACCCAGGACATGATGTAGACGCCGTCGCGCACCTTGGAATACCACCCGGGAGAGCTCCATTGCAGTCCTCCGGACCCGTCGGGCTGGAAGATGATCCAGGAATAGGTGTGGGGGGCGGCATAGAAATGCATGGACGTCAGCCCGGGATTGCCGGGTTGATAGTTCCAGGTGACGGCCTTGCCGACCATTTCATCCGTCCAGCCGTGTCGGATGTATGTTGGCGGGGTCGGGCCGCCTTCCGTGTGGAACACGCCGAAGTAATACGTCGGATGGGTCTCGTTGTTGCGAAAGGGCGTGCCGGTCGTGCCCTTCACCAGCGTGGCAAGCCCGTTCTTCATGTCCACAGCCACCAGCGCGCAGGAGCGGGGGAACTCGGCATCCAGCAGGTGAGCGAAGAAATACAACTCGTCATCGGGCTCGTACATCTCATACCGGGCCTCGCGCCATTGGCTGTCCCCGGCGTAGCGCCACTTCAGGTGCTTGGCATCGGCAAAGTCGTATTCGATGGCCGGCCCGTTGTCCATGCGCACCGTGAGCTGCTTGCCCACGAAGCGGGTGATCAGCTCGCCTTTGTAGCCGCCCATGCTGGCGGCGCCGGTGTGCATGCCGTCGCCGAAGGTGACGGCATGATTGAGGACCTGATCCTCGACCTGCTCGTCGGTCATGACATCGAACGTCTCGATCGGACGGTAGACGCGCCGCGGGCCCTCGCGGGTGAGACTGTTGTTGCCGAAGACTTCGAACGTGGCGATCTGTCCGGTGAGCTCGCCCTTGCCGCTGTACAGGTAGTACTCGAGCTCGTCCTTCTCGGTCAGCCCGAGGCGCACGCCCTTTTGGGTCAGATCGAACAGATCGATGATCTGCAGCGTGCAGGTGCCGGTGAACTCGCACTCGATGCGTGAGTAGATGAACTGATGGTCGTTCACCATGATGTAGTCCGAGGGAGCGGCGATGGTCATCTCGCCCCCGAAGCGGGTCAGCTCGATGAAATTGGAGTAGAGGATGGTCAGGTAGAACTCGAGGATCTCGATGTCGTTGTCCTGCTCCCAGTAGATGCCTTTGCCTTCCAGGCGGTTGGTGTAGGTGTGGCGCGCAGTGGGAACCGCGCCGCTGCCCTCCACATACCCGAACCAGATCTTGCGCTGTACCTCGCGGTTTCTCTGGCCGTTCTTGAACTGCGGTGCGCGTTTCGCAGCCGCGGCCGCCGCCTTCTCCTGCGCGGCGTAGCCGCTGAAGTAGACCTCAAACACGGTGGCGAGACCGCTCTGCTGATCCACGACCAGGGTATAGCCGCGTTGCGTGCCGGGAATCATGTGCGACACCAGCACGAGGTTCCGGTCCTGCAGCGCGCCGTATCCGCACTTGGCGGCCTTGCCGCCTTTCTCGGACAACTCCAGCTCGCGGGCGCTACGGAAGTTGTACTCGAGCGTCGGGCCGCCGTCATCCGTCACGATCTTCAGGCGCTTGCCTGCGAGGGCGCTGGAAAGCGGGGACTTGCTGGTGGGGCCGCTGGCAGCCGCACGCAGTGCCTGAGAGACCTGCGCCTCGGTGAGGTCCGAGTAGGCGATCCGATGCATCTGCAAGGGACGATAGTTGCGCGCTGACACGGCGTTCTCCTCCTGAAGGGGATGCGGGTGTCCCCAGCGCCCAAGGTTAACTCATCTTCTCGGGCGTCTGCGTGGCGGCAAGCAGGTGGTCCGCACGTTGGGACTCAGCAGCACGCTGTCGAGGCACGGGTAAAGTGGTGGTGGGAGTGATAGCCGCGGCGACTCGCTATGAGCGCGCTCGCTTGATCGCGCGGAATAGACTTCTCGCCGTCAGGGGCGCGAGGCACACGAGCATGTCTCCCTCGCGGTGGCCGGGGTTGGCGGCTTCGAAGAAGCTGACATCAGGATCTGAGCGCAACTTCTCGTCCACCGGTGCGGTGTGGGCTCGCAGTTGCTTGTACCCGGAGCGACGCACGACTCCCGTGGCGCGATTCCAGTCGGCGCCATACCGTTCGGTAGCCAACCTGTCGATGAATTCGGCGGTATCGGCCGGAGTGACCCGATCGCGGCGTGGCCAATACTCCCCCAGATTGCGCGCCAACAGCAGATAGCTCTTGTAGCTGAAGGTGTCGAAGAGCCAGTACGCCGGCGCCAGAGGCCGGCGCAGCTTCTCCCGCAGCAGCAGCCGCAGGCCCGTTCTGAGCACGAGATTGCGGCCGCGAAATCGCTCGTCCGCCACGACGCTGGAGGTGAAGATGATGATGCGCGTGCGGCCGTGCCACACGATGGGGTGGACGTCGAGGCTGACGAGGCCCGCCAGCTCACCGCCGCGAACGCGCCACAGGCCGATCTCCGGCAGCGCCAGGAGCTTGCTCTCGTAGTGCGCGCGAGGCGTATCGATGTAGCGCTGCGTCAGGTTCCAGATCTCCTGCAGCTCGAAGGGCGTGAGGGAGCCGCTGGGACGAATGGAGATCTCGAGCGTCGCAGTCCGCATGCGGGCGGATTGTGCGGCATCGCGCGGAAGATTTCTTTGAAAATCAGGGCAAACCTTCGCTCAGCGCGGCTGTCTGACCGGTATGAGGCAAAAGGAGAAGCTCATGAATCTGACTCACGCCAAAGCTCTGGACCTGACGCTCCCGGCTGTATTCGCGCTCGTTGCGACCGCTGGATTGTGTGCCAGCGCCCGGGGAGCTGAGACCTCAACCAACCAGATCGTCGTTCAGGGCCCCACGACCACCATCATCGGCCATGACTATCGGCGCCCGCTCGAGCAGTCCACGGTGAGGCTCGGCGTAAGCTATGACCCGGTGACGCTCACCACCAACTCCGGCGTTGCGTTGCTCAAGGACGCCGTCACCCAGGCCGCTTTTCAGGCCTGCATCGACGCCGATCCGACCTCGGCTCCGGAGAGCCGCTGCATTTCCAACGCGATCGATCAGGCGCAGCCGCAGATTGCGCAGGCCGTGGCGCAGGCGAGGAGGGATGTGAACGGCTAGCAGGTCAGTCGTTTGGCGCGCGCCGCAAACCTGCCCGTGAGGCGAGCCATTGGGGTCGGCAGTCGCGTGAGGGTAGCTCGCCAGGAAGGCATTCGCCTCTTTCCCGTATCCGGTGCGCACATCCGTTTCGAACACGGCCGAATCGGTCTGTGCGCGCCAAAGGCGGCCGCCTCGTCCGACACGTCAGGATCGGCGTGTCGTTGAAGCGGCCCTGACGCCAGAGCTCGTACTGGTCGGCTTTGATCACGTAGCCATCGACCGGCGGCCAGAAGCGCGGGGCTCCCTCGGCACGCTGCGCTTCGTCCACTTTTTCCGCAGGTAGCGCACGTGCCTGTGCCAGGGTGGGGGCGCCCAG
>DATNEN010000191.1:0-27255 GCA_035552975.1 Steroidobacteraceae bacterium
TTGAGGTAGACGCGCGCGGTCGCCGTCTTGCGGCGGCCGGTGCCATAGTTGGTCTGCGAGGTCGCTGGCATGGAATGCGGTCCTATTTAAATGGCAGAAAGTCGCCTTCGGCGCTTTCTGCTCGCGGCCCCAGATGGGCCACGCAAAAAGCGTGGTTTTTGCCCACTCACTGAATCTCGAGCGGCTTGGGCTGCTGGGCCTGGTGCGGATGCTCGCCGCCGGCGAACACATGCAGCTTGCGGAACATGCGCCGTCCGAGCGGGTTCTTCGGGAGCATCCCCTTGACGGCGAACTCGATCGCCCGCTCGGGGTGCTCGGCCAGCAGCTTCTCCAGCGCGATCGACTTGATGCCGCCGATGTAGCCGGTGTGGTGGAAGTAGATCTTGTCGGTGAGCTTGCGGCCCGTGACGTGGATCTTGCCGGCATTGACCACGACAACGTGATCGCCCATGTCCACGTGCGGGCTGTAGGTCGCCTTGTGCTTGCCCTTCAGGCGATGGGCGATCTGGGACGCGAGCCGTCCGAGGGTCTTGCCGCTCGCATCGACGACGAACCAGTCGCCGCGGGCGTTTCCGGCGTTTACGAATACAGTCTTCATGGCGTCTCTGTCATCGGATCTGGAGCCGTTGTCGGCTCCGGCTGGCCTCGTCGGCCGGCAGATCCGGGGGTGAAAAAAGGCCCGGAAGTGTACTCAAGGCCCCCTCTCAATGCAAAGCCACCCCGCGCGGGCCCCCTGGAATGAGCAATAATGGGCGCTAATGAGCCGGATGGAAGCCCCCCCCGTACACCCCCTGGATCGCCTGCTGGGAGCCGCCGACCGGGCCCTGCGGTCGCTGTTCGCTCCCGCTCACGCTTTACGGCCCACCCCCGGAGGGGACACCACTACCGGGTCCGCCGCCGCACCCCCGCCCGCGCTCTCCCCTACCGAGCGCCGCACGGCGGCCGCCCTCATGCGTGTGAACCATGCAGGGGAGATCGCCGCCCAGGCCCTGTATCACGGTCAGGCCTTTGCCGCGCGCTCCGAACAGACCCGAGAGTTGCTGCTCGCCGCGGCTCGCGAGGAATCCGACCATCTCGCCTGGTGCGAGACACGCCTGCAGGAGCTGCAATCCCGCCCCAGTCTGCTCGATCCGCTCTGGTACGCGGGCTCCTTTGCCATCGGCGCGCTCGCGGCCCTGTCCGGGGATCGGGCCAGCCTCGGCTTCGTCGTGGAGACGGAGCGTCAGGTCGAGCGGCATCTCGACGACCACCTGCAGCGGTTGCCGGCCTCGGACACGAGGGGCCGTGCGATACTCCAAAGGATGCGCGAGGATGAGATTGCCCATGGCACGCGGGCGAGGCAGGCAGGCGGAATCGACTTACCGGCGCCCGTCCGGACGGTGATGAAGCACACGGCGCGCCTCATGACGCGCACCGCTTACTTCATTTGAGCGCTATGCTTGCAGTTAGGCAGGCATATGTATAAAAAGCGGTCGCCGTGCAGAAAAACGCGACAACTCGGGGAGCCGGTATGGAAGAGAACATCAAACCGTTGAGTGACATTCCGGCGATCAATCGCTTCCTGAGCTATTGCCGCATCCGCACGGTGCCTTCTAAGACGGTCGTCATCCACGCCGGGGACCTCCCCGACGTCCTGTACTACATCATCAGCGGCTCGGTCGAGGTCATGATCGAGGACGAGGAAGGCAACGAAATGGTGCTCGCCTACCTCAACCGCGGCCAGTTCTTCGGCGAGATGGGCCTGTTCTACGAGCAGCCCACCCGCAGCGCCTGGGTGCGTACCCGCAACCAATGCGAGCTGGCGGAGATGACCTACCCGCGCTTCCGGCAGATCGCCGCGGAGAGCCCGGGCCTGATCTTCGAGCTGGCCACGCAGCTCGCCACCCGCCTCGACCGCACCAACCGCAAGCTCGGCGACCTAGCCTTCGTCGATGTCACCGGCCGCGTTGCCCACGCCATCATGGATCTGTGCGGCGAGCCTGACGCCATGACCCATCCGGAAGGCATGCAGATCAAGGTCAGCCGCCAGGAGCTGTCGCGCCTGGTGGGGTGCTCGCGCGAGATGGCCGGCCGGGTTCTGAAGGTGCTCGAGGAGCAGGGTCTGCTGCGCGCCACCGGCAAGACCATCGTGGTCTTCAATGCGCGTCCGAAAATGAAGACCCGCCCCGTCATCGTGCCCGCCAAGCCGGCGGCCACCAAGGCCGGCCAGGTCGACCTCGATGACGACGATGATGACGACGACGACGAGGACGACGAGTAGCCCGGCCTGGCGCGGTCGGGGCGCACCGTCGAACCGACCCACGCCTGCCGTCCCGCGCGATTCGAGCCGGGCGCCGCTGAGCCGCCCGACTACCGCGTTCCGCTCCGCCCTGCCGCCGAGATCTCCGCTCGCATGGCCTTGATCGTCTGCGCGTAGTCCTTGCTGCCGAAGATCGCTGACCCGGCCACGAAGGTGTCCGCACCGGCGGCCGCGATCTCGCCAATGTTCTCGACCTTCACACCCCCGTCGATCTCCAGGCGTATCGGCCGCCCAGTGGCATCGATCCGCCGGCGCGCCTCCGCGAGCTTGCGCAGCGCGGTCCGAATGAACTTCTGGCCCCCGAATCCGGGGTTCACCGACATGATGAGCACCAGGTCCAGCTCATCCAGCGTGTAATCCAGATAGTCCAGCGGGGTCGCCGGATTGAACACCAGGCCGGCCCTGCAACCCTGCTCGTGGATCAGGCCGATGGTGCGGTCGATGTGCTCGGTCGCCTCCGGATGGAAGCTGATGTACGCAGCTCCCGCGGCGGCGAAATCAGGTACCAGGCGATCGACCGGCTGCACCATCAGATGCACGTCGATCGGCGCCGTCACGCCGTGTTTGCGCAGCGCCTCGCACACCAGCGGGCCGATCGTCAGGTTAGGGACGTAATGGTTGTCCATCACGTCGAAGTGAACGATGTCGGCGCCGTCGCGCAACACGGCGTCCACCTCTTCGCCCAGGCGGGCGAAGTCCGCGGAAAGAATCGATGGTGCGATCCAGGGTGTCTGCATACAGCCTCGCAGTTATGCCGGGCGTGTCAGGCGCGCCAGAGCTTCCCGATAGTTCGCGCTGGTGCGGGCGATGACCTCGGCCGGAAGCTTCGGGCCCGGGGCCTTCTTGTTCCAGTGGAGGGTCTCGAGGTAGTCGCGCACGAACTGCTTGTCGAAGCTCGGCGGACTGGTTCCGGGCCGGTAGGTAGCGGCCGGCCAGAAGCGCGAGGAATCCGGTGTCAGCACTTCATCCATGAGGGTAAGCCGGCCGCGGCCATCGACGCCGAACTCGAACTTCGTGTCGGCAATGATGATGCCCCGGGCACGAGCATGAGCGGCTGCGTGCTGGTAGATCGAAATGGCCGTGTCGCGCACCCGCGCCGCGAGGTCGGCGCCGAGCTGGCGCTCCATTGTCGAGAACGGGATGTTCTCGTCGTGCTCGCCGATGGCGGCCTTGGTCGCAGGAGTAAACAGCGGCTCGGGCAACTTGTCCGCGAGCTGCAGTCCGGCGGGCAGGGCGATGCCGCAGACACCCCCGGTTCGCTGATAGTCCTTCCATCCGGAGCCGATGAGATAGCCGCGCACGACCGCCTCGATGGGAAGCGCGGACAGGCGTTGCACCACGACGGAGCGGTCGGCGAGCATGGCGCGCTCGTCCTCGTCCTTCACGACACTGCCAGGGTCACGGCCGGTCAGGTGATTGGGCACGATCGAAGAGGTCTGCGCGAACCAGAAATTGGAGATCTGGTTCAGCACCCGCCCTTTGTCGGGAATCGGATCGGGCAGCACCACATCGAAGGCCGACAGCCGATCGGTGGTCACGATGAGCATCGATTGCGCATCGACGGCATAGATGTCCCGGACCTTGCCTTCGTGAATTTTTTCCAGCCCGCGCAAGGCGGTACGGTAGACGGGTTGCGACATGGCAGTGGTGAGGGTCGGCAGCTGGCCGTTTCCGGCGGGGAGCGCTTGGTACTATAGCAATGATGATCAAATGGGCGGGTAAAGCAGTAGGTGGCGCCCTCGGCCTGCTGGCCGGAGGGCCGATCGGAGCGGCTATCGGGCTGTTTCTGGGCCACCAGTTCGACGAGCAGTCCAGCCGCGGACAGGAAGCTCCGCAGCTGCGGGAAAGCCTGGCCGCGGTCGGGGAGACGTTCTTCCGCAGCACCTTTCGCGTCATGGGCCACCTCGCCAAGGCCGACGGGCGGGTCTCCGAGAGCGAGATCGCGGCCGCGCGCTCGATCATGTCGGACCTGCGCCTGAATCCGCTGCAAGTGCGCGCCGCGGTCGATCATTTCACCGCCGGCAAGCAGCCGGCCTTCGACTTGGCCGCGGAGCTGGCGACACTCGCCCGAGTGTGCGAGGGCCGCCCCGAGCTGCCACGCATCTTCATCGAGATCCAGGTGCGGGCCGCGCTCACCGGAAACAACATGGAAGGTCCGGTGCGCGAGTTGCTCCGCCGCATGACCACCCGGCTCGACGTGTCGATGCTGGAATTCGCTCACATCGAGGCGGTGACGAGAATCCGCGCAGGGGCGTTTCGCGCCGCACAGCAGCGCGCCGACGGCGGGTTGCAGCTCGAGCAGGCCTACCGGGTGCTGGAAACCACTGCCACAGCGCCCAACGATGAAGTGGTCAAGGCCTACCGGCGCCAGCTCAGCCGCCACCACCCCGACAAGCTCAAGGCCAACGGGCTGCCCGAGTCGATGATCGAGCACGCCAAGCAGCGAACCCAGCAGATCATCGAAGCCTACGAGCTGATCCGCGAGCGTCGCGGCATTTGATTCCATTCCTCGATGACCGCCTGAATTGCGCGGACGCCGTCCGTCAGCGCAGCCGGCCCGGGTTGCAGGATCAACGCCGACTTGATCTCCCGCACGAACCCGGTGCGAACCGCCGGGATGTCCGCCCAGCCGGGCCGGCTCACGACCTCGGAAGGTTGGAATTTCTTGCCGCACCACGAGCCGAGAATGATGTCGGGCGCCCGGCGCGACACCTCCAGAGGATCGGCGACGATGCGCTCGCGCGCCAGTGAGTGTGCAGCCAGCTCCGCAAAGCAGTCGTCGCCGCCGGCGAGGGCGATCAGCTCGGATACCCAGCGGATACCGGAAATCTGGGGCTCATCCCACTCCTCGAAATACACACGCGGACGCCTCGAGAGCTCACTCGCCCGGGTGCGTACCGCATCCAGACTCCCCTGCAGCTGCTCCACCAGCGTAGCGGTCTTCGCTTCGCAGCCGATCATTCCGCCGAGCGTGCGGATCATCCTGAAGATCTCCGCGACACTGCGGTGGTTGAACACGTGCACCTCGAGGCCCGCCCGGGCCAGGTCCGCGGCAATCCCCGCCTGCAGGTCGGAGAACCCCAGAACCAGGTCAGGCTCGAGCTCCAGGATGCGTTCGATCTTCGCACTGGTGAAGGCGGACACCCGGGGCTTCTCCTTGCGCGCCCGGGCCGGGCGCACCGTGAATCCGGAGATGCCCACGATCCGCCAGTCCTCGCCCAACAGGTAGAGAGTCTCGGTGGTCTCTTCCGTCAGACAGACGATCCGCTGTGGGAAAGGCTCGCGCGGGGACATGCAACCGTTATTCAAGAGTCTGCAGGCCCAGTGATGTTACCCTCGCGAGAGCATGTGGGTACGTTTCTGGAACTTCCTCGACTGGTGCTTTTTCGGGCCGGCGACCAGCAGCCCCGGAATGCTGGGGCGCACCCTCAGGGTACTGCGCTACCCGTATGCGGTCATTCGCGACCTCGGGCGCGGCGCCATCAATCTGCGCGCCATGGGGCTCGTCTACACCACGTTGCTGTCGCTCATTCCGCTGCTCGCCTTCAGCTTCGCGATCCTGAAGATCTTCGGGGCGCGTCACGACCTGCAGCCCATCGTGTTCGAGTTCTTCCGTCCCGTCGGGGGACAGGCCGCCCGGGAGTTGACCGACAAGGTCATGCAGTTCGCCGATCGTGTCAGCAGCGGAGTCGCCGGCTCGGTCGGCTTCGCACTGCTCGCCTGGACGCTGCTCGGGACGATCAAGAAGGTCGAGGACAGCTTCAACTTTCTGTGGCGTGTAGATCAACCGCGCAGTTTCGCAAGGCGTGTGGCCGAATATCTCACGCTGCTGGTCATCGGCCCGCTGCTGCTCGTGGGCTTCATCGGCCTTTCTCACATTGCGCTCGCGAGCGCCCCTCTGCGGCTGGCCGAGAGTTTGCCTCCGTTGCAGAAGCTCAAGGGTACTGCCATCGATCTGTCGCCGTACCTGATGGTCAGCGCGATCTTCACCGTGTTGTACATGTTCATCCCGAATACTCGCGTGCGCTGGCGCCCGGCGGTCACGGGCGCACTCGCGGCGGGGGTGTTGTGGGCGGCGATCGGCAAGATCTTCGCCTCGTTCGTCGTGTACTCCACACGGCTGACCATCGTGTATGCGGGCTTCGCGTTCATCGTGGCGGGACTGTTGTGGACCTACCTGGGCTGGCTGATTCTGCTGGCCGGCGCGCAACTGTCGTTCTACCTCCAGAATCCAACCTACCTGCGGCTCGGGCTGCAGGAGTTGCGGCTGTCCTGCGTGGAGCTGGAGCAACTGGCCCTCAGACTGATGTACTTCGTGGGCCGGACACACCTGACCGGCGGCAAGCGCTGGACGGTGAACGCCCTGTCGAATGAGCTCGGGTTGCCGGGAATCGCCGTCGCCCAGATGGCCAGCACCCTGGAGAAGGCGGGACTGCTCCTCGTGACCGAAGGCGATGAGCTGGCGCCGGCCCGCGATATCGGCCGGATCGGCGTGTACGAGATCCTGGAGATTGCGCGCAATCAGCGCAGCACTCACTTCGCAGCCCGCAACGTCCCGGTGCCCCCGGTCGACCGCCTGATCGGCACGCTGGATGAAGCGCGCCGCAACCGCTGCAGCGATCTCACCCTGCGCTCGCTGGTGGAGGAAGCTCCCCGCCCCACCCTTACGCTGGCAACGGGGAAGTATCAGTAGCACGAGCGCGCGGCGCCCCCGGCACAGTCGCTACGCCCGCACCGTACGCGTAGGTAACTCGGCGACGATCCCCCGCAGCCTCACTCGCCGGCGATGGTCATCTCGCTCACGAGTACCGACCCGGTGCGTATTCCGCCGCGATCGTCGATATCACCGCC
Organism: Steroidobacteraceae bacterium; assembly: GCA_035552975.1. Lineage (GTDB taxonomy): Bacteria > Pseudomonadota > Gammaproteobacteria > Steroidobacterales > Steroidobacteraceae > 13-2-20CM-66-19. The sequence continues at coordinate 7,151 of DATNEN010000191.1, forward strand.
CAGCGCCACGATGTCGCGAAACATCTGCCGCAGATTGCCGGCGATCGTGATCTCCTGCACCGGATGGGTGAGAGCTCCATTCTCCACCCAGAATCCGCTGGCGCCGCGCGAATAGTCGCCGGTCACGGCGTTGACGCCATGGCCCATCAGCTCGGTCACCAGCAACCCCGTTCCGAGCCGTCGCAGCAGGCTCGGAGTATCGAGCGCCTTGCCGGGCGCGCTCACGATCAGGTTGTGGATGCCGCCGGCGTTGCCGGTGGTTTTCAGGCCGAGCTTGCGCGCCGAATAGCTGCCGAGCACGTAACCGTCGAGCACCCCGTCGCGAACCAGATCCCGATCGCGCGTGGCGGCGCCCTCCGAATCGAAAGGGGCGCTGGCGAGCCCCTTGAGGATGTGCGGACGCTCATGCATCTGCAGGAAAGCGGGAAACACGCTTTCCCCGGCAGCGTTGAGCAGGAAAGACGCCTTCCGATACTGGCTCGCGCCGCGGATCGCACCGATGAAATGCTTGAACAGGCCGCGCGCCATTTCCGGAGAAAACAGCACCGGCGCCTTGCGCGTCACCAGTTTGCGGGAGCCCAGCCGGGCAACGGTTCGTTCTCCGGCGACGCGCCCGATGACCTCGGGCGAGTCCAGATCGGCGGAGTCACGCGCAGTGGTATACCAGTAGTCCCGTTGCATCTCCTCGCCCTGCTGGGCGATGAGCGAGCAGCTGACGGAGTGGCTGGTGCCGGCATAGCCACCGACAAAACCATGTGAGTTGGCGTACACGCCGATGTGGCGATGGCTGCCGACGGAGGCGCCGTCGGAGTTCGTGATGCGCCGGTCCACGGCCAGCCCGGCCTCTTCGGAGCGCCGCGCCAGCTCGATCGCCTCTTCCGGGGCGAGCCGCCACGGATGGTCGAGATCCAGGTCGGGGATCTCGCGGGCCAGCGCTTCGGGCTCGACCAGACCGGCGTACGGGTCTTCCGCGGTGAAGCGGGCGATCGTAGCCGCCTTCTCCACCGTATCGCGCACGGCCTGCGCGCTCAGATCGGAGGTGCTCGCAGAGCCCTTGCGCTTGCCGAAATAGACCGTGACGCCCAGGCCCCGATCGCGCTGATATTCGACGGTATCCACTTCCCGCAGGCGCACGGAGACGCTCAGCCCCTGGCTGACGCTGGCATCGGCTTCACACTGCGATGCTCCACGTCGCTCGGCTTCTTTGAGCACGAAGCTCACGACATCCTGTAAGTGCGGAACTCCCTTTTCATCGTCCGCGGTCGGCATCGCAGCATTGTACCAGCCGCTGCGGCGCCGGCCATTCGCCATCGGACGCCGTCCGGGACTCATGCTAGCCTTCCGCGTCCGAAGATCCTGGCGGCCGCAGCACTCGATGTCCCACCCAACCGACGATACGGACGAGCCCCTCGAGGATCGCCCGAGCAAGAGCGCGCGCAAGCGCACCGCACACGAGGCTCAGGACCTCGGCGAGCAGCTGATCAGCTTACGCGAGGCGGAGCTCGACGCGCTGGACCTGCCGGAAACACTTGCCGATGCCATCCGTCTCGCGCGCCGCACGACCAGTCGGGGCGGCGCCGCGCGGCAACGGCAGTACATCGGCAAGCTGATGCGCGATGTGGATCTCGATCCCATCCGCACGGCGCTCAATGCGCGCAGTGAGCAGTCCTCACGCGACGCTCAGGCATTCAAACGCATCGAGGAGTGGCGCGAACGGCTGCTCACCGAAGGCGCCGCGGCCCTCGAGGAGCTGGAGCGCTGGCGCCCCGGTCTGGATCGCAATGTTTGGTTGAGGCATATCGCGGCCGCCCAGGGCGAGCGTGCGCGGCTGCAGGACTCGGGGGCAGGCCGTATCGGCGCCGAAGGCCGCGAGCTGTTCCGCATGCTGCGCACGCTGTTTGGTACAATGCCGTGATGACACCGCTGGTTGGCATCATCATGGGCTCCGCGTCGGACTGGGACACGATGCAACCGGCCGCCGACGTGTTGGAGAAGCTCTCCATCCCGCACGAGGTGCGCGTGGTGTCCGCTCACCGCACACCCGACCTGTTGTTCGAGTACGCCTCCACGGCCCGCTCGCGAGGCTTGCAGGTCATCATTGCCGGTGCCGGCGGCGCGGCCCACCTCCCCGGGATGACCGCGTCCAAGACCACCCTGCCGGTGCTGGGGGTGCCGGTGCAGTCCAAGACGCTCGGCGGCCTGGACTCGCTGCTTTCGATCGTACAGATGCCTGCCGGGGTTCCGGTTGCGACTTTCGCGATCGGTACCGCGGGAGCGACCAACGCAGCCCTGTGCGCCGCGGCGATCATTGCCAACCGGCAGCCGGAAGTCGCGGCCGCGCTGGAAGCCTTCCGCGCGCGCCAGACCGCAGGCGTGCTCGCCAATCCCGATCCCAGAACGCCGAAATGAGCGCCACGCCCCCGGCGGCAGCGCCGCACCCCCGAGGGGCGCAAGGCGGCGAACCGGGCCACTCGCAGGATGCGCACCGGATCTTGCGCCGCCCGGCACACGAGCTCCGATTTGCCCGCCGATTGTCGCGGCCGCTACCCCTCGTTCCCGCGGGCAACGCCCCATGACCGTCGGTGTCGTGGGCGCCGGCCAGCTCGGCCGCATGCTCGCTTTGGCCGGCTACCCGCTCGGGCTCGACTTCCTGTTTCTCGACCCGACGGCAACGGCCCCGGCCGGGCAGGTGGCCCCGCTGCTGACGGGCGAGTTCACCGACAGTGCGCGGCTCGCCGAGCTGGCGCAGCGCTCGCAGGTCCTCACGTTCGATTGGGAGAACGTCTCCGTCAGCGCGTTGCGGGCCCTGCCGCGCTCGACGCGCATCTGTCCGCCGATTGCGGCGTTGGCGGCGGCGCAGGACCGGGTGAGCGAGAAGCGCTTATTCGAGCAGCTGCGGATTCCGACGACACGCTGGCGCGCGGTTGGCACCCGAGCGCAGCTGGATCGGGCGTTGCGCGAGATCGGGCTTCCCGGCGTTCTCAAGACGCGCCGCATGGGCTACGACGGCAAGGGGCAGGCAGTCATCCGCACCCCGCAGCAGGCTGAAGCCGCCTGGCAACAACTGGGCGCGGCGCCGCTGCTGTACGAGGAGTTGGTTCCTTTCGACTGCGAGGTGTCGATCATCGGCGCGCGCAGCCGTCGCGGGGAGATTGCGATCTATCCGTTGAACGGCAACGTGCACTGCGAGGGCATCCTGCGCCTGACGCGGGCTCCCTACGGGCCGGCGGCCTGGCAGCGCCTGGCGGCCGCCTATCTCAAACGCGTGCTGGAGAGATTCCGCTACACCGGCATCCTCACCATCGAATTCTTCGTGCGCTCCGGGCGGCTGATCGCCAACGAGATGGCGCCGCGCGTCCACAACTCCGGCCACTGGACGATCGAGGGCGCCGAAACCAGCCAGTTCGAGAACCACCTGCGCGCCATCCTGAACCTGCCGCTGGGATCGACCCGGCCGCGCGGCTACAGCGCCATGATCAACCTCATCGGCAACATGCCCGCGAGCGCCGACCTCCTGGCCGAGCAGGGTCTGCACCTGCATTCTTATGGCAAGCAGCCGCGGCCGGGCCGCAAGCTCGGACACTGCACCCTGGTCGCACCCAGCGTCTCCTCGCGCGACCGACGGGCACGCCGTTTGCTGTCTCAATTGGCCCCGCGGGTGCGCATCCCGTAAGATTGAACGGATCGGCGCCGGGATGGCGGGTTACCAACAAGGCCGCCGCGGGCGCACCCAGGAACCATGTATCTCGATCCCTTCAAACTGAAGGAGCTGCCCTTCCGGTTGAGCCCGGACCCGCAGTTCCTGTATCTCTCCAAACAGCACGCCCGCGCCAAGGCGTACATGGAGTCCACGATCTGGTTCACGGACGGCTTCGTCGTGATCACCGGAGAGATCGGCGCCGGCAAGACCACCCTGATCGAGTCGTTCCTGAAGGAGATCCAGCACGACGTGGTGGTCGCGCAGATCAACCAGACACAGGTTTCTGCGATCGATTTCCTGCAGGCGCTGCTGGTGCAGTTCGGATTCTCGCCCTTCAAGATGAAGAAGGCCGAGCTGATCGCGACGATCAACACCTTCCTGATCGAGCAGTACGCGGCCGGGCGCAAGGTGCTGCTGATCGTGGACGAGGCGCAGAACCTCTCGATGCGCGTGCTGGAGGAGATCCGCCTGCTCTCGGGAGTGGAGACGACCAAGGAGAAAGTGCTGCGCATCATCCTGTGCGGGCAACCCGAGCTCAACGAGAAGCTCAACGCGCCGGAGCTGGTGCAGCTCACGCAGCGCATCCGGCTGCGCTTCCACCTCAGCACTCTGTCGCAGACAGAAATGCGCGCTTACATCCAACACCGCCTGGAAGTCGCCGGCGCCGGCGACCGGCAGATCTTCGCCGAGGACACTTTTCCTGAAATTTTCCGCTATACCGGTGGCGTGCCGCGCCTGATCAACACACTGTGCGACACCTCGATGATGGCCGCGTTCGCCGGCGATCGCGACAACGTCACGCTGCAGGACGTGCAGGGAGCCATCGATGAGCTGCAGTGGGTCGAATACTCAACGCGCACGGCGCAGCATCTGAAGGCGCACATCGAGCGGACGATGCCGCCGACAGCCGCCCTGGAGCTGCCGCACGTCACGCAGGCACGCATGCTGGTGGCGACCGATGGCCGCACGGTGCAGGAGATTCCGCTGCGCATCGGCCGGGTCATCGTCGGGCGAACCTCCGACAACGACCTGCAGATCGACAGCCGGTTCGTCAGCCGCCACCACTGTCAGATCGTCACGACGGCCAACTCATCCTTGATCGAGGACCTCAACAGCACCAACGGGATCTACGTGAAGTCCAAGCGGGTGCGGCGCCACTATCTCAACGATGGGGACGTGGTGGTCATCGGCAAGCATGAGTTGATCTACGTCGATGAGCGGCTGGCGCGCACGCGGGCCTCGCTCACCGACACCGTTCCGGGCCTGCATGTGCCTGCCCCCGCGCCGCAGGAGGCAGAGATCGAAGGCGACGAGGAACCGTCCTAGTACTCGGACCATCCATGGGCCTCGCCCCTGCGGGGCCGCCGTCGCGGACGACGGCGTTCAAAACGGCTGGCCCATGTTGGGCATCGTGCCGTTTTAGTACTCGGCCCATCCATGGCCTCGCCCCTGCGGGGCCGCCGTCGCGCACGACGGCGTTCAAAACGGCTGGCCCATGTTGGGCATCCTGCCGTTTTAGTCGTCCCGTTCGCCGTTCAGCCGCTCCGGATCCGCGTAATTGGCTCGCAGCTGGCGATAGTCCCGCCGGCGCAGCGCGATGACACTGCCCCCGAGCAGCCCTGCAAGCCCCAGAAGGCCCAGCACGAGGCTGACGAGCCGGGAGGACAGCAGGTAGCTACCGGCCAGGGCAGCCAGCCCGCAGGCCATGTAAACCCACGGTAGGCCCTCGTACAGGGGACGTGAGAGTCTCATCTGCCGATCCTAACGGTCCGGGAACGTCCGGCCAAGTACAAGGCCGCGTTGCTATGCATCAAGCCATGCGCCCGGCCGCCTCCGCAGACCTCGACGCCCTCAGCGGGGGCGTCACAGGATTCGGGCGGCGCGCCGGCGCAGGGGCTGCTGCGGTCGGAGTGTAAAACGGCCCTGCCTCAGCGAGCGCTCTTCACTCCGGTCAGCTTGGCAACCAGGCGGCCGAGCAGCGAGGGCTTCCAGCCCTCGACCCGGAAATCCGTTTTCGCCGACCCGCGGCGGGTGACTTCGGTGAGCAGATCCGCCGGCAGCTTCAGCTGCGGCACTTCCACGGTCGCGGGCTCGGCGTGCATCTTCGGGTCCTCGGATTCGGATGAGTTCAAAGTGAATGCGGGGGAGCAAAGTACGGACCCGCGCGCGAGCGCGTCGTGCACACCGTCACAGCTTTGAGAGGGCCCTCGAGAGTTCCCGCGCGAGCGTCGCGCATGTGCGACGCAACGCGGACGCAACGTCAAACTTTCAGCTGATTATGTTTGACGACGCGGGCGGCGGGGCTGCACGAGAAACTCGCTCACGCCCGCCGCCCGGTCGCACAACGGGCACGCGATTCCGTCGCGCTGCACTGAAGAATCTTCCGCTTCGTCCCGCGCTCGAGAGAATGAAGCGCGGACGAGCGCTTGGGCAGAGGGCATTTGTGCGCGGTTGTTGCAATTTCGCGCAGTTCGCCCGCGACCGCTAGCCGGTGCCGCCGACCGTCAATCCATCGATTCGCAGCGTCGGCTGTCCCACACCCACCGGAACGCTCTGTCCATCCTTGCCGCACGTGCCCACGCCGTCATCCAGCTTCAGGTCATTCCCCACCATGCTCACTCGCGTCAGCACGTCGGGCCCGTTGCCGATCAGCGTGGCTCCTTTCAGCGGCGCTCCCAGCTTGCCGTGATTGATCTCGTAGGCCTCGCTGGCGGAGAACACGAACTTTCCGGAAGTGATATCCACCTGGCCGCCACCGAAGTTGACAGCGTAGATCCCGCGCTCCACCGAACGGATGATCTCTTCGGGAGCGTGCGGACCCGGACGCATGTAGGTATTGGTCATGCGCGGAAGTGTCACGTGTGCAAAGGATTCGCGCCGGCCGTTACCTGTCGGGCGTGTGCCCATCAGACGTGCGTTCAGCTTGTCCTGCATATACCCGCGCAGCACACCGTTCTCGATCAGTGTGGTGCACTCGGTCGGCGTACCCTCGTCATCGACGTTCAGCGAGCCGCGACGCCGCGACAACGTGCCGTCGTCAACGACGGTGCACTCCGGCGCCGCCACTCGCTCACCGATCCGGTTGGCGAAGGCCGAGGTTCCCTTGCGGTTGAAGTCTCCCTCGAGGCCGTGGCCGATGGCTTCATGCAGCAGGATTCCCGGCCAACCCGGGCCCAACACCACCGTCATCGCTCCCGCGGGCGCAGGCTTCGCCTCCAGATTCACCAGCGCCTGGCGCGCCGCCTCGCGTCCGAGGGCGAGCGGCTTGTCTTCGGCGACCAGGTCCTCCAGCGAAAAGCGCCCGCCGGAGCCTGCGTAGCCCTGCTCCCGGCGGCCATCCTGCTCCACCAGCACGGAAACGTTGAAGCGCACCAGCGGCCGCACATCAGCCGAGAGTTGCCCGTCGCTGGTCGCGATCAGGATGACTTCGTGGACGGCGGTGACGCCTGCCGTCACCTGGACGATGCGGGGATCGAGGCGCCGCGTCTCGCGGTCGACGCGCTCGAGCCAGGCCACTTTCTGTTGGTCGCTCAGTGTAGTGAGCGGGTCTGCAGGCAGATAGAGCCGGTGACCCGCTCGCGCCTGCCACGCGCTGACACGCCGGTCGCCGCCGTGCGCAGCAATAGCACGAGCCGCGCGCGAAGCCTCTTCCAGCGCCGGCAGCACGATCTCGTCCGAGTAGGCAAATCCCGTCTTCTCTCCGGCCAGCGCGCGCACGCCCACGCCCTGCTCGATGCTCGCGCTGCCATCCTTGACGATGCCGTCCTCGAGCGACCAGGCCTCCTGGCGTGAGAGCTGGAAATACAGATCCGCAAAGTCCACCGAATGCTGCAGCACCTCCCCGAATATCCTGTCGAGGCGGCTGTCATCCAGGCCGCTGGGGCGCAGGATGAGCTCGCGTGCAACACCCAACGGATCGTCGGTGGCAGGAACATCTTTCATCTGAAGGCCTCGCTCATTCTGTGGCACGGGCGGTATCGGCGAAAATGCGATGCCGCAGTGCCGGGAAACTCTCTCGAACTTCCGCCTGCGCGGCAAGGTCCAGGTCCGCGACGACGCATCCGGTGCCCCGGGGCAACCGTCGCAGGATGCGACCCCAGTGGTCGACGATCATGCTGTCGCCGTAGGTCTCCCGCCCGTTGGCGTGAAACCCCGACTGCGCGGGGGCAATCACATAGCAGAGGTTCTCGATCGCACGCGCGCGCAGCAGCGTCTCCCAGTGCGCACGCCCGGTTGGTGCAGTGAACGCAGAAGGTACTGAGAGTATCCGTGCCCCCGCGGCACTCAGAGCACGAAACAACTCGGGGAAGCGGATGTCATAGCATACGGACAGCCCAAGGCGTCCCGCGGGAGTATCCACGACCTGGGGGCGTGACCCAGGAGCTACGTGAGCGGACTCGCGATAGCTCTCCTTGCGCGCCGGAAGGTCGACATCGAACAAGTGGATCTTGTCGTAGCGCGCCGCAGGAGTGCCGTCAGACCGATACACGAGGCTGGCGGCGGCGACCCGCCCGTCCGGTCCCGCACGCAGCGGGATCGTGCCGCCCACGATCCACATCTGCAGCTGCAACGCGGTCCGCGACAGAAAATCCTGAATCGGTCCGGCTCCCTGGGACTCCGCTATGGCGCGCTTGTCGGCATCCGCCAGGCCCATGAACGCGAAGTTCTCAGGCAGAACGGCGAGTTTCACCCCGAGCCGGGCCGCCTCTTCCAGGAGCGTGCGCGCCTGCTCGAGATTGGCCTGCACGTCCGCCCCGGAAGTCATTTGCAGCGCGGCAGCTTTCATCGCTCACTCGGCATCCGACACCACGACCGGATCATCCCAAGATCCCTGCAGATGCAACAGCGCGCGCGGGCGTGCTTGGCCCGTCGCCGCAAACAGGTCGCGAAGCGTCAGCCACGCCGCGGCCACTCGCGGTGTCGGCGCGAACCGGCGCACAGCTGCAGGCAACCGCTCCTCGCCTTTCAAGACCCACACCTCCTGGTCATAGTCCTTCGCCAGCAACCCCATCCGGCCCCGCATCAGTATCTCCGCGTCGCCATCGAAATGCAGGTCGGACGTCGAGGCCTCCCCGTCAGCCAGCTCAAAGTCGGCATCCAGCCGCGTGAACCTCAGGTCATGCGCCGGCCCCTTGCCCTCCTGCAGCGGCTGCATGGCATCCACCAGCGCCGGCACGGCGAGCAACGCGAACGGCTGGCCCATTACGGGCTGGCCCATTGCGGGCTGGCCCATGGCGGGCTGGCCCATGGCCCGCCGGCCCGTCTGGGGCTGGCCGGTCTGCGGTCCGCTCGCCGAGGGCGGCTCGTCGGCGAACTCGGCCTCACGGGTCTGGCCGTCGGCGAGCTTCAGGCTCAGGCGGCCCCGCAGCGTCGCGGGCCACGGCTTCTGCGAGGCCGGCTGCCACTGCAGCTCGCCGCTCACCGCTGCCCTGGCAGCGGAGACATCGGGGCGAAACCCGAAGTCCGCAAGGGTCGCCGCGGCATCACTGCTCTCCAGAGTGAACCGGGCACGGCAGGTGGTCATCGACGACTCGCACTGCAAGGAGCCGGTCCCGTCGTGCGTGCCGCCGGAGATACGCACGTCATCCAGATCCAGGCCGGCGCGCGCAACGAGGGTTGCCGTGACGTGCCCGATGTGCCTGCCCTCCCACATGAGATCGTCGACTGAGACGCTGGCGGAGCCGCCGACGGCGGCCAGCACGGCGGCGAGCTGCCCCTGCCCGGTGGCCGCGGGGATGATCAAGCGTGTCAGGTGCAGCTCGGCGGGCTCCGAGCCGGCGCTCCCCGCGGCAGGCCAATGAGCGACGCCTGCGAGGCGCTCGGAGTCGAGATTCAGCTCCACGCCGGAGTCAGTGCGCTCGCCGGTGAGCATGACCTCCGGAAAGCTGCGTCCCGCGGCCACCATTTCTGTGGCGACCAGTTGCGCCTGAAAGTGCGGCGCACGCGGATCCAGGCGCGCCTGCTGCCACAGGGCGAGGTACGACGGCAGATCCAGGCGGTTGACCCGTCCCTGAATGAAAACGACGGGGTCTGCAGGAAGCGCCGGCACGCCCGATCCGAAGGTCACGGCGCCGCGTTCCACCTTCCAGCCCGTATCCGTACGCGTGAGCGCGAGAACGCTCCTGAGGCGGTCTGCGAGGCTTACGCGCAATTGCGCGACGGACTCGGTCCCTGACAGGTCCAGATGCAGCGGCAATGCGCCGTCGGCTGCTTTCTCCAGCGGCTCGGGCAACTCGCTGCCAACCCCGACGAGGGTGGAATCGGCGCGCACCCGCCATCGGGCGGGCTGTGCTCCCGTTGCGGGGGAGAACGTCAGGTCACCGGCCCAGTCGGCGCTGCCTGCGAGCCGCCCGCGTGGATCGATTGCTGCAAGCGCTGCCAACTGCTGCGCAGCCATGCTCCCGCGCGCCTGCATCGTCAGAGCCTCCTGGCCGTGATCGAGCCGCTCGTCGAGCGTGAGTGTCACGGGGCCGCCGAGCCACGTTCCCGTCAACGTCGAGCGCTGCAGACGTCCCCCGTCGAACGCAAGCGCGCCCGTCAGGTCCTCGATCGGTACGGCAGCGGATGCCCAGTTCAACCGTGCGCCCTGCAGCGAAGCGACGACGCGCGCTTTCGGGTTGCCCTCGGCAGGCACCGTGATGTTGAAATCCAAGCGAGCATTGCCTTGCAGACCGATGCTCTGCGCGCGCGGGGCGTATTCGTCGAGCCCCGGATGCGATTGCAGCCACGCGGTCGCCTCCTCCATGCGGCTCGTGACCTGCCCGCTGGCGTGCATGCCACCCTCCCCTGTCGAGCGCCATTCCGCAGTGGCGTCCGAGAGTTGGAACGGTCCGGCCTGACCGGCATCCACCTGGGCCCGAACCAGTGAGCCGCGCCACTCGAGGCGGGCACGCACACCGCTCGCATCGGGCCAGCGCTCGCCGCCCGACAGGGAAGCGTCCTGCAGCGTCAACGCGCCCGTGAACGATCCGCCCTCGCTTCCGTAAGGCAGCCGATCGAGCGGCCCGCGCATTTCGAACTCGGCGCGCTCGACCCGGCCGCCGGTCAGCGACACCTGGCCCAGTACGCGTGAAACGGCGGTTCCCAGTGCGGCCTGCAGCAAGGAGACGTCGGCGGCAGTGAGCTTGCCCCGAGCCGCCAGCTCCGGCTCCACCCCTCCGGTCAGCGAACCGGAGAGCTCCAGCCGCGTAGATTCATGGCGCAGCTCCATTCTCTCGGTCGCAATGCGCCAGCCGCCGGCCCCCAGGCGAGTCATGCGCAATCGCGAGGCAACACGCACGTGCTCGAGGGGTTGTTGGGGGGCGCCCGCCAGCTGCAAGCGCGCTGTGTCCGATTGCACGCCGGCCTCGATCTCATTCTCGTTGCCCGAGACTCGCGCCGTCATGCCCGTGAGCACGAATCCGCCGGAGGGTGCAGCAACCGAGACGTCCGTCAGTCGGGCCGAGGCCTGCAGTCTTCGGCCGGGCTCGCGGCGATCGTCCCAGTTGAAGCTCACCTCGCGTGCCGTCCCTCCCAACTGCATCCCCCCGAGATCGAGATCGGGTGCCAGCCACAGCCCGAGGGCTGCGACCGAGTGCACCGGAGCGCCCTCGAGTTTGCCGCGCATCCAGCCGTCACCGACATCGGCCGTCAACACGGCCCGGTCGGCCGCTGCCGTGTCCTCTGGCGCGCCCAACTGCAGCTCATCGACGTTCAGGCGCCAGTAGGACAGATGGTGTGTCAACCACCACCGCCCTCGCACCCGATCCACATCGAGCTTGCGATCCGGGGACGCATTCGGGGAGCCGAGTGCGACACCTCCCGCGTACACGCTTCCTTGCGCTTTCTCGATGCGGCCGCGAGTGAAGTCCAGATCGACGTTGACATCGCCCCCGCCCGCCACGGGCACATAGCGGGCCAGCTCGGGAACGACGCCGCCCAGGTCCCGCCACCCGGCGAATGCCAGCCGGCCGCCCTCGAATCGCAGCGACCCGGACCAGGTCTGCGGCCGATCGAGTCCCCCATCGAGCCGCAGGACGACTCGGGCCGTGCGCCCCAGACGCTCGGGGAGGAATACCAGCGCAAACACGTTCCACTCATCCCCCGCACGCCGCACCGAGGCTCGCCGGATCTGCAGAACGAGCGGCTCGGTGGATCCGCCTGGATCGGGGAGCCGCAGCGAACCGCCTTCGATGTCGATGCGGCCGTCACGCCAGCGTTGCAGCAGGCGCGCGCGCTCGACGGCAGGCGGCGCGCGCGAGCTTGCGGCGACTGAGACAGCGTGCGGGCCGTGCGCGGCGGCGCCGAGGGGTGAGCTGGCGACCGCCCGGGTCGTCGCCGTTTCCGAGCCGACCCGTTGCAGATCGATATCCGGAGCGACGAGGGAGATGCGGCCCGCTTCCAGATGCCCGCTTCGCATGGTCCGCCAGGCGTCGAACCCGACCGTCACCTCCGGGGCGCGCAGCAGCACATGAGGCCGGCCAGGCTCGCCGAGCTCGACGTTGCGGAACACGGCCTCGGGGCCATACCAGCCCCACCGCACGCCCAGCTGACTGAAGCGCACATCCAGCCCCGTCTGCGACTGCAGCAGCCGCTCGAGCGTCGCCCGGTGCTCAGGAACACGTGCCAGCGCCAGCTGATAGGCGAGGACGACGACGATCAACAGCGCCGCCGCCGAGCAGAGGCCAATCAGTGTGACGCGCGCCCAGCCCCCACGCTGTATCGCCGGGTTTGGCCCGTTAAACGAGCACCACATCGTACTGATCGACTCCGTAGAGCGCTTCCACCTGCAGGCGGACGGGTCGGCCTACCTGCGCCTCGAGCTCAGCCATCGTGGCGGACTCTTCATCGAGGAGACGCTCGACCACGTCCTGATGGGCGAGTATCAGCAGCTCGCGGCTGGCGAACTGCCGGCTTTGTCGCACAATCTCCCGAAATATCTCGTTGCACACAGTCTCGGGGGTCTTTACGAAGCCGCGTCCCTCGCAGCTTGGACACGGCTCGCACAGCAGATGTTCCAGGCTCTCGCGAGTGCGCTTACGGGTCATCTCCACCAGCCCCAGCGGCGACAGGCTCACGATGTGCGTCTGCGCACGATCGCCGTTGAGTGCACGCTCGAGCGCGGCGAGCACCTGTCGGCGATGGGGCTCATCATGCATGTCGATGAAGTCGATGATGATGATGCCGCCGAGGTTGCGCAGGCGCAGCTGCCGCGCAATCGTGACCGCCGCCTCGAGGTTGGTGCGGAAGATCGTCTCCTCGAGATTGCGGTGACCGACATAGGCTCCGGTGTTGACGTCGATGGTGGTCATCGACTCCGTCTGGTCGATGACCAGATGCCCGCCGGATTTCAGCGTCACCTTGCGATCGAGCGCTTTGCCGATCTCCTCCTCGATGCCGTGCAGGTCGAAGATCGGCCGCGGCCCAGGGTAGAGCTCGATGCGCGTGGCCGCGTCAGGCATGAAAGCCGCCGCGAAGGCCACCATGTCAGCATGCTCCCGCGGTGAATCCACGAGCACCCGGCTCACACCTCTGGAGAGCTCATCGCGCAGAACCCGGAGGGCCAGCGGGAGATCCTCGTGGACGATCGCACCTGACTGCGTCTCAAGCGCTCGAACACGTACGTGATTCCACAGTTTGTCGAGATAGGCCATGTCCTCACGCAGGCTCTCGACGGACACACCCTGCGCCGCGGTACGCAGAATGTATCCGCCTGGCGCCTCCGCAGTGATGAGGGAGGCAACGGCAGCCTTCAGACGCTGGCGCTCCTCCTCATCATCGATGCGCGCGGAGACGCCAATGCCTTCACCGCGCGGCATGTACACGAGGTAACGCGATGGCAGCGCCACGAACGTCGTGAGCCGGGCGCCTTTGGTGCCGATGGGGTCCTTGATGACCTGCACCAGGATGTCATCTCCCGGATTCACCAGGCGCCGGATGTCCTCTGCCAGAGACAGTGGCGCAGGCAGCACGACGGTGGCGTCATGAGGAGGCACGTTCGCGATATCGGCGGCGTGCAGGAATGCCGTGCGCTCCAGGCCAATATCGACGAAAGCGGCCTGCATGCCTGGCAGCACGCGCGAGACGCGTCCCTTGTAAACGTTGCTCACCAGCCCGCGACGGCTGGTGCGCTCGACGTAGATCTCCTGCAGGACGTCATTCTCGATGATGGCAGCACGGGTCTCGCGCGGGGCGATGTTGACGAGGATTTCGATCGTCACCGCGACGCTCCGTACCAACACGGGACCCCGGCGGCGCGCAACAGCTCGGCAGTCTCGTACAGAGGCAGGCCCATCACGCCCGAGTAGCTCCCGCTCAGCCACTCGATGAATACGGCGCCGCGCCCCTGGATCGCGTAGCTGCCCGCTTTGTCGTGCGGCTCCCCGGTCTCCCAGTAAGCTGCGCATTCTTCAGCAGACAGTGGGCGAAATCGCACTTCGCTCGCGCTGACACTGACGGAGAGCTCCTGGCCGGCGGACAAAGCCACTGCAGTCAACACAGAGTGGGTGCGACCAGACAGGCGGCCAAGCATCGCCAGCCCGTCGGCGCGGCCTGTGGGCTTCCCGAAAATCACCTCATCCAGCACGACGGTCGTATCCGCCGCCAGTACGGGCAGCCTCTCGCCCTTGCCGCGTACCGCAAGCGCCTTCTCGCGCGCCATGCGAATGACGTATTCGCGCGCGCCCTCCTCGGGCCTGACCGTTTCGTCGATATGAGCGCCTGTGACCGTGTGCGGCACGCCGATCTGACTCAGCAGCTCTTGCCGCCGAGGCGATACGGACGCGAGGCAAAGAACCGGTTCGGACACGGTACGCATCAGTCGCGATGATACGGATGATTCGCCAACACGCCATGTGCACGATAGAGCTGCTCGGCGAGCACGACCCGCACCAGTGCGTGCGGGAATGTGAGCCGGGAGAGCGCCCAGCGGAGATTGCCGCGTGCCAGCACTTCCGCGGCAAGCCCGTCCGGACCCCCTATCAGGAACGCCAGATCGCGCCCCTCCTGCATGCGCGTCCCGAGCCAGGCTGCCAGCTCCCGAGTCGTCATTTCGGAGCCGCGTTCGTCCAGGACGACCACGTAGTCATCCTTGCGCACCGCAGCCAGGAGACGCTGACCTTCGGTGCGAATCGCACTCTCGCTCGCGCGTCCCCCGCTCCGCGATCCCGGCTCGATCTGCGTCAGGGCCACTTTCAGGCTCGACCCGAGACGGGTGATGTAATCGTCGTAGGCTTCGCACACCCACTCGGGCATGCGCGAACCGACTGCGAGTACGCGTACGCGCAACGTCAGGTCGACGTACGCCGCCGGCGCGCGGTTGGAGCCGCTTGCGCCACCTCGGCCGGGTCGGATTCCCAGAGCCGCTCGAGACTGTAGAACTCGCGCACGCGCGGCAGCATCACGTGCACCACGATGTCCTGCAGGTCCACGAGAACCCACTCGCCATCGCGCGCCCCCTCCTTGCCCAGCGGACGGAAGCCCGCTGCCTTGCACTTCTCGACGACCCGGTCGGCGATCGAGCGGACGTGTCTGTCGGAGTTGCCGGAGGCGATGATGATGGTGTCGGCGATATCGGTCAGACCTCGCACATCCAGCACCTTCACGTTCACGGCTTTCATGTCATCGAGCGCGACCGTCACGATGGCTTGCAACGGCGAGGCGCGCTCAGAGGAGCGGCGCGGGCGTGTACGCTTGGTCATGTGCTAAGAGTGCTCTCCTGCTGCGGGCGAGGGCTCGCCGAGGCTCAGCCGCGTTTGCGCGCCAGCATAGCACCTCGTCTCGCGGATGATCTGCCGGACACGGTCGGGCACCAGATACAGCGGATCGCGGCCTGCAACCAGCAGCTGACGCAGCTCCGTAGAGGAAATCTCGAGCTGTGTCCCGGCGTGCACGTACACACGGCCGCAAGGCTTCTCGTGCAGCTCTCTGATGGATCCCGTGCCGTGATCGACCATCACCGCTCCGAGCGGGCCGCTGGTGGGAGCCTTCCAGCCCGGCCGGTGCGCGACGACGATGTGCGCGAGCCCGAGCAGCTCACGCCACCGGTGCCAGTGCGGCAGGCCCAGGAAGGCGTCCATGCCGAGCAGCAAACACAAGGAGCGACCCGGGTATTCCGCGCGGATCTCGGTGAGCGTGTCGACGGAGTACGACACGCCGGTACGGCGGACTTCCCGGTCGTCCACGACGAACGCCGGCTGATCCGCCACAGCCGCTCTCACCATCGCCACGCGCAACTCCGCCGGCGCATTGAGCTGTTCCCGATGCGCAGGATTGCCGGTGGGCACGAACCGAACCTCGGCGAGACGCAACTCCTGCCACAGCTCGAATGCCGTACGCAGGTGGCCGACGTGGATGGGATCGAAAGCGCCGCCGAAGAGACCGATGGGTTGCATGACCGCCGCCTGGATGATTGGACAGAAGGCTCGCGCCTTGCCGTCCCTGCTGCCTATTTGAGCATGCTTTGAGGCGCGGGGACTGCAGGGATTGCACAGATGTCCGTCGCCAGAAGCGCGATCTCGTCCCAGGCGTTGCCGATGAGACGGCCCTTGACCATCCGGTCGGCGCGCGCGGCCCGCACGGCAAGAGCCGCGAAGGACAGGCGCGGCGCGCGGCGGACACCCTTGTCCAGCGCGGCAGCTTGGCGCTGCCACGCGCGGGGCCTGAATCCGCCCGGGGAGGCAATCGCACTCCAGATGTCGCGCATGGCCTTGGTGAGCGACCAGAGTGCCAGGGTCGGCTCGACTCCTTCCGCCCTCAGGCCACCGAGCACTCGCAGGGCGCGCGACGCATCCCCCGCAAGCACGGCCTCTCCAAGCTGAAAGACATCGAAGCGTGCGCTGTCGGCAACGCTCTCGAGCACAGTCTGTGCATCCGCACGGCCCCCTGGCGCCAGCAATCTGAGCTTCTCGAGCTCCTGGCTGGCCGCGAGCAGGTTGCCCTCGGTGCGTTCCGCCAGCAGCTCGAGCGCCTCGTCGCTGACTGCGAGCTTCATCCGGCGGGATCGGGCGCGCAGCCAGCCCACGAGGCGATCGGGCTCCACGGGCCACACTTGCACCCAGCCGCCGCGGCCCTCGAGCGTGCGCACCCAGTCGGCCGCCTGCGCATCGCGGTCCAGCCGCGGCGTGAGAATCAGGAACAGGGTGTCGGGGTCCTCACGCGAGAGCAGATCCGCGAGCGTGGAGTTGCCGCTGGTGCCGGGTTTACCGGTCGGCAGTCGAATCTCTACCAGGCGTCGGGATCCAAAGAGCGACAGCGTGCCGGTGGCCGCGCGCACCTCGTTCCAGTCCGCACCGCGCTCCATGAAGTGCACGTCCCGCTCGGTGAATCCGTCCGCTCGGGCCTTGGCGCGAATGGCGTCGGCGGCCTCGCCCGTCAACAGCGGATCGTCCCCCGAGATGAGGTAGGCAGGAGCCAGCGACTGCTCCAGGTGTGTCAGCAGGGAATCCGGGGTCAGCTTCAAGGTCACTCCACAGCGTGCCCCCGGACGCGCCGTCCGGGGAGGTCGAATTATCGCCGAATGTGCAGCCCGTCGCATTCCACAGACATCCCCTACTTTGGGGATGGAGCCGGTCGCGATAGGATTTCCACACCATGCGCCTGTGCCTGACACTTCTGGCCACCCTCCTCACGCTGCCGGTTCTCGCCGGTCAGCCTGCGGACTCGCTCGGCCCTGCGAAGGCCCGGCCGCGCGGCACCCGCGTAAAGCTCACGGTCCCGGGGACTCAGGTGCTGGATGTGGACTGGAAGCAACTGCTGCCGCCGGGGGAGCGCAAGCACTACAGCCCGCTGCCTCCACCGCCGGTGCACGACTACCGCGGCGAGGCCGGACCGCCGGCGGTACAGGTGCCGGACTTCAAGGCCAACAAGTCCCTCGATGGCGCCACCGTCCGCCTGCCGGGTTTCATCATTCCGCTGGATGCGCGCCGCGACGGTGTGCTCGACGAATTCCTGCTGGTGCCCTACTTCGGCGCTTGCATCCACGTGCCGCCGCCCCCGCCCAATCAACTCGTGTATGTCAGGATGGCGCGACGCACGACCCTGCAGTCGCCGTATGACGCCTACTGGATCACCGGCAAGCTGCACTTGCAGACCACGACGACCCATCTCGGCTCGGCTGCCTACGAGCTGCGCGCCGAGAAGATTGAGCTCTACCAGTACTGAGCCTCACTGATGCCCGCTGCCAAGCGCCCCGCGCGCCGAACGTCCCCGCGGTCGGGGAAACTGCGCCAGCTGTACCCTGCGATCAGGCCCTACCGCCACGGATATCTGCGGGTGTCGGAGGTGCACGAGCTGTATTTCG
Organism: Steroidobacteraceae bacterium; assembly: GCA_035552975.1. Classification (GTDB taxonomy): domain Bacteria; phylum Pseudomonadota; class Gammaproteobacteria; order Steroidobacterales; family Steroidobacteraceae; genus 13-2-20CM-66-19. Next base: position 25,129 of record DATNEN010000191.1, read on the forward strand.
AGGAGAGCGGCAACCCTCGCGGCAAGCCCGCCGTATTTCTCCACGGCGGGCCCGGCGCCGGCACCGATGCGCGCATGCGCAGCTTTTTCGATCCGAAGCGCTACCGCGTCGTGCTGTTCGACCAGCGCGGCTGCGGCAAGAGCCGCCCGCACTCCAGCCTGATCGACAACACGACCTGGCACCTGGTGGAGGATATCGAGCGCCTGCGCGAGCATCTGCAGATCGAGCAATGGCTCGTCTTCGGCGGCTCCTGGGGCTCGACTCTGGCGTTGGCGTATGCAGAGACTCATCCGCACCGCGTGGCTCAACTGGTGCTGCGCGGCATTTTCCTGCTGCGGCGCTGGGAGCTCGATTGGTTCTATCAGAATCCCGGCGGCGCCGCCGCGCTCTACCCGGACCTGTGGGAACAGTACGTAGAGCCGATCCCGGTCTCCGAGCGGTCGGACATGATGCGGGCCTACTACTCGCGCCTGACCAGTCAGGATCCGGCTGAGCTGGCCGGTGCCGCCCGCGCCTGGTCGATCTGGGAAGGAGCGACCAGCTTCCTGCGCATGAACCCCGGCTATGTCTCCAAGTTCGATCAGGACGCCTACGCCGCGGCGTTCGCACGCATCGAGTGCCACTACTTCGTCAACGGCGGCTTCCTGCGCAGCGACAACCAACTCATCGAAGAAGTCGGCCGCATCCGCCACATTCCCGCCGTCATCGTGCAGGGGCGTTATGACGTGGTGTGTCCGATGAAGAGTGCCTGGGATCTGCATCGCGCGTGGCCGGAGGCCACGTTGCACATCTCGGCTGACGCAGGGCACTCGGCGTTCGAGCCCAGCAACCTGCATGAGCTCATCAAGGCCACCGATCGGTTCTCGCAGATGCGCTAGAGTTTTGCGACCACGCACCGCCGCCGCCGGCGGGACGCGGCCAGCGCAGCCGCTCCGCCAGCACAGGCGCCCCCGTCACCGCAGGCGGCCAGTCAAAGCCCCACTGGCATCGATCACGGTATGCTCGAGCAGCCATTGGCGCGCGTCCGCGGCGTCATTGTCGAACCAGGCACGGGTGCTCCCGAGCCGGAAGCTGTAGCCCCATTCGTCCATGTCGGCGCATAGCCGCTCGCGACCGACGTTTGGAATCTGGTCCGCCAACAGCACCTGCAGATAGCACACGGCCGACTCTTCCAGGTCGTCACCGCCGGCGTCGCGATCCAGGCCCGCGCGCCGCTCCGGCGTCATGCAGATGTAGTGACTGGCCTCGTGCAGCACGGAGTGGACCGGAGTGTCCAGGCGGGCATACAGCCAATCCGCCTTCAGCCCCGCCTCGCTGTCACCCCAGTACGAGCCGGGAATCAGCTCCTCCGGAGCGATCAGGACCAACTCCAGGCCGTAGCGGCTCAGCAGCGTCGCCACCGACACCCGATCCACCGCACTTATTCTCAACACAACCACGCCCCCGGTGCGCCGCCCCGGGGGGCCACGCGATCCAATCGCTCCGCCGCGTAAATCGCCGGCCTTCGCAAGCTCACAGGCGCGCCAGTCTCCGCATGACGATGTCGGCGAGGTCCTTTGCCATCGCCTCACGCAGCACCGCCTCCTCGTGCTCCTTCGCCAGCAGCAGCCGCTCATCGAAGCTGTAGCTGCGCGTAGAGGCGACCTCCTGATTCGCAAGCAGCGTCGTTGCGCCGGCTTCCACGGAGAACTGCACCGTGTAGGTCACCTCGTACTCGGTCGGGCGATTGGCTGCCGAGACGGACAGAACCCGCCGTGTCACTTCGTCCTTGCCGATGCTGACGATCGCGGTGGCACTGGGTTTGTCATCCGTCAGATGAGCGCCGGAGATGAGCATGGCCTTGCGCAGGCTCTGCACGAAATCACTGCGCGGATCCTGTGCTTGCACGTAGGTGGCCTTGAGGACAGGCGGCAGCGGCGTATGTCCCTCCAGATGGAACCCGCAGCCGCTCAGCAGCAGCGCGATCGCGCAGAGAGCCCGAGACGGTCTCATTCAGTTCAGTCAACCACGATGTTGATCAGTTTGCCCTTGACGAGAATCACCTTGCGCACGGGCTTGCCCTCGACAAAGCGTCTCACCTGCTCGTCTCCCAGCGCGGCGGCCTTGACCCTCTCTTCGTCCGCCGCG
>DATNEN010000192.1:0-6451 GCA_035552975.1 Steroidobacteraceae bacterium
CGCCACCCTTTTTTGCCATTTTGCGCTACTCCTCGAAAATTGTGACAGTGAGCGCGGTGCCGCCGCGCGAGAGAATCGGCGCGAAAAATAGCACATGCACGCGCTTTGGCAAGGGGTTTTCCGCCTTGTTGGTGGCTGAAAAGCCTTTTTTTCAAGGCTTTTTTGTGAGTGGTCTGCGGAGCGAGCGGCGCACGGCTGTGGAGCAAGCACGCCACGAGCATGCGCGTCCGCGTGCGCGATGCTCCGACTTTCGTTGCGGTGTCAGACGTAAGAGCGTGTTTCGCAACAGCGACGCTGATGCTAGGGCGTGCTCACACTTGCGAGCGCCCAAAGGATGGCGCTGAGCAGCCGGCAAAAACCACGCTTTTTGCCGGCGGCAACGAAGCCGATGTCCGCAAAAGCGCCGCAGGCGACTTTTGCTGATTAATTAGTAGCGCAGCAGAATGAGCACAGCCTGAATCGCGATGCACGCCCACAGCGGGGAGAGATCGATGCCGGCGAGCGCGGGGATCAGGCGGCGGAACGGTCGCAGGATCGGCTCGCAGACACTGGCAAGGACCGACTGCGCGGGTGAGTAGCCGCCGGGTGCGATCAGACTGAGCAGTGCGTAGATGAAGATGGCCCAGAAATAGGTCTCGAGCATCGTTCTCACGATGACGAGCACAATGGACCGCGTCCAGGTCAGGGGATCGGGCCATCCAATGCCGCTCAACGCAGTGATGATCGCGACGTAGGCGGTCGCGACGATGAGCACCGCCACCACCGAGGCGGTGTCGACCTTGCCGACCGGCGGCAGTATCCGTCGCAGCGGCAGGATCAACGGATTGGTGACGCGAACCACGGCCTGACAGATCGGATTGCGGAAGTCGGCCCGTGCCCACTGCAGGAGCAGTCGCGCCAGGACGACGAACAACGCCAGTCGCAGCAGCGTATCGACGATGAATATGATCGCGCTCATCACAACCGGGCTCGCTCTCGCTCAGTTTGTAAGGTTTACAGCGCGCGCGCCGGCCTGGTTCGGTCTGCCCACGACGCCCCCGGTCCTGCCCCGACACGGGCGCCCTGGTGCCCCAAAAATGAACCAGTCCGAACGACTCACTGGGGTCCGCCCACGATCGACCGCCCACCCGCCATAGGCCTTCGCACGAATCGGCCATCCCACATATGGGCCAGCCCACCAATGGACCAGGCCGTCCCAAGGACCGTGCCCGCGCTCGCCGCGGGCACTCCTGCCCATCAGCGCATGTTGCCGAACTGGGAGGCCAGCTCGCGACTGCGCAATGTTGCCGATTCTAGTGCGCGCGCGACGATCCCGCGAAGGTCCGCTGAGGTAAATGCGCGCAACGCGGCTTCTGTCGTGCCGCCCTTGGAAGTCACCTGTTCGCGCATGCGCGCCAGATCGACGTCGCTCGTGTGAGCGAGCAGCCCCGACCCGTACAGGGTCGCTACCGCAAGGCGGCGCGCGGACTGCGGCTCCAGTCCCAGCTGCGCTGCCGCGTCGGCCATCAGTTCCGCCAGCAGGAAGAAATACGCGGGCCCGCTGCCCGACAGGGCCGTGACGACATCGAGTGCTTCTTCGGACGGCACCCACACGACCTCGCCGCTTGCCTCCATGACGTGCTGCGCAGCGGCGCGATGCGCTGCATCGACGTGCGTGGGTGCGTAGAGACCTGTGGCACCCGCTCCGACGAGCGCGGGCCTGTTGGGCATGGCCCGCACGACCGGTATACCGGAGCCGCACCACGTCTCGAGTGCAGATACCCGGATTCCCGCCGCCACTGACAACACGGTAGGGCGGTTGCGCTGCAGGAGGTCCCGAAGGGGCTCGAGGACCGACTGGGTGTCCTGCGGTTTGACCGCCACCACCACGATGGCAGCGTCGGCAAGGGCAGCCCGATTGTCGGCAGTGGCGCTGATGCCCAACTCCCGCGACAACGATTCACGTGCCGCGGGGACGCTCTCCCCGACGGAGATCTGCTCCGGCCGAGTACCCTGGCGCAGCAGGCCGCCGATCAGCGCCCTGCCCATGTTGCCGCCGCCGAGAATTGCTAGGTGTGTGTTGCTCATTCAGGGGCGATTGTACCGACAGCCCGCGCCGGGCCGGCAGCGTTCAGGCTCGAAAAGATGCTTTTCGCCGCGAAGCGACCGCTAGGCAGTTCAGAGCAGCCGGCAAAAACCACGCTTTTTGCCGGCGGAAACGCAGCCATTGTCCGCAAAAGCGCTGGCCCATTTGGGCCGCAGGCGACTTTTGTGCCGGCCGTCCATGGACGGCACCCTTCGGGTCGACCTTCGGTCGACCAAACGCGCTCCCGGCGCGTTTGTGCCAATAGACTAGGGGCGGGGTCCGAACAGTGCCGTGCCGATGCGTACGCAGGTCGAGCCCTCGAGCACCGCCGCCTCCAGGTCGGCGCTCATGCCCATGGAGAGCGTGTCCAGGCCCGCGCCCTGCGTATTCAGCGCTTCCTGCAGCCGGCGCAGCTTGGCGAACCACATCCGCTGGCGCTCCGGGTCGGATTCTTCCGGGGGGATGCACATCAGGCCTCGCAGCTTCAGGCGCGGCAATGTCGCCATGGAGCGCACGAGCTCCGGCACCTCCTCCGGTGCGGCGCCGGCCTTGCTCTGCTCGGCGGCGATGTTGACCTGGAGACAGACATTCAACGGCCCCGCATGGTATGGCCGCTGCTCGGAGAGGCGTTGCGCGATCCTCAGGCGGTCCACGCCGTGCACCCACGCGAAGCGCTCGGCGACGGGCCGTGTCTTGTTGGCCTGGAGGCGTCCGATGAAGTGCCATTGGAGGGCCGTCGCGGCCGCCAGCGCGTCCTGTTTGGCGAGCGCCTCCTGCAGGTAGCTCTCACCGAACTCAGTCAGGCCCGCCGCGGCTGCGGCGGCCACTGTCTGCGCAGGCTGCCCCTTGCTGACGGCAAGGAGTGTGATGGAGTCGACACTCCGCCCGCATCGGGCGGCGGCTGCAGCTATGCGAGTGCGCGTGTCGTGGATGCGTTCCGGCAAATTCTGCGGATTCATTAACATATGTGACGTAGAAGGGGTCCGTTATACTCGCGCTCGAGTGAAGAGGCTGCGCTCTCGCGCCATGGTCCGCCTCTTTGCTCCCGCCCATCGGCTACGCCTTCCGGGAGCTTTCATGGCCGTCGATATTGCGCAACTGCTGGCGTTCGCCGTCAAGAACAACGCGTCCGACCTGCACCTGTCCTCCGGCGTGCCGCCCATGATCCGGGTGGATGGCGACATGAAGCGAATCAACATGCCGCCGCTGTCGCACAAGGAAGTACACAGCATGGTGTACGACATCATGAACGACAAGCAGCGCAAGGCGTACGAGGAATTCTTCGAGACCGACTTCTCCTTCGAGATCCCCAAGCTGGCGCGCTTCCGCGTCAACGCCTTCAACCAGAACCGCGGCGCAGGCGCCGTGTTCCGCAACATTCCCTCGGTCATCCTCTCGCTGGATGACCTGAACTCGCCGAAGATATTCCGCGACTTGTGCATGCTGCCGCGCGGCCTGGTGCTGGTCACCGGCCCGACCGGGTCGGGCAAGTCGACGACGCTCGCCGGCATGGTCAACCACTGCAACGACAACCGGCCGGACCACATCATCACCATCGAGGATCCGATCGAGTTCGTGCATGAATCCAAGCGCTGCCTGGTCAATCAGCGCGAGGTCCACCGCGATACGCTGGGCTTCACCGAGGCGCTGCGCTCGGCGCTGCGCGAGGACCCCGATGTCGTGCTGGTGGGAGAAATGCGCGATCTGGAGACGATCCGCCTGGCGCTGACCGCCGCAGAGACCGGACACCTGGTGTTCGGCACCTTGCACACGAGCTCCGCCGCCAAGACGATCGACCGCATCGTCGACGTCTTCCCGGCCGCGGAGAAGGACATGGTGCGTTCCATGCTCTCCGAGTCGCTGCGCGCGGTGATCTCGCAGACCCTGCTGAAGAAGATCGGCGGCGGCCGGGTTGCGGCGCACGAGATCATGATCGGCACGCCTGCGATCCGCAATCTGATCCGCGAGGGCAAGATTGCCCAGATGTACTCCGCCATCCAGACTGGCCAGGCGAACGGCATGCAGACTCTGGACCAGTGCCTGCAGGATCTGATGCAGAAGGGCCTCGTGAGCAAGGAAGAAGCTCGCTATAAGGCTCAGAACAAAGACGCTCTGTAACGGAGTAGGAACATGGATCGCGACCAGGCAATCAAGCTGATGCAGGACCTGCTGCGGCGCGTGACGGAGAAGAAGGCCTCCGACCTGTTCGTCACGGCCGGCTTTCCTCCAGCGATCAAGATCGACGGCGAGATCCGCCCGCAGAGCGAGCGTGCGCTCACACCTGAGCAGTCCGCCACGCTGGTGCGCGCGATCATGAACGACCGCCAGACGAAGGAGTTCGACGCGTCCAAGGAGTGCAACTTCGCGATCGCTCCGCCGGGCATCGGCCGCTTCCGCGTCAGCGCCTTCGTCCAGCAGGGCGCGGTCGGCTGCGTCATCCGCATGATCAACGCGAAGATCCCCAGCTTCGAGGAGCTCGACCTGCCGCCCATCCTGAAGGAGGTCGTGCTGTCCAAGCGCGGGCTGGTGATCATCGTCGGGGGCACCGGCTCGGGAAAATCGACCTCGCTGGCGGCAATGGTGGGCTACCGCAACGAAAAAACACGCGGCCACATCGTAACGATCGAGGACCCGGTCGAGTACGTGCATCAACACAAGGGCTGCGTGATCACCCATCGTGAAGTCGGCGTAGACACCGATTCCTGGCACGCCGCGTTGAAGAACACCCTGCGCCAGGCGCCGGATGTCATCCTGATCGGTGAGATCCGCGACCGCGAGACCATGGAGTACGGCATTCAGTTCGCCGAGACCGGCCACCTGGTGCTGGCGACGCTGCACGCCAACAGCGCCAACCAGGCGCTCGATCGCATCATCAATTTCTTCCCGGACGAGCGGCGCGAGCAGCTCCTGATGGACCTGTCGCTGAACATCCGCGCCCTCGTCTCGCAGCGCCTGATCCCGCGCGAGTCCGGTTCCGGCCGCATCGCCTCCATGGAGATCATGCTCAACTCGCCGCTCATCCAGGACCTGATCTTCAAAGGCGAGGTCGCCAAGATCAAGGAAGTGATGTCGCGCTCCACGCGCTTAGGGATGAAGACCTTCGACCAGTCGCTGTTCGAGCTGTACGAGACCGGGTTCATCTCCTATGAGGATGCGCTGCGCAATGCCGACTCCAAGAACGAGCTGCGGCTGCGCATCAAGCTCGAAAGCAAGCGCGAGGCGAAGAACGTCGATGACGCCGGTGCCTTGCGCATCGTAGAAGAGGAAGGGCAGGGCCGGTCACTGTAGTGACGGGCGCCCTCCAGAGGCAGTGGCCAATGCGAAGCCGAGCGCGGCGCCAGCGCAGCCGCCTGTGAACGACACCGACCCAAAGCTGAGCGCCACGGGTACGCAGGCCGTTCTCGGCGGCGGCGCCGATCCCTACCCGGGCTCCGGCAACGGTCACCCGACCCTCAACACCAAGCCGCTGTTCAAGCTGATGGTGGAGAAGAAGGCGTCCGACCTGTTCTTCACCTCCAACGCCCCGATCAAGATCAAGATCGAGGGACAGATCCTGCCCGTCAACAAGCAGGTGCTCACGCCCGAGACCGTGCGGCAGACGGCGTTCGCGCTGATGTCGGCGGAACAGCGCGACTACTTCATTCGCGAGTTCGAGCTCGATTTCGCCATCTCCGAGCCCGGGCTGGGTCGTTTCCGTGTCAACGTTTTCATGCAGCGCGGCTATCCCGCGATGGTTCTGCGGTACATCACGGCGGACATGCCCAAGCTGGAGAGCCTCGGGCTGCCCTCGATCGTCACCGATCTCGTCCTGCAGAAGCGCGGCCTGATTCTGATGGTCGGCTCGACCGGCTCGGGCAAGTCCACCACCCTTGCCGCGATGATCAACTACCGCAACGAGACCTCCTCCGACCATATCGTCACCATCGAGGATCCGATCGAGTTCCTGCACACCAACAAGCGCTCGATCGTCAATCAGCGCGAAGTCGGCATCGACACGAAGACGTACGCCAGAGCCCTGCGCGGCGTGGTGCGTGCGGCTCCGGATGTCATCCTGATCGGTGAAATCCGCGATCGCGAGAGCATGGAGGCCGCCATCCACCTCGCCGGCACGGGCCATCTCGTGCTCGCCACGATGCACGCGAACAACTGTGCCGAGTCGCTCGACCGCATCATCAACATGTTCCCGCGCGAGCAGCACAACCAGATCTTTCTGGACCTGTCGCAGTATCTGCGCGCGATCCTCGCCCAGCGCCTGGTCATGGGGCGTGACGGCCGGCGCGTCGCCGCCGTGGAAGTCATGCTCAACACCCCGCACATCCAGGAGCTGGTCAAGAAGGGCGACGTGATGGCCATCAAGGAGGCCATCTCCAACAGCGGCGAGCGGGG
>DATNEN010000193.1:0-2098 GCA_035552975.1 Steroidobacteraceae bacterium
GCCAGCGCAGCTCCCGCCAGGGTGGATGCAAGTGAGCGCCGACGGCAATGTGCTGAGCTTCATACATACTCGATTCTCAGCCGACAGCCTCGCAGCGCAGATCGACTCGATACTGCCGGGTGTCACTCACGTCGACGTGCAGCCGCTACCCTTGCGTGCGATCTTCACGACGCTGGCGCGAGCTGCGAGGGAACGCTGAGGTGGTCTGGCATCTGTTCAAGAAGGACGTGCGGCTGCTCTGGCCGTTTGCGCTCATCGTCGTCGCCGGACAGGCCGTCAACGGCGCGCTGCACTTCGTCAGAGACCATTTCGTGACCAGTCTGCCCTTCGGCTATGTCACGATTCTGTATCCGATGGTCGTCCTGATGGGCATGGCGTCTCTCGCCGTAACCCTCGTCCACCAGGACCCGCTGCCCGGCACCGCGCACGATTGGCTCGTGCGACCGGTCCCGCGACGGGATCTTCTGCTTGCCAAGCTCCTGTTCGTCATCTTGCTGATCCATCTGCCGATGCTGCTGCTGGACTTTTCCGAGGCGACGTTCATCGGTACCCCTGCGCGCGAGGCCCTGTTCGCTGCCTCCACCCGCAGTGTGTTCCTGTTCTGCGCGATCACCGCGCCTGCCTTGATGCTCGGGGCGGTGACTGCCTCTTTGGCCGAAGCGATACTGGTGGGCGCTGTCGTCGCACTTGGCCTTGCGGCCGTGATCCTCTTGCTTTCGGCTTCTCCCCCCTACTCCTCGCCGCGCAGCCCGATGGGGCTCGGCTGGGTTCCGACGGCCGTCACCCACGCGGGTTTGTTGCTGGTGAGCGCGGCGATCGTCGTATTCCAGTACTTCCGGCGGCGCACTCGGACGGCGCGCACCGTCGCCGCGATCGCCCTGCTGGCACTCGTGCCGCTGTCCTACTTGCCCTTCGCGCCCTCGTTCGCCGTGCAGCAGTGGCTGTCGCCGACAGCAACCGAGCAGGTCAGGATCGATGTCGGCCTCGCGCAAGAGACCCGCACGAGGACACCCGCCACAGGCGCCGACGCGGCAGGCCCGGGCGATCGACTCAGCTCCCCGCTGCAGCGATCGGCGATCCAGCTGCAGCTTCCTGTGCGCATCGGGCAAATGCCGCGCGATAGCATTCTGTTCGTAGACCGCATCAATGTCCGTCTGATCGGACCGGGTGACCGGTTGCGCTACCAGGGTGTCGGCAACTGCATCAGGAATCTCTACTCGACCGGTACAGCGTGTTTCCCGAGCGAATACGCCTCGGTCGCGACCGGGACGTACGCGATCCCGGTGCAGACGCTCATTCTCCCGAAACAGGTCTACACCGAGCTCAAATTCGAGCCGCTGCGGGTCGAGGTCGATTACTTCCTCACGCTGTTCACCGGGCGTCCGCAGGTCTCGCTGGGCACCAGCGAGCGCTTGCGCCCGGTGGCCGGGATGGGTTTGTGCCGGACGGGCATCGATGAGGATGGCGATGCGGTGAACCTGAATTGCGTGAGCGCCCGGACGCCTCCGGCCTGCATGACCATCGTGCTCGAGGATCCGCGCACCCACGTGCACAACCCTCCCCTGCACCAATGTGGATTCGACTACTCTCCGGTGATCCGCGGGCCTTTTGAAGATCCGCTCGTGCGCTTCCGGATCACCTTGCCGTTCAGCGATCTGTCGCATCTGATCCGCTTCCCGATCGACGCGCCGCAGATCCAGGACGCGCGGCTCCTCCTCAAGACGTATGCCCCTGCCGCTCACTTGCGCCGCCAGCTGATCTTTCCGGCCGCTCGATTGAGTGACTGGGAAGCGCCGTGGGCGAAGGCCAAGGAGGCAACCGCGGGCAGCCCCTACCGCCTCGCGAATTGACGGTACCGAGGGGGGCACCGTCGCGGCTCAGTCTCAAGGGAGTCACAGCCGGGGCGCCTGCCGACGCGAAGTCGCAACCGCGCGCGCCTGCGCAGCGAAGTCACAACCGCAGCCAGCCGCGCTTCTCGATCTGAGCGAGCGCAATCCCGACGACGAACGCGAGCCCCACGTTCCAGATCGCGAACGCTGCCGTGACGAGCGTGATGAATCGCTCTCCTTTGTTCTTGCTGAAATCACAGGAGCCGAGC
>DATNEN010000194.1:0-2612 GCA_035552975.1 Steroidobacteraceae bacterium
GGGTGCTGGCGGGATGCTAAGGGAGTGTCAGCTTCTCACGTGCGCGTCGACGCTCCGGACAATCGAGGTGGTCGGCGAGCTACCCGCAATCAACTTTGCGCTGGGGTGGGACGGGGAGATACGCCTTGCGCTCGCGTGAGCGCATGCGACCAGATCAGTTCGATTCCGGATTCCGCCTTTTGGTCAAAAACCCGTTTTAACTCAATAACTTATGGCTCCCCGGGTTGGACTCGAACCAACGACCAACGGATTAACAGTCCGACGCTCTACCGACTGAGCTACCGGGGAACCGGCGAAGGATTCGCGAAAGGGCGCGAATTCTGAGGCGGGGGCCGGGAATTAGTCAAGGAACCTTCCGGCGCAGGTGCCGGTGAGGCCGCAGCAGAGCGCCGTACGCCGTGATATTGATCACGAGCAGCAGGGCCGCCAGCACCCACTGTGCGGGCTGCGTGAGCCAGGGCGGATAAAGAAGTGCGACCAGGTAGTGCTCGAGGAAGCCGCCCTGGTATCCAGCCTCGCCGGCGAGCCGGCGTAGATGAATCTCGAGCGGGGTGAGCGGGCAGATCTGTCCGGAAGTCTCCACCCAGAAACCCCACGCGAGCGCCGGCAGATGGAAGAAGATCGCGCGCCGCCACTTCCAGGCGAGGAAGCCGCCGAAGACGACGAATGCGGCGAAGGCGAGGTGCAGGACGACCAGCAGGTCCGCGAGGAGCTGCCAGCCCATCAGGCTCCCGGCCTCAGGCGCTGTTGCTCGGCCCCGTCCCTGCGCCGAGCCCTGCAGGCCGGCTACCGCCGTCCAAAATCGCTCCCGGCGATTTTGTGGCTACCGCGCTCCCCACGGCGAGGACACGCGCGATGCGTTCGATTGCGTTCTCGAGCGTCTGCAGGCTGCAGGCAAAGGAGATGCGCATGTGGCCGGGCGCGCCAAAACCCGAGCCCGGCACCACGGCGACACCGGCCTCGTTGAGCAGCAGCTCTGCGAACTCTCCATCCGTGTTGCATCCGAGTCCGGCCATCGCTCTGGAGACGTCCGCGAAGGCGTAGAAGGTTCCGGCACCGGGCAGACAGCTCACGCCCGGCAGGTCGTTGAGCGCGCGGACCACGTAATCGTGGCGCTGCTTGAACGCCTCATTCATGGTACTGACGCAGGCCTGATCGCCCGCGAGGGCGGCCGCCGCCGCCTTCTGCGAGATGCTCGAGGCATTCGAGGTCGACTGCCCCTGGATGGTGGCCATGGCGGTGATCAGCTCCTTCGGTCCGCCGCAGTAGCCGATGCGCCAGCCGGTCATGGCGTACGCCTTCGAGACGCCATTGATGGTCACGGTGCGGCCGTAGAGCTCCGGCACCGCGGTGAGCAAGCTGCAGAAGGGCTCCGAGCCCCAGTAGATCTTCTCGTACATGTCATCGGTACCGATGACGATGCGCGGGTGCTCCATCAGCACTTCGCCCAGGGCGCGCAGCTCCGCGCGCGTATAGGCGGCGCCGGTCGGGTTGCAGGGGCTATTGAGAAGCAGCAGGCGCGTCTTCGGCGTGATGGCAGCGGCGAGCTGGCGGGCGGTGATTTTGTAGCCCTGAGCCGCACCTGCGAAAGGCATCACCGGCTGCGCGTCGGCGAGCAGAACCATATCCGGGTAAGACACCCAGTAGGGCGCCGGGATCACGGCCTCATCGTCTCTGTCGAGCACCGCCATGCAGAGATTGAAGATCGCCTGCTTGGCGCCTGAGCTCACCAGGATCTGCGAGCGCTCGTACTGGATGCCATTGTCGCGGGCGAACTTCGCCACAATGGCGTCCTTGAGCTCGTTGATGCCCTCGACGTTCGTATAGCGCGTGAATCCGCCGCGAATGGCGTCGATACCCGCTTGCGCGATGGGCACCGGGGTATCGAAGTCAGGCTCGCCTGCCCCGAGACCGATCACATCCTTGCCCTCTGCCTTGAGGCGGGCAGCGCGGGCAGTGACGGCAAGCGTCGGCGAGGGCTTGACGCGCTGGACGCGTCGTGAGACGGATAAGGTCACGGGATTTCCTGTGGGTCACCGAAAAACTGGCAGGCGCCCCTATATTACGAGATCGTGGCGAACGTCACCATCCACAACGCGTCCGAGACGCGCAACGGCAGCAGCGGCATGGAACAGATTCCCTTCAAACTCGAGGCGGACTTCGAGCCTTCGGGCGATCAGCCCGAGGCGATCGCGAAGCTCCTCGAGGGTATTCGCGACGGATTGAGCGCGCAGACGCTGCTCGGCGTCACCGGCAGTGGCAAGACCTACGTCGTGAGCCAGGTGATCCAGCAGATGCAGCGTCCGGCGCTGGTCTTGGCGCACAACAAAACACTCGCGGCACAGCTCTATGGCGAGTTCCGCAGCTTCTTTCCGCAGAATGCGGTGGAGTACTTCGTCTCTTATTACGATTACTACCAGCCGGAAGCGTACGTGCCGTCCTCCGATACCTACATCGAGAAGGACGCGTCCATCAACGAGCACATCGAGCAGATGCGCCTCTCTGCGACCAAGGCGCTGCTCGAGCGTCCGGACTCGATCATCGTCGCCACCGTCTCCTCGATCTACGGTCTGGGTGATCCGAAAGCGTACCTTGCGATGATCCTGCATCTC
>DATNEN010000195.1:0-3075 GCA_035552975.1 Steroidobacteraceae bacterium
AAACACCTTGTTGTGCTTGATCAGTGAACAGGTCTGATACCCGTCCAGGCGCGGCATCATGATGTCCACGAACACGATGTCGGGCTGGTGGTCGGCAATCTTGGCCAGGGCATCGAAGCCATCGACGGCCGTGAACACCTCACACCCCTCCTTGGCGAGGAGCGTCTCGGCCGTTCGCCGGATCGTCTTGCTGTCATCGATGACCAGAACCTTGAGACCCTGGAGCTTCGTGTTGCTGCCGGTCACAGTCAGGCAACTCCTTCCTTATAACGGCCTTGATGGAGAACGGTGACCCCTTGAACTGCTCGCGGCCATGGTGGCCGAACCGCAAGCAAACGCAGCGCGCGTTTTAACATATCGGTATACCCCAAGCCATGCAACGCGTGTCACGTTTTTTGAAGGTGGGCCGCGGGGGCAGGAAGGAGCCGGCGGTGCGGCACGCTCCGCGCAACATATTGGCCCCGTACCGAGCATAATCCCCCACTGCAGCCTGCAGGCCGCTGCGGGCCTCGAGTCCTTGAGGAATGATCTGCGACATGAGCGAACGCATCCGGCTGGGCGTCGTGATGGACCCCATCGAAGACATCAAGTACCCGAAGGACTCCACACTCGGGATGCTGCTCGCCGCCCAGGCCCGGGGGTTCGAGTTGTTCTATCTGGAGCAGGGGGACCTGTTGCTGCGCGACGGTGTCGCCTTCGGGCACGCACGCGCGCTCACCGTGCGAGCCGACCCGAACGACTGGTTCACCCGAGGCGCCCCGCAGCTGCTGCGCCTGGGAGAGCTCGATTGTGTGTTGATGCGCAAGGACCCGCCGTTCGACACCGAATACATTTACACGACGTATGTTCTCGACCGGGCTCAGGAGCAGGGCGCGATGGTCGTCAACCGGCCGCAGGGCCTGCGGGACATGAACGAGAAGGTCTACACGGCCTGGTTCCCGCAGTGCTGCGCACCGACCCTCATCACCCGCAGCATGGCGGAGATGGAGGCGTTCGCGCGCGAGCATGGCAAGATCGTCTGCAAGCCGCTGGATGGCATGGGCGGCCGCTCGATCTTCGTGCTCGAGCGGCAGGACAAGAACATGAACGTGGTGTTCGAGACGCTCACCGGCTACGGGCAGCGCTTCGCCATCGTGCAGCGCTACATTCCGGACATCGTCGAGACCGGCGACTCCCGCGTCCTGCTGATCGACGGCGAGCCGGTTCCCTATGCGCTGGCGAGGATTCCGCAGGCCAACGACAACCGCGGCAACCTGGCGGCGGGCGCCAAGGGCGTCGGCCGGCCGCTGACGGACCGCGACCGCTGGCTCGCCCAGCAGATCGGACCGACGCTGGCCGCGAAAGGCATGCTGTTCGTGGGTCTGGACGTGATTGGCGGCTTCGTCACGGAGATCAACGTCACCAGCCCGACCGGGCTGCGTGAGCTGGACAAGCAGTTCGGCACCAACATCGGCGACCTGCTCATGCAGGCGATCGAGCGCCGCCTGCTCGCGCGCCCCTCCGGCACCGCGAGAACGCAGAGCTGAGCATGCCGCGGCGGGCCCTCATGCTCAAGGAAGGCAAGGCACCGGTCCGGGACCGGCTGCTCACCATGATCTTTCTGGCGGCGCTGCTGCACGGGCTGATCATTCTCGGCCTGACCTTCAACGCTTCCTCGGGCGCGCACGGCTCGGCCCCCGGGCTCGAGGTGCTGCTCGTCTCCGATGAGCTCCCGGAGGCGGACAAGAACGACTCCGCGACCTATCTGGCACAGCGCACTCAGCTCGGCTCGGGCAACACCCCGGAGGCGGTTGCACCGCGCAATCGGGCTTCCTCCGTCCCGGTGCCTGCCCAGGAAGGAGTCCCCGACGGAGACTCGCTGGGCAAGGGTGGCGAGGCGGAAGGCAACCCCGACGAGCGCGTGTTGACCACCACTGCCTGGAATGTGCAGGTGCATTACCTGGCGCCACCCGGGAACGCGGGCGCGGCGCGCGACCGTCCGATGCTGCTGGACTCCCAACCTGCCGACCAGCCCGGGCCGCAAGATGACACCGGCCCCGCGCAGTTGCGCGGGCCAAAGCGCGACGAGTTGTGGATAACGCCCGATACCCGGGCGGCCACGCTCGCGCCCTACCTCGACGCCTGGCGCCGCAAGGTTGAGCGCGTCGGAACGATCAACTACCCGACCGCCGCGCGCACGGCAGGCCGGAAGTCCAGCCCCGTGGTCGAGGTGGGAATTGCCTCGGACGGCAAGCTCGACCGCGCCGTGATCCGCCGCTCCAGCGGGGACCCGGAGCTCGACCAGGCGGCGCTGCAGATCCTCAGGCTGGCGAGCCCGTTCGATCCGTTTCCTCCCGAGCTGGCGCACGACTACCGGGTGTTGCGGTTTGCCTACGAATGGCAGTTCGTCGGCGGGCGTGTGCAGGCAGGCAAGGTCTCAACGGTCCCTTGATCGCCACGGGGCCGACCCCATCCGGGGCGGCGCTTTTTGCCGTTGAGGTCGCTGCCCGGGATCCCCATACTGCACTGTATGGGCAGTCGGAGCACGAGTGGCCGGAGCAGGACGATGGGGTTGAAAGGCATGGGCGAGTCGGATGATCGTGCGTCTCCGTTCTCCGACCCCGGACCGGCACTGAGCTCGAGCCTCACGAACCATCTGCTCGTGGCCATGCCCTCGCTCACCGATCCGAATTTCACCCAGTCGGTCGCCCTCATCTGCGAGCACACCGAGAAGGGCGCCCTCGGGATCGTGCTCAACAAACCCTTGCCGATGACGCTGTCCGATGTGCTGTCGCAGATGAAGCTCGAGCCCTCCACCGAGTTCATCGCCGCCAAGCCGGTGCTGCGTGGCGGCCCGATCCATACCGACCGCGGGTTCGTACTGCATCGCCCCGGGGGTCAGTGGGATCACACTCACCGCGTTTCCGACACGATCCAGGTGACGACATCGCGTGACGTGCTCGCGGCAATGGCCCGCGGCGAGGGGCCATCCGATGCGTTCATCGCGCTCGGCTACGCCAACTGGGCCTCCGGGCAGCTGGAGCGCGAGATGCGCGAGAACGCCTGGATGTCGGTGCCTGTGGATACCAGCGTCGT
>DATNEN010000196.1:0-10123 GCA_035552975.1 Steroidobacteraceae bacterium
ATCCGTGGCCCCGAACTACCGCCAGCGGATATACTTCCGCGCCGATTTGCATAGCGCTTTTTCTGGTAGCCCCACGCGGAAGATATCGTGAGCAAGCAGGACACTCATTTTTTCAATACTTTCAGCCTCGTCATCGGCCTGCTGGTCGCCATAGCGATCGGCATTTTCGCGTTCGCGCGGGTGGTCGCCAGCCAGACTCAGGACAAGGACGTCTATGAAGAGACCCAGTATCTGAAGACCGTCAGGCAAAACCTGGCGCCGGTCGCGCAGGTGGCCGTGGCGGGCCAGGACAATGCGGCCCTGGCGATCAAGCCCGATACGAGCGCCGCCGGCAGTGCGGGCGCCGGCCCGGCACTGCCCACCACCGGCGAGGGCCTGTTCATGCAGACCTGCAGCGCCTGCCATGGGCAAGGCATCGCGGGTGCGCCGAAGGCGGGAGACAAGGCGGCGTGGGGGCCTCGAATCGCCAAGGGCAAGGACACCCTGTATCAGCACGCGCTGAACGGCTTCCAGGGCACCGCCGGGGTGATGCCCCCGAAGGGTGGCCGCACCGATGCGCCCGATGCGCTCGTGAAGGAAGCCGTCGATTACATGGTGGGACTCGCCAAGTAGTCGTCTGTGACGGGCCACGCCGGCCCGTTGCCGACAGTCCCTTTGGCGACGCTTCGGTGGGCGTCGCTTCGGTGGGCGTCGCTTCGCTTCCCGCCGATCCCTCCGGGATTCCCGCCGACGCCTGCAACGTCAGCGCCCCTCTTGTCCGATGACAAGTGCCTCGGGTATGTCGTCGGCTGCGCTCAGCGCCCGCCTGTCGAATTTCCGCAGCCCGATCGCTTCGGCAACGTGTTCCCACGATGGGCGCTCCGCACTCGCGAGATCGGCGATCGTGCGCGCGATCCTGAGCACGCGATGGTAGCCACGCGCGGAGAGGTGCAACGACTCCGTAGCCTTCTTCAGCACGACGAGCCCCTGCTCGTCGGGAGTGCAGTAGCGAGAGACGTCAGAGATCGGCAGGCGCGCGTTGCAGATTCCCTGGCGTCGGGCCTGCAGCTCGCGCGCTCCTCTCACCATCGCTGCTGCCTCACGGCTGTTCGCGCCAGTCGCCTTCAGTTCGTACATGTCGCGAGTCGTAACGCGCGGCACTTCGATCTGTATGTCCAGGCGATCGAGCAGCGGACCTGAGATGCGCCGCTTGTAGCGCGCGACAACTTCGGGCGTGCAGTGACAGGCCCCACGCTCGTCACCGAGATAGCCGCACGGACATGGGTTCATTGCGGCAATGAGCTGAAATGCCGCTGGGTATTGCGCGCTGCGAGCGGCGCGAGAGACGCATATCTCGCCGGTCTCGAGGGGCTCACGCAGCGCTTCCAGTACCCGTCGATCGAATTCGGGCAGCTCGTCGAGAAACAACACGCCGTGGTGCGCGAGGCTGATTTCGCCAGGTCGTGCCTGTGGGCCACCGCCGACGATGGATGCCGCGGAGGCAGTATGGTGAGGCGACCTGAACGGCCGCAGTCCAAAACTGCGCGCATCGAAACCGGCGATGCTGGCCGAGGCGATGGCGGCGACTGCCAGCGACTCCGCTTCGCTCAGCTGCGGCAGCAGGCCGGGGAGTCTGCGTGCAAGGGTGCTCTTGCCTGATCCGGGCACCCCGATGAACAACAGTGAGTGCCCCCCTGCCGCAGCGATCATCAACGCGCGCTTCGCCTGCGTCTGACCGCGGATGTCCGTAAGGTCGATCGGATCATTGCTGTCTGCGCGGACCGCCTTTGCGCCAGGTCCGACTCGCATCGCGTCGAGCGCACGCACACCCTCGATGTGTGCACAGACGTCGAGCAAGGATCGCGCGCCGCGAACGATGGCGCCGGGCGCTCGATTCGCCTCATCCGCGTTCACCTGCGGTATGACGAGATCGTGGTCGGCTTGCGTCGCATGCACGGCCGCGATCAGCAGACCGCGCGTGGTTTTCAACTCTCCGCTCAACGCGAGCTCGCCGTAGAACTCGGTCTTCGATAGAGCCTCCGGCAAGGCTTTGATCTGCTCGGAAGCCACCAGGATGCCCAGCGCAATGGGCAGATCGAACCAGCCGCCCTCCTTCGGCAGATCGGCCGGCGCGAGATTCACGATGATGCGTCCGGCGGGGAACTCGAATCCGCAGTTCACGATCGCCGCACGCACGCGCTCCCGGCTCTCCTTCACCACCGTTGCGGGAAGCCCCACGAGCGCGAGGGCAGGCAGGCCTTCGCCGACGTCTACTTCAACGTTGACGAGCGGAGCGTTGAGGCCAATCTGCGCACGGCAGTGGACACTGGCTAAAGGCATGGGAAGTCACCCGTCCGTGGGTCGATTGCACAACTGCGTGGTCGCGGCAGAACCGGCGGTGCGGCCAGTGCTTTGGCGAGCAGCGAGCTGGGAAGCTCAGTGGCCCTGGCTACCGGTCGCGCCTCCGCCTGGCCCGGTCGCGCCTCCGCCTGGCCCGGACGCGCCTCCGCCGGGCCCGGTCGCGACACCGCCCGGCCCGGCCGCACCCCCGCTGGGGCCGGCCGCACCGGGAGCGGCGCGGTTGCCTTCCAGCTCGCGCAGGCGCGCCTCCAGCTGTTCCAGCTTCTCGCGGGTGCGCTGCAGGACGCGCGTCTGCGTGTCGAACTCGTCGCGCGTCACGACGTCGAGCTTCGCGAGGCTACTGCGCAAAACCGCGCGGAAATTGGTCTCGAGGTCCCTCTGTACGGTGCGCAGCGCCGGCGGAACGCTCTCCAGCAATCGCCGCGCGATCTCGTCGATGCGAAACGTATCCATGGTCATGCCCTCACGCTGATGCCCTGAATTGACGCACGCGCCTTCCGGTCGGCTCCAAAACAGTGCACCGAGACGGGGCGAACGTGCGCAACCTCCGGAAACTGCACTGATATTTCCAGTGGCACGGAATCTGCACCTGGAATGCGCGCTTCACCAGCTTACACACAAAGCCAGCTGCGGGTGCAGACGGCATTTGTCACGCGAACGACTCAATTGACAGGCCCAGAGACTGAAAAAGATTGTCCGGGAGATAACATGCGCACTGCTCCAAAGTCACTTCGAACCGTAGGCCTCATGGCGGGGGTCGCGCTCGCGGCACTCGGCCCGGCGTTGGCCTGGGCGGCGGATGCCCCTGCCCCGCCCCCACCCAACAAGGGGGACATGGCATGGATGCTGACCTCGACGGCTCTCGTGCTGCTGATGTCGGTACCCGCATTGGCGCTGTTCTACGGCGGCCTGGTCCGCACCAAGAACATGCTGTCGGTGCTCATGCAGGTGTTCGTCGGGTTTTCGCTGATCACCGTGTTGTGGTGCATCTACGGCTACTCGCTCGCCTTCACCGAAGGGCCCAACGCCTTCATCGGCGGCCTCAGCCGGCTGTTCCTGAACGGTACGTTCGATCCAAAGACCGGCAACTACTCGACCGTCGGCACGTTCGACAAGGGTGTGGAGCTGTACGAGCTGGTCTACGTCGGATTCCAGGCGACCTTCGCGGCGATCACCTGCTGCCTGATCCTCGGGTCGCTGGTGGAGCGCATCAAGTTCTCCGCGGTGCTGCTGTTCCTGACCATCTGGTTCACGTTCAGCTACCTCCCGGTCTGTCACATGGTGTGGTACTGGCCTGGGCCTGATGCCTACACGGCCGGCCTGACGGACGCGGCGGTCAACAAGCTCAACGCGACCGGCGGGTTCATCTGGCAGATGGGCGCCCTGGACTTCGCCGGCGGCACCGTCGTGCACATCAACTCCGGAGTCGCGGGCCTGGTGGGCGCCATCGTCCTGGGCAAGCGCATCGGCCTCGGCAAGGAGCCGATGCCGCCGCACAGCCTGACCATGACCATGATCGGCGCTTCGCTGCTGTGGTTCGGCTGGTTCGGCTTCAACGCCGGCTCGGCGCTGGAAGCGAACGGCTCCGCCTCGCTCGCCTTCATGAACACCTACCTCGCCACCGCCTGCGCGGCGCTGTCCTGGATGTTCGCCGAGTGGATCATGAAGGGTAAGCCATCGATGCTGGGCTGCGCTTCGGGCGCGGTTGCGGGCCTGGTCGCGATCACTCCCGCCGCCGGGAACGTCGGCATCCCGGGTGCCTTCGTCATCGGCCTCGCCGTCGGGGTCGTCTGCCTCTGGGGCGTCACCGGTCTGAAGAAGATGATCCGCCAGGACGACGCGCTCGACGTGTTCGGCGTACACGCCGTCGGCGGTATCTTCGGCGCGCTCATGACGGGCATCTTCAACGCTCCCTCGCTGGGTGGCCCGGGCAGCGTGACCGACTGGGTCAAAGGCACCACCGGCTATCCCGGCATCTGGAAGCAGTTCGTCATCCAGTTCGAGGCGGTCGCCCTGGTGGCCTGCTGGACGGCCGTCGTCGCCCTGGTCGCGTTCCTGATCGTGAAAGTGACCATCGGGCTGCGGGTCACGGAAGAAGACGAGCGCGAGGGCCTGGATATCAGCGCGCACGGCGAGCGTGCTTACGACATGTAAGTGCCAGCGGAGTCTGGCGCACTAGAAGCCCCGGCCTGCCTCGCGCAGGTCGGGGTTTTTTATTACATGGACGGGGTCCCGCGCAGCGGGATCCCCGTGAGAAGTTCGGGGCACGGGCCCGTAAAAACTTCGGGGCAGGCCCCCGTAACAAGTGTGACCCGCTCTGGGCCTCTGGACGGCGACGGTGTGACGGAGTTCAAATGCCACCGGCCCACCGGGGAGTCATACTGGCGCGGCAGGAGAATGTCTATGCTGCGAACTGTGAGCGTTGCCCTGATCCTGGCTACCGGCGTCGGCGTGGCCGGGCTGGCCCATGCGGATGCGGACATCTATCGCTGGAAGGATGCGCAAGGCATCTACCATTACAGTGACCAGTGGGTCCCGGGCTCGGAGCTGATCAAGTCCTCGGGCCGCCAGCGACCGCCCACGGACACCTCGAACACCTCGGACACGCCGCCCCCTGCCTCGAGCTCGAATGCGCAGCCGGCTGAGCCAGAGGCCTCCGCGGCGACTGTGCAGGCCGTCAAGCAGGATCTCGCCAAGGTGCGCGAGCAGCAGTGCAAGGATGCCAAGGATGCCTACGACAAGGCCATCCGCGCGCGCCGCATCACCAAGGACAACAAGGACGGCCAGAAGCAGTACCTGTCGGACACAGAGGCGGATGCCTATCGGGCACGCATACGCGACGACATGGAACACTTCTGCAATCCCTCGCCCACTGCCCAGTAGCAGCCGAGTACCCGCCGCCGTCCGCGTACCCCCCTCGGCACGCGCGAAATCGATCCTTACACGCGACTGCACTATAGTGGCGCCTTCACGGCGGCGCTCGCCGCCGTGGCCGTTGTAAGGGGCAGCCAGAATGCGCGTTGGATTCGTTGGTCTCGGTGCGATGGGTATGCACATGGCACGTAACCTCCACCGGGCGGGCCTGCTCGGTGCGGTGTGGAATCGCTCCCACGAGAAGGCCGCCGCGCTGGCCGGCGAGTTGGGATGCCAGGCTCCGGAGACGCTCGCGGAGCTGGCCGGCAGTGTCGAGGCCGTGGTGATCTGCGTTTCCGCCGATGACGACGTGCTGCAGGTCGTGGGCGCGCTCGCGCCCAAGCTTCGCTCGGGCGCGCTGGTCATCGACTGCTCCACCGTCGGTTCCGATACGGCCCGCAAAGCCGCCGAGCTGATCGCTCCGCGCTCAGCCGATTTCCTCGACTGCCCTGTGAGCGGCGGCACCGAGGGCGCGCGCGATGCGACCTTGGCGATCATGGCCGGCGGAAGCGACGAGGCCTTCGAGCGTGCCCGTCCGCTGCTCGCGGCGATGGGCAAGACCGTGACGCACTTTGGCCCCACGGGGGCCGGCCAGGCGGCCAAGGCGACGAACCAGATCATGTGCGCGGGCATCATCGAAGCGGTCTCCGAAGCGATGGCGTTCGCCCGCGCGCAGGGACTGCCGCTGGAGAAGCTGATCGAGACGCTCGGCAAAGGCGCCGGGTCGAGCTGGTACTTCGTCCATCGTGCTCCGAACATGGTGCGCGGGAGCTACCCGGCCGGATTCCGCGTCCGCCTGCACGCCAAGGACCTGACGATCTGCAGGGACATGGCGGCCCGGTTCGGGGTCGCCCTGCCGGTCGTCGAGCGCATGCTCGGTGAGTACGCGGAGCTCGTAGCGCGGGGTTACGCGGACGAGGACATCTCGGCGACGTTTCGTCTCAAGGCGGAGCTTTTCGAAGGCGCCTCAGCTGGCCCGGCGTCCTCGAAGAAAGAATGAAGACCGACGCCTCCGCAGGAGGCGACCAATCCTTCTACCTTCCCGATGCATGCGAGTCCCGTGCCGCGTTCGCAATCGTCCTGATCGTGCAGCTCACGGCGCTGGTGCTGGCGCTCGCCAGGCAGAGCAGTGTCGGGTTCTGGATCGATCTGGGCAGGACCTCCCTGTTTCTGCTGTGGATCGGTCTCGCCGGCGCGGCCGTGTTGTGTTGGGCGGGACCGGCCCTGCGCCGCATGACGGTGGCGCGCGGCTCGGTGGCCGTTCTCGCCATGGTCGCCTTCCTCATCTCACTCGTCTCGGTCTGCACCTTTGCCCTCGGGCGCACGACCTGGAGCCACGACTCGGGCAGCTCGGCACTGTTCCCCGCCGATGGCTGGGGATTCTGGGAGCGTAACGTTTCGATCGGCTTGATCGTCACCGCGCTCGCGCTGCGCTACTTCTACGTCATGCACCAATGGCGGCTCAATGTCGAGATGCAGGCCGCGGCGCGCGTGCACGCCTTGCAGGCGCGCATCCGACCGCACTTCCTCTTCAACAGCATGAACACGATCGCCTCCCTGACCCGCACCGATCCGGCGCGCGCCGAGCAGGCGGTCCAGGATCTGGCCGATCTGTTTCGCGCGAACTTGAGCGAGAAACGCAACATCATCACGCTCGAGGAGGAGCTGGAGGTCGGGCGCACATATCAGCGCATCGAGCAGCTGCGCCTGGGCTCGCGGCTGAGGGTCAGCTGGAACATCGACACCCTGCCGCGCAACGCGCTCGTCCCCGGACTGATGCTGCAGCCGCTGCTCGAGAATGCGATCTATCACGGGATCGAGCCACAGCCCGGCGGCGGCACGGTCACGGTCGTGGGGGAGATGAACTCGGGGCTCATCACCATCGTCGTCCGCAATCCGGTCACTCAGCGCGAGAGCGAGCGCGAAGGCAATCGCCTTGCGCTCGCCAACATTCGGGAGCGCCTCACCCTGATGTACGGAGAGCGCGGGCTGGTGAAGTCCGGGCGCTTCGACTCGGAGTACATCGTGACGCTGCGGTTCCCATACGTCGAGAGCCGCGAACGACTCTCGCCCGAGGCTCCGGCGAATCTCGCGGTGCCCTGAATCAGGCACCATCGATGCACTGCATGGCGCTCGAGCACCCGTGGCCCTGAAAGTCCTCATCGTCGACGATGAAGCGCTGGCACGAGAGCGCCTGCGGAGCCTCCTGTCGGAGATCGAAGGCGTGGAAGTCGTCGGCGAGGCAGGGACCGGAGAGCAAGGCCTGCAGTCCGCGGTCGATCTGTCACCGGATGTGGTGCTGCTGGATGTGCGCATGCCGGGAATGGACGGCATCGAGGCCGCGCGGCACCTGAATGTGCTGACGGAGCCGCCGGCGGTGATTTTCGCCACGGCGTACGACGAATACGCCGTCAACGCCTTCGATGCGCAGGCGGTGGGCTACCTCCTCAAGCCGATCCGCAAAGAGAAGCTCGCGGCGGCCCTGGCGCAAGCCAGCCGCCTGACCCGCCCGCAGCTGCAGAAGATCGCGGCCTCGGGCTCGAGCGAGCGGCGCACCCACGTGGCTGCTCGACACCGCGAGGGTCTGCGTCTCATCCCGGTCGACGAGGTGCAATTCTTCCTTGCCGACCAGAAGTACACCACGGTGCGGCACCTCAAGGGCGAGGATCTGATCGAGGACTCCCTGCGCACCCTCGAGGACGAGCTCGGCTCGGCCTTCGTGCGCGTGCACCGCAATGCACTCGTGAGCGTGCGATTCCTCGAGCGGACCGAACGCACCGCAGATGGCCAGTATCTGGTCTACCTGCGCGGCTGTGAGGCGCCCCTGCAGGTGAGCCGGCGCATGGCGAGCGAGCTGCGCGAGCGGCTCAAGATTTGACGGCGGGGTCGGGCGGCGCGTTGGCTGCGGGGGCCGCGTTGGCCGCGTTGGCCGCGGGCGGCGCGTAGTCGAAAGAGTCGAAGTGGAGCCGGTCAGCGGACAACCCGTGCTGCGGGAAGCTGGCGCGGATCGCTTCGATCAGCGCGGGCGGCCCCGCGGTGTAGACATCGACGCCGGCGAGGCTCGGGTAGTCGCGCAGCACCTGTTCATGCACCCAGCCCAGGCGCCGGTGCGGCGCCCCGGGATCGCTCGCCTCCGAAAGCACGGCGGTGAATTTCAGGCCCGGGTGGCGCTGCTGCCACGCGAGCACCTGCGCCTCCTCATACAGGTCCTGGGGCTGGCGAGCTCCCCAGTACAGGTGCACCTCCCGCGACGGCCCCTTTTCCAGGATGTGGCGCAGCATCGACTTGAGTGGGGCGAAGCCGGTGCCCCCGGCGATCATGATGAGGGGCGTGGTCCCCTCCCGGTAGACGAACTGCCCCATCGGGCCTTCGATACGCAGCAGCGCCCCTGTGTTGACGTGGCCGAACAGGCGCTCGGTGAAGCCGCCCCCGGCCACCTTGCGCACGTGCAGCTCGAGCAACTGGCTGTCATGCGGAGGGCTGGCGATAGAGAAGCTGCGGCGACGCCCGTCCTCGACGAGGAAATCCAGATACTGGCCCGGCAGGAAGGGCATGCTTTCCACCGCCGGGAGCCGCAGAAACACCTGCATGACATCCGGCGCCAGGGCGACCAGGCGGGCGACGCGGCAGGGCAGCGTCTTGATCTCCACTTCCGACACCCGCGCGATGAGACGCGCCTCGATCGTCAGATCGGAGGCGGGACGCGCCTGGCACAGGAGCACGTATCCGGCCTGGGCCTCCTGCTCCGTCAGCCCCAGGGGGCGGCGATCCCCGGGGTAGCGGATCTCCCCGGACTTCAGCCGGGCCCGGCAGGAGCCGCAATGCCCGGACTTGCAGCTGTGGGGGAGGTTGAGTCCGGAAGCCAGCGCCGCCTCCAGCACCGGCCGGTCGCCGCTCACGCGGAGAGTGCGCCCGTGCGGGTCAATGCGTACGCTGTATTCTCGCGTAGTCATCCAGTTGTGGCCTGCGCGTACCCATTTGATCAGTCTAGCTTATCGGGGCGAGGAGCCTGCTCATGTTCAAGAACCCCCCGCAGGAGAAGATTTCCGAGCTCCTGCAGTCGGCCCGGATCATTGCCGTGGTCGGCCTGTCCGCCGACCCCTCTCGCCCCAGCCACGGCGTGGCCCGTGCGTTGCAGAGCTTCGGCTACCGGATCATCCCCGTGACACCGACGGTCGATTCCGTGTTGGGTGAGCGCTCCGTGGCCGATCTGGATCACCTGCAGCAGGTCCTGCCGGCGGGCCAGAAAGTCGACATCGTCGATGTCTTCCGGCGTCCCGAGCACGTCGCGGGCATCGTGGAAGATTGCATCCGCCTGAAGCTCCCGGCGTTGTGGCTCCAGGACGGCGTAATCGACATAGCCGCCGCCGAGAAAGCCCAGCGCGCGGGCATCTTCACGGTCATGGACCGTTGCCTGTACCGGGATCGGACCGCTGCCGGGCTGCTCTGACTCAGCTATCCTTTCACCCCATGCGCATCAACTTCACGAAGATGCATGGGGTCGGCAACGACTTCATCGTGTTCGACGTGCCCGCCGGGGCCCCCTTGCCGGACGCCGGACAGCTGCGCCGTCTGGCCGACCGGCACACGGGCATCGGGTTCGACCAGGCGCTCGTGCTGGAATCTCCGCGGCGCGCGGGCACGGCGGTCTTTTATCGGATCTTCAATGCCGACGGCCTGGAGGTCGAGCAATGTGGCAATGGCGCCCGCTGTATTGCCGCCCTGGTCCATGAGCGCAGGCGCATGAACGGGTCGGCCTTCACGCTCGACAGTCCCGGAGGACTGATCCGGGCAAAAGTCCAGGCCGACGGGCTGGTTTCGGTGGACATGGGTGCCCCGAGCTTCGACCCCCGCTCGCTGCCCTTCGAGG
>DATNEN010000197.1:0-4893 GCA_035552975.1 Steroidobacteraceae bacterium
ATGGGGTGGAGCGTCGCGCCGCTGTGCGCAGCCGTGGCTCTTGGGGCGAGCGGCGTTGCGCTCGCACACCACTCGTTCGCGATGTTCGACAGCGCACATCAGGTCAAGCTCGCGGGCACGGTGAAGAGCTTCGAGTGGTCCAATCCCCACGTCTATATCGAGCTGAACGCCACGGGGGCCGACGGCTCGAGCAAGGACTACACGGTCGAATGCGCCAATCCGGGCATCCTCGATCGCATCGGTTGGAAGTTCAACATGATCAAGCCCGGTGACAAGATCACCGTGATTATCGCGCCGCTGAAGACCGGCGAGCCGGGCGGGTTGCTCAAGCAGGTGACGTTGCCGGATGGGCGAGTGTTCGCCAACGGCGCACCGGCGGGCAAGGCGAGCATCAAGTAGGCGCGGGGCTATGTTGCAGATAACACGACGAAATTCCAGCTCGATGGCAGCGACCTGGGTGTTGGCGGCGGTGTGTCTCGGGGTCGCCGCGCCGGCACTGGCAGCGGCACCCGCCGCACAGCCGGCCGCGCCGGCCTCGATCGAGGGGTCTGCGGCCGCCGTCCATGGCCTGACGGGAACGTGGAATCGCTACCCACAACTGGGTGAGGCGCCGGATCCGAAACTGCCGCCACCCCCACCGCCGGTGGCGCCGCCGCCGCTGAAGGCGCAATACAAGCCGGACTGGGACGCCAAGCAGCAGGCCATCAAAGAGGCCGACGCGCGCGGCGAGCCACCTTTCACGGATTACGTGAAATGCCTCCCCGACGGGATGCCCACGATGATGATCGCCATGTTCCCGATGGAGGTGCTGCAGACTCCCGGGCAGGTGACGATCATGCAGGAGGCCTACAACCAGGTGCGGCGGATCTATCTGAACGAAAAGCAGATCCCCATCGAGGATGCCGAGCCCGGCTACTGGGGCCACTCGGTCGGCCACTGGGAAGGCAACACCCTGATCGTCGACACGGTCGGGATCAAGCCGACCGTGCTCTTCCGTGGTGTGCCGCACAGCGACCAGATGCGCATCCACGAGCGCATCGAGATGCTCAGGCCGGACTTCTTCGAAGACCACATCACGGTGGAGGATCCGGTCTACTTGACGGCGCCGTGGAGTTTCACCTACGCCTACACGCGGCTGCCGCACTACAAGATGCTCGAGTACGTGTGCGATTCCAACCGCGAGTACAAAGACCCCAAGACCGGCGGCACGCGGATGCGTATCGGGGGCCACTGAGCTCCGCCTGACAACCCGCGGTGGCCGTCCTGCCTGACGGCCACCGCTCTCCCGCACGGGGCGGCGCTCGCGCATGCTGGGATTG
This sequence comes from Steroidobacteraceae bacterium, assembly GCA_035552975.1. Classification (GTDB taxonomy): domain Bacteria; phylum Pseudomonadota; class Gammaproteobacteria; order Steroidobacterales; family Steroidobacteraceae; genus 13-2-20CM-66-19. The sequence continues at coordinate 1,320 of DATNEN010000197.1, forward strand.
CGGACACTCCGCTTGCCCCGCGATCCCCTGTTGGGATTGCGGACACTCCGCTTGCCCCGCGGTCCACTGTCGCGACTCGGGATCCCGATTGTCTTCGTCCTGATCTGGTCGACCGGATTCATCGTTGCGAAGGCGGTGGCTCCGCACGCCGACCTGCAGCTGTATCTGGTTGCCCGGCTGTCGCTGACCGCGCTGCTCATGGGAGCGACAGGTGTGCTGGTGGGCGCGAAGTGGCCCAGGGGCAGGGGGGTGTGGCCGCATCTGCTGGCCGGCGCTCTGATGCAAGGCGTGTATCTGTGCGCCAGCTATTGGGCGATCGCGCGCGGGCTGGCCGCCGGCGTGATGTCGCTTCTGGGCGCGCTGCAGCCGTTGTTCACGGCACTTTTTCTCGTCGTCGTGTTGGGACGCCGGCTGTCCTCGCGCACCTGGGTCGGCCTGGTGGTCGGGTTGGCGGGAGTGTCGTTGGTGCTGGCCCCGAAGCTGCTGCACACGGGTGTCGGCTCGCTGGCTCCGTGGACGGTGCTCGCGGCGCTGGGGAGTGTCATGGCGGTGACGGCCGGTGCGCTGGTACAGAAGCGGCTGGCCGCCACTGATCTGCGGACGGCGGCGAGCGTTCAGAATTTCGGCGGCGCCTGCGTTGCGATGCTGGTGACCTGGGCCGCGGGGACGGGCCAATGGGACGGGTCGGCGGTGTTGTGGGGCGCGTTGTCGTGGGCGGTGCTCGTTCCTTCCGTGATCGGCACTACTTTGTTGATGTGGATGATGCGCCACGGAGAAGCGACCAAGGTCACGGCACTGCTCTTGCTCGTGCCGCCGCTCGCGGCCGTGCAGGCCTATCTGTTCTTTCACGAGACGCTCTCGCAGGTCCAACTCGTCGGTTTTGCGCTCGCGTTGTTGGGCGTGTTGCTGACTCGCTCGGCGCCCAGACAATTGTAACCATTTGCGGCGACCACGCTCTGGTGGGCGCTCGCGATGCCCGCAGCCGCGTGAAAGGCTGTGCTCTAATCGCGGCGGGATCGCTTCCCATCAAGGGGGATTACATGAAACTGCGTACGATCGTCTTCGCAGCCGCGTTGTTCGCGGCCGCTGCGGCTCAAGCACAGCCTCCCGCTGTCAGTCCGGAACACCAGGCGGCGCGCGACGCCATGCACAAGGCTTGCACGGATGACAGCAAGTCACTGTGCGGCGACAAACAGGGCCGCGAAATGGTGACCTGCCTGCGCAGCAATGCCGCCAAGTTGAGCGCCGGTTGCAAGGAGGCGATGTCCAAGCTGACTCGCCCCGCCGGGGCGCCTGCGGCGAAGTAGCCGGCTCGCCGGGCCACTCGCACCCAGGCGCCCGACCCACGGTCGCCTGGGTACATACTTAAAACAATCAATAGCTTACGACGTAAATAAGCTCTCCATTCGAGCCGCTGTGTCCGGGACCGGACAACACCGGCGGCCGGGCCACGGCTTGCGGTTGCGGCCTCAACACTTTACCGTCCGGCCTGAAGAAGAGGGGCGCTCGAGCCAGCAGCGCTTCCGCCTCGTCTGTCTGGAGCGCGCCATGTCGGAAGAAGCCTCGAACCCCGTCAGCCTGCGTACGGCGAACTCGCCGTCCACCTTCGATTTGCGGCGCGTGGGTGCGCACCCCGACTACTGGTACGCGCTCGCGTGGTCCGACGATCTGAAGCCCGGCCAGGTCATCGCGCGACAATTCGCCGGCGAGCCCATTGCGCTCTACCGCGGCAGCGCCGGCCAGGTATTCGCCCTGGAGGATCGCTGCGCCCACCGACAGGTTCCGCTGCACCTGGGCGTGGTGACCGGCGATACTCTGAAATGCCACTACCACGGCTGGTGTTATGACCGTACCGGCAAGTGCGTGGAGATTCCCTATCTCGGCAAGGATCGGCTGCCCAACGGAGTGAAGAGCTATCCCGCCTGCGAGGTCGATGACCTGATCTTCGTTTTCCCCGGTAATCCGGCCCTGGCGGAGATCCGCAAGCCGACCGTACTGGGCTCCTTCGCGCGCAAGGACTACAAGACGCGGCGGCTGAATCGCGAGGTGGCCTGCCACTACACTTTCATGCACGAGAACCTGTTCGACATGAACCACCAGTTCATGCATCGAAAGAACATGGGCTCGATCAAAGCGCGGTGCTTGAGCCGGCAGCATGGGGACAACTGGGCGCAGGTCGAGTACACCTTCAGCCGCACGGAGGGTAAGCCCTCCATGGGAGAGCAGGTGATCGTGGACCTCGTGCGCCGGCGGGGTGAGCCGAAGAAGGACTTCGGCGACCACATGCGCATTCGCACCGACTATCCCACGCAGAATCTGAAGGTCTGGGTCGGGCGCGACGTGCAGACGACGCAGGATCCAGTGCTGGACGTGTGGTTGAACTATACGCCGCTGGATGCCAGGCAGGCCACGAACCGCACCTTCGGGTATCTCTCCGTGAAGAAGCCGCCAATCCCCGGCCTCATCCACCTGGCGTGGCCGTTCGTCACCTGGTTCACCGAGAGGATCTTCGCCGAAGACAAGGATATCGTTGAATACGAGCAGCGGGCCTATGAGGCGCAGGGCGGGGATTGGAACAACGAGGTGTTTCCGGCATTGCGTGATCTGCGTAGCGTGCTCGCCCGTTGCGGCAGCGCCATCGAGACCTGATCCGGAGGCCCTGGACGGCCCCTTTCGGGCGGAAGTCCCCTAGCCCTGAGTCGGTACCCGGCTGGGCTAACCCCCGGCAGGCAGCTATCATGCGCGGATGAATGCCAGTGCCGTGGACTCCGAGCTGCTGATCCTCGTGGACGAGGCCGATCGGGAGATCGGACAGATGAGCAAAGCCGATTGCCACCGCGGCGCGGGAGTGCTGCATCGGGCTTTCTCGCTGCTCATTTTCAATGACGCCGGCGAGCTGCTGCTGCAGCAACGCTCCGCTGCCAAGCGCCTCTGGCCGCTGTACTGGTCGAACAGCTGCTGCAGCCACCCCCGCAGCCACGAGACGACTGAGATGGCGATTCATCGCCGTCTATATGAGGAGCTGGGCGTGCGCTGCCCGCTGCAGTTCTTGTTCAAGTTTCGCTATCAGGCACAATTCGACGCTTCCGGTGCGGAGCAGGAGCTCTGCTCGGTGTACATCGGCACCTGCAACCAGCCGTTGGCTGTCAATCGCCACGAGATCAGCGACTGGCGGTGGGTCGCGCCGGCGGCCCTGCAGGATGAGATGAGCGGCGCGGGAGCTGAGCGCTTCACTCCATGGTTCAAGCTGGAGTGGACGCAGATCTGGCGTGATCACCGCGAATCGATTCCCGCCTGAAGCGATCGCCCCCCAAAAGCAACAGGAAGTAAAAGATTTGAGCGTCCCACTGATTCAGGCCTACCGGGTTGGAAAGTACATCGCCGCTCAGAAGCTGCGTGGCGTGAAGCGTTATCCGCTGGTGCTGATGCTGGAGCCGCTGTTCCAGTGCAATCTCGCCTGCGCGGGCTGCGGCAAGATCGATTATCCCAAGGAGACCCTGCAGAAGCGGCTGAGCGTGGAGGAGGCGTTGCACGCGGTGGATGAGTGCGGGGCGCCGATGGTGTCGATCCCCGG
>DATNEN010000198.1:0-14850 GCA_035552975.1 Steroidobacteraceae bacterium
CGCGCAGGTGATCGATTTGATGTCAGTGCTTAAGAAAAGCCTCGAATCGCACGGCGGCGGAGGCGACGGGCGGCGCGCGCGCGAATCGGGCGTGGCGCGTCGCGCTCCGAAGCGCGCGCCCGTGCGGCACAGACGGCGCGCTTAGCCACTAGCTATAGCTAAGACGGCCAGGAGTCGGCGGCTCCGGCACCTTCAGTGCAGGCCGAGGGCCGCCTTCAGCTCTTTGCCCGTCATCAGCTTCACATACACATTCGTGCCGACATCGAAGCGTTTGGCCTGCGACAGGTCCCCGACGACCACGGGCTCGAACCCCGCATCCCGCACCAGTCCGGCGGCCACCTTCAGGGCGTCGGCATCGTTCCCTGCGATCGGAATACCGATCTTCTCGCCCTTGCGATTGGATTCGCTGCGCAGATCGGTGTACTTGATCGCATTGAACGCGCGCACCAGGCGAGTGCCGGAGAGAAACTCCTGCGAGGATGGACCTGCGCCCTTGGCGCGTGCCGCATCGGCCATCGGCCCATCGCGCTCGGGATACGGATTGCCGGTGTCCAGCACGACCTTGCCCTTCAACTCCTTGGCGTAGTCACGGCCGACCTGGGGAGTCGCCGCGTAGGGGACGGAGATGACCGCGACCGGGCCGAAAGCGGCTGCTTCGGCCGGAGTGCCCACGTGGACCTTCGGTCCGAGCTTCTGCGCGAGCGATTTCAACTCCTCCGGATGTCGCGAGGAGATCATGACCTCGTGTCCGGCGCGCGACCACAGCTCCGCGAGCGTGCCGCCGATCTTGCCGGTGCCGATGATGCCGATGCGCGTCGGTTCGGCGGCCGCGGCAGTTCTGACGCCCACGGTCGCGGCTGCCAGCATGGCGAAAGCGCCCAGCACGCCTGCGGCAAGATGCAGCGACCTGGAGAGTTTTTGCGGTTGCGTCATGTTTTATCCTTGATGTTGATTACGCGGCTACTTACCACATGCGGACGCGATTCTCCGGTGAGAGGTACAGAGTCTCCCCGGACTTCACAGCGAAAGCGGAATACCAGGAGTCGAGGTTTCTGACGGTGTCGGCACGGTAGCGGGCCGGCGCGTGGCCGTCGGTGACGAGGCGCTGCCTCAGAGAGGCCTCGCGGATCTTCTGCCGCCAGCTCTGCCCGAAACTCAAGAAGAACAGCTGGTCGGCGGAGAATCCCTCCACCGCCGCGGCCTTTGCCGGCTGGGCGCGATGGTAGGCATCGTAGGCGACTGCGAGCCCGGCGACGTCCGCAACGTTCTCGCTGAGGGTCTGCTTACCGTTGACGTGAACGTCAGGAAACGGCCGGTAGGCATCGAACTGCGCCACCAGCTGAGCCGCGGAGGCTTCGAAGTGGGCGAGGTCAGAGGGTGTCCACCAGTTCTGCAGCTTGCCGCTCGCATCGAACTGCGCACCCTGGTCATCGAAGCTGTGACTGATCTCGTGACCGATGGTCGAGCCGATCGCCCCGTAATCCATCACCAGGGGTCGATTCGGATCAAAGAATGGCGGCTGCAGGATGGCCGCGGGGAAGTTGATCGCGTTCATCACCGGGAGATTGACGGCGTTCACAGTCTCCGGGGTCATGACCCATTCGCCGCGATCCACCGGCTGGCCGAGCTTCGCAAGATTGCGGTGGTACTCGAACAGCTCCGCACGCTCGGCATTGCCCAGAGCATCCCCCTTCACGACCTGCAGGCCGGAGTAGTCGCGCCATCGGTCCGGATATCCGACCGATACCTTGAGCGTGGCGAGCTTCGCCTTCGCTTTGACCTTGGTCTCCGGCGACATCCAGCCCAGGTGGTCGATGCGCGCACTGAACGCCGCGAGCAGATTGCGCACCATGGCCTCCGCGCGCAGCTTCTCGGACGGCGGAAAGTAGCGCTGCACGTAGAGCTTGCCGACCGCCTCGCCCAGCGCTTCGCTGGTCGAATCCACGGCCCGCTTCCAGCGCGGACGCAGCTCCGGAGTACCGCTCAGCGCTGCACCGTAGAAGGCGAACTGCTCATCGACGAACGCCTTCGGCAGATACGTCGCCACGTGCTCGATGGCGTGGAAGGTCAAATAGTCCTTCCACGTCTGGAGCGGCTCGCTCCCGACCAACGCTGCAATCCCGGTGATGGCGCTGGGCTGCCAGAGGACGAACTCCGTCTGCTTCTGCAGATCCGCCGCGCTCAGGAAGCTCGCCCAGTCCAGGCCCGGTGCGCGCTTGTCCAGGTCGGCGCGCGGCCAGTGGTTGTCGGCCTTGCGGACTTGCTCGGAGTCCTCGCGCTTCCAATGCACTTGCGCGATCCGGTGCTCGAGCTCGAATATCCGCGCCGCCTTGACGTCTGCGTCGGCGATTTTGGCCAGGCGCAGCACGGTCGCAATGTGCGCGCGAAACTTCTCCCGGATCGCCTGCATGTGCGCGGAAGGGTCGACGTAGAAGTCCCGGTCGGGCATCGAAAGCCCACCCTGCAACAGAAACGCGGCGTAGCGGCTCGGGTCGTCGAGGTCCTGCGCGACCCACAGGCCGAGCAGGTTGTCCGTGTGGAACTGCGTGTTGTTCAGAGCGTCGACGTCCGCTCGCAGCGTTCCTCCAAGCTCGCGCGCGAGCGCGTGGCGATCCCGGATTGCAGCAATGCGCGCGAGCCGCCGCTGCAACGGTTGCAGCCCCCGCTTCTCGATCGCCGCCTCGTCCATGAAGCTCGAGTAGTAGTCACCGATCTTGCGAGCCTCCGAGCCGGCAGGCGCATCGCCGGCCGCCTGCAGCAGCGACTGAGTTCGCTGCAGCGTGCGCTCGGCCACGATCGAGCCGGTACCCCAATACGCGCGATCGGGGGGAATTTCAGTGGCCTTCAGCCAGCCGCCGTTGGCGTAGGCGTTGAAATCGTTGCCGGGCAGAACCGTGGGGTCCATGCCGCCCAACAGCGACTCGTGTGCCGGCGAGGACGGTGTCGCGGTCGCCGGCGCCGCCAGCGAGGCCATCAACGGCAGACAGCACAGCGTGTGCAGGAGGGTCGAGTTGCTCACGTTGATCAAAACCCCAGCTCGCTCAGCGAAGGATGGTCGTCCGGCCGGCGCCCGAGCGGCCAGTGGTACTTGCGATCGGCGCCGGCGATCGGCAGGTCGTTGATGCTGGCGTGACGGACGCGCATCAGACCCTGATCGTCGAACTCCCAGTTCTCATTCCCGTACGAGCGGAACCATTGACCGCTGTCATCGTGCCACTCGTAGGCGAATCGCACCGCAATGCGATTGCCCGTGAATGCCCACAGCTCCTTGATGAGTCGATAGTCGAGCTCCCGTGCCCACTTGCGCGTCAGGAACGCCACGATCTCGCTGCGTCCGTGGAGAAATTCGGAGCGGTTGCGCCAGCGGCTATCTTCCGTATAGGCCAGCGAAACCGCTTGCGGATTGCGTCCGTTCCAGGCGTCCTCCGCCGCACGCACCTTCTGTGCGGCGGTTTCGGCCGTATACGGGGGTAGTGGGGGTCTGGCCATCGCGATCCTCCTGAGCGGGCCGCATATTCTTTCACGATCGGTGCGCGGCAACCATCCATCTGTACTGCTTCGGCAAGGCCCGATCTGCGTCTATCAGGCATGCGCCGCCGCCCGTAAACTGCGAGCCATGAGAATTGCAAAGCCGATACTGCTGGTGTCCACACCGATCGGAGTGGGCCTCGGACTGTTCGAGGCTTATCGCCTGGCCGGCGGACTGGTGCTGCTGATGGCCGCGATGGTGGCCACGCTGGGCGCTGCGATGGCATCGGTGGTGTCGACCATCCGGCGCGAGCGCGCGGCGGAAGAAGCCTCGCGCGAGGAGAGATGACGTGGAACCGATCAAGACGCTCATCCTGATTCTGCTCGGCGCCATTGTCTTCAGCCTCGGCAAGGCGATGTTCCATATGTCCTCCGGACCTGAGCATCCGGAGCGGGTGGTGCGTGCCCTGACCTTGCGCATCGGCCTCTCGATCGGCCTCTTCGCCCTCATCATGATCGTCTGGTATCTGGGCGGCATCAGTCCTCGCAGCATGCACTGACCCTTCAGCCCCTGGGCGCCGAGGGGAGCCCCCTGAGGGGAACATAACCCGCTATGCTAGCGGGCGAATGTCGCCCACACGATCGCTCTACCGACAGCTGGCTGACGACTTCGCCACATCGATCCGCGATGGCACGCTCAAAGCCGGCGAACGCGTTCCCTCCGTCCGCGAGCTGTCGCGAGATCGCGGACTGAGTCTCGCAACCGTCGTCCACGCGTATGAAGTGCTCGAAGCAGAGGGCTTCATCGAGACGCGACCGCGCTCGGGGTTTTATGTGAGCGGGGCGTGGCAAACGACACCGCGCGCTGCACGCGAAGCGCCGGTGCGACCTCGAGAGCCACGTACCACGCGCGTCGACGTCAGCGAGCTCGTTTTCCAGGTGCTGGAATCGGTGCGCGACCGCGAGGTCGTTCCACTAGGATCCGCATTCCCCAGTCCGGTGCTGTTTCCACTCGCAAGGCTCGCGCGTTGCCTGAGCACCGCAGCGCGGCAGATGAACCCCTGGAGCACCCTGGATGACCTGCCGCCGGGCAGCGCAGAGCTGCGCAACCAGATCGCACGGCGCTATCTGCGCAGCGGCGCGCGCGTGTCCCCTGAGGAGATCGTCATCACCTCCGGCGCACTCGAAGGCCTGAATCTGTCTCTTCAGGTGCTGACGCGCCCCGGTGACATCGTCGCGATCGAGTCGCCCGCGTTCTACGGGTGCCTGCAGGCGATCGAGGCTCTGCGCCTGCGAGCGATAGAGATCCCGACTCTGCCGGGGGAAGGTGCCGACGTCGCGGCGCTGGCACGCATTCTCCGCAAGCACCCGGTGCGCGCGTGTTGGCTGATGACCCAATTCCAGAATCCCCGCGGTGCGCTGATGCCGGAGGAGGCGAAGAAGGAGCTGGTCGCGCTGCTGGAGAAACACGATACCGCGCTCATCGAGGACGACGTGTATGCGGAGCTGTACTTCGGCCGCCGTCCCAAGCCCGCCAAGGCGTTTGACCGCAACGGACGGGTGTTGCACTGCAGCTCCTTCGCCAAGTGCCTGGCGCCGGGGTATCGCGTCGGGTGGGTCGCAGCAGGTCGCTTCGCCACTGCGTTGCAGCGGCGCAAGATCATGAGCTCGCTGTCAACGAGCATTCCCGCGCAGGACGCCATCGCCATCTACCTTCGCGAAGGAGGCTACGAGCGGCATCTCGCAGGCCTGCGCCGCACCTTCGCATCCCAGCAGGCCGCCGCCCTCGCCTCGCTCACTCGGCATCTGCCGCCGGGGTTCCGCGTCATTCGCCCGGAGGGTGGCTACTTTCTGTGGATCGAGCTGCCTGCGGGTCACGACGCCATCGACATCCATGCCAAGGCACTCGAGCAAGGCTTCAGCATCGCCCCGGGCCCGATCTTCTCCGCGCAGCGGCAGTTCCGTAACTGCCTGCGCCTGAACTATGGCCACGAGTGGTCGGCCGCGTTCGACGCCGCAGTCCGCAGGCTCGGTGAGATTGTGCGGACCGCGGCGCGTGCGGCGGCTTAGCCAGGCAGGTCGAACACCAACACTTCCGCGCCTGCTCCTTTCGTCAGACTCAGCGAGGTCGCATCCGTCAGCTGCAGCGCATCCCCTGCATCGAGCTGGACGTCGTTTGCCGTGAGCCGCCCGCGTGCGACGTGCACGTAGATGCGACGACCCTGCTCGACATTCAGCGTTGCGCTCTCCTCGGCGTCGAAGAGGCCGGCGTACACGCGCGCGTCCTGGTGGATGAGAACCGATCCCTCCGCACGATCGGGTGAGGCGATCAGTCGCAGGCGACCCCGCTTCTCCTGCGCAGGAAACACTTTCTCCTCGTAGCTGGGCTCGATCGCCTGCTGGTTGGGCTGGATCCAGATCTGCAGGAAGTGCACTGGAGCGCTGCGCGAGGGATTGAACTCGCTGTGCTGCACACCGCTGCCCGCGCTCATGCGCTGGACGAATCCCGGCCGCAGGGTCGAGCCATTGCCCATGGAGTCCTTGTGCGCCAGCTCGCCTTCGAGCACGTAGCTGATGATCTCCATGTCCCGGTGTCCGTGGGTACCAAATCCGGCACCGGCGGCGACCCGATCCTCGTTGATGACACGTAGCGGCCCGAACTCGACGTGCTCGGGATCGAAATAATCGGCAAAGGAAAACGTATGGAAGGACTTCAGCCAGCCGTGATCGGCATAGCCACGCTCACTGCTGCGTCGAACCTCGTTCATGGCGACCTCCTCGCCCCGATGGGCTGGTGACTAAGATATGGTCGACTAATTGGATAAAAAAGCGTAATTTTCCCGTCTAACCCATCTATTTATCGGATCAATGGAGCGGGCGAAGACCTCCCTCGAGCAGTGGGCCGTTCTGGCTGCGGTCATCGACCAGGGCGGCTTCGCGCAAGCGGCGGACAGCCTGCATCGCAGCCAGTCGGCGGTCAGCTATGCCGTCGCGCGCCTGCAGGAGGCGCTCGATGTTCCCCTTCTGGCCATCGAGGGTCGAAAGGCAGTGCTGACCCCGCATGGCCAGGTCCTGCTGAAGCGCGTTCGGCCGCTGCTTCGGGATCTGGCGGCGCTCGAGGCGCTGGCACGTCAGCTCGTGCGGGGGTGGGAGTCTGAGCTTCGTCTCGTGGTGGACGCTGCATTTCCGCGCGAGCGCCTTATGCGCATCATCGCCGAGTTGCAGCGCCTGTGTCCGGACACTGAGCTGCAGCTGTCGGACGCCGTCCTGTCAGGGGCGGAGGAGGCGATCGCCGAGAACCGCGCCGACGTCGTGGTCACCACGAGGGTTCCCCCCGGCGCACTCGGACAGTGGCTCATCGATGTCGCGTTCGTCGCCGTAGCGCGATTCGACCACCCTCTGAGCCTGCTCGAGCATCCCTTGACCACTGCGGACCTCGCGCGTCACGTGCAGGCTGTCGTTCGTGATTCCGGGATGCGCAGCCCTCGCGATGAGGGATGGCTCGGCGCGGAGCATCGGTGCACTGTCAGCAGTGTCGAATCCTCGCTCGCCACGGTGGAGGCGGGACTCGCATTCGCCTGGCTGCCTCGACACATCGTTGAAGGGCCGCTGCGAACTGGGACTCTGCGCGCGCTGCCCCTCGCCCTGGGCGCAACTCGCAACATGCCGCTCTACCTGGTTCTGGTGCGACCGGAATTGGCGGGACCGGCAGCGCGTGCCGCCGTGGAGTGTTTTCAGCGGCACGTTCCCGCGGCACCGTTACCACCAGAATCGGCGTCGAGTCCGACCACACCGTAGCTGGAGGCAGCCGAGACTTTCGGCTCAGACACGGGTCATCGCCGCAATCTGGGCGATGGACATGACGTGCTGCTCCCAACGGCTTTTCCTCGTGCGGGGCTCATATCGCCACCTCCCGCGCAGGTCGAACACGTAGCTCCCGCTCGCGGTGGTCGTGCTGGTACGCACGTGTGCGACGAGCGTCTTGAGGAAGGACTGCCTGGCCACGGACTGACTCCTTACGCGAATTGCGACGTCTGACCGTCGCTGCAAGCGTAAGGTGCCTCAGCCCTTGCGGAGGGACAAACAGAGTCCGTTTAGGGACGTTAAGATTTTCTAGGGCCGCCCGGCAGGGCACACTGACAGGGGCAAGCCCGACAGGGTCCGGCGCTTCAGCGGCCGATGAAAATCGTCGCCGGGTGCTCGAGCCGCTCTTTGAGCGCGTGGATCATCGCCGCCGCGTCATAGCCGTCGACGAACCGATGATCGAACGAGGACGACAGGTTCATCATGCGGCGCACGGCAATCGCCCCGCCGATCACCACGGGCCGCTCAACGGCGCGATTCACGCCGACGATAGCTACTTCGGGAGAGTTAATGATCGGCGTGCTCGCGATGCCTCCAAGCTTGCCGAGGCTGCTGACCGTAATCGTCGAGCCGATCAGTTCCTCACGCTTCGCCGTGCCTGAGCGGGCAGCATCCGTCACCCGTTTCATCTCCGAGGCCAACTCCCACAACGAGCGCTGCTGCGCATCGCGAACCACCGGCACCTTGAGGCCATCGGGGGTCTGAGTGGCAACGCCGAGGTGTACGGCACGGTGACGGATGATGACGCCACGATCCGCGTCGTAGGTGGCATTGCATTGCGGAAACTCTTCGAGAACCCTGACCAGCGCCGCTGCCAGAAACGGCAGATAGCTCAGGGCCGCCGGCTCGCCGGCATTGAGATGCCGGCGCAGGGCTTCCAACTCGGTGACGTCGATCTCCTCGACGTACGCGAAGTGCGGAATGTTGCGCTTGGCCTCGCTCATCTTCTGGGCGATGAGCCGCCGTATGCCAATGATCTTGATCTCTTCGGTGGGGCCCGCGACCGGAGCCGGAACGGGCGCGTGCGGAGCCGACGGTTTGCCGTGGTGGCGCTCGCGATCGGGTCGGCGCGCCACGAATGCATCGAGATCTTCTCTCACGATGCGCCCGTTAGGTCCCGAGCCCTGGATCTGCGAGAGATCGATACCGGCCTGGTGCGCGCGCCTGCGAATCGCAGGCGAGGTAGCAACACGGCCGGCGCGCTCAGCGACGTGGACCCCCTGCTCTGCGGCTCGCTCACGCCCCTGGACGCGACTGTGCGGCTGCACCCCGTTGCCGGACTGCCTGCCCGATTGCGCACCGTTTGCCGATACCGCACCTCTGGCTGGCACTGGGCCGTGCGCAGATACCGGGGTGGACGTCGGCCCGGCCACCGCAGTCACAGTGCCAGCACCCGCGTCTCGAGACCCGGCGCTCTCCAGCGTCTCGAAAACGATCAGCTCGCTGCCCACCGGAACCGACTCGCCGGGGTTACCGTTCGTTGAGATCACCTTGCCGCTCACGGGCGAAGGCACCTCCACAGCGGCCTTGTCGGTCATCACCTCGACGAGCACGTCGTCCTCTGCAACGACATCGCCCGGCTTGACACGCCACGCGACGATCTCTGCAGCGACGGTTCCCTCGCCGAGATCGGGCAGCTTGAGGACATGTCTGCTCATCGGGAGTCTCCGCTGTTCCTCTCAGGGGCTCACGCCGCTTTCATCACTGCGTGCAGCGCGGCGGCGATCCGCTGCGGCCCCGGAAAGTATTCCCACTCGAACGCATGCGGATACGGCGTATCCCAACCCGTGACCCGTTGAATCGGTGCCTCCAGGTGCCAGAAGCACTCCTCCTGCACCGTCGCGACGAGCTCCGCGCCATACCCGCTGAAACGCGTGGCTTCGTGCACGACGACACACCGGCCGGTCTTGCAGACCGAGGTGCAGAGCGTATCCACATCCAGAGGAGCGAGCGTGCGAACGTCGACGATCTCCGCATCCACTCCCGCGAGCCGCACGGCCGCCTCCGCCACATGCACCATGGTGCCGTAGGCAAGGACCGTGACGTCATTCCCCGGCCGCGTGATCGCCGCCTTGCCGATAGGCTCGGCGTAATAGCCCCCAGGCACCTCGCCCTTGGGATGCGAGCTCCACGGAACGGCGGGCTTGTTCGGATCGCCGTCGAAGGGCCCGTTGTAGATGCGCTTCGGCTCGAAGAACACGACCGGATCCTCATCCTCGATCGAGCTGATCAGCAAGCCCTTCGCGTCGTAGGGATTGGACGGCATGACGACCTTGATGCCGCAGACGTGCGTGAAAATCCCCTCGGGGCTCTGCGAATGGGTCTGTCCGCCGCGAATCCCGCCCCCACACGGAGTGCGAATGGTGACGGCCGCCGAAAACTCCCCGGCCGTCCGGTAGCGCAGCCGCGCGAGCTCGCTCACGACCTGATCGAACGCAGGATAGATGTAGTCGGCGAACTGGATCTCTGCAACCGGCTTCAATCCGTTCACACCCATGCCGATCGCCGCCGCAACGATGCCTCCTTCTGCAATCGGCGTGTCGAGCACGCGCTGCTCGCCGTACTTGCGCTGCAGCCCGTCGGTACAGCGGAACACGCCGCCGAAGAATCCGACGTCCTCGCCCATGATGACCACGCGCGGATCGCGCCCAAGCATGATATCCATGGCTGAGTTGAGCGCCTGGACCATGTTCATGTGCGCCATGGCATCAACCTTCCTTCGCCGCGAATCGAGCCTCTCGCTCCAGGTCCTCGGAGTCCTCCGATCCGGCAGGCGAGCGGGCCTCACCAATCGCCTCCAGCTCGGCGCGCTGCCGCAGCAGGTGCTGCGGAGTCTTCGCGTACACGTCATCGAACATCGTCCGCGGGTCGAGCTTCGGACCCTCGGTGAGGGTGCCGTAGCTCATGGCCTGCTTCCAGCAGGCGCTCACGTGCGCCTCGAGCTCTCTCTCCAGGGCCGCGTGCCGCTCTTCGGACCACTCCCCGAGCGCGATCAGATGGGCACGCAGGCGCTCGATGGGGTCCCCGAGCGGCCATGCCTTCCATTCATCCCGCGGACGATAGCGCGAGGGGTCATCGCTCGTGGAATGCGCACCGGCCCGGTAGGTCACCAGCTCGATCAGAGTCGGACCGCCGCTGTTACGCGCCCGCTCGGCGGCCCACTGCGTGACCGCGTAGATGGCCAGGAAGTCGTTGCCGTCGACGCGGATGCCGGGCATCCCGTAGCCCAGGCCGCGCGCCGCGAACGTGCGCTGCTCGCCGCCTGCGAATCCCTGAAACGTCGAGATCGCCCACTGGTTGTTGACGATGTTGAGAATGACCGGCGCCTTGTAGACCTCCGCGAAAGTCATGGCGTGGTGGAAGTCCGCCTCCGCGCTCGCACCCTCGCCTATCCAACTGGCGGCGATCCGGTCCTCGCCCTTCAGGGCGGCTGCCATCGCCCAGCCGACTGCCTGCGGGAACTGGGTCGCGAGGTTGCCGGAGATCGAGAAGATGTTGCCGCGACCCCAGTGATACATGATGGGCATCTGGCGGCCCTTGCACATGTCATGGGTGTTGGACAGGCACTGGCACATCAGATCCACCAGGTTGCGTCCGCGCACGATCTGCAGGCCCTGGTTGCGATAGGAGGGGAAGAACATGTCCCCCGGCTGCAGCGCCATCGCCTGGGCCACCGAGACGGCCTCCTCGCCGGTGGACTTCATGTAGAAGGAGATCCTTCCCTGGCGCTGCATGCGCTGCATCCGGTCATCGAAGACCCGGTTGAGCAGCATGTGGCGCAGGCCTACCTGCAGGTCCTGCGGGTCCAGGTGCGGATTCCACGGGCCGACCGCGGTGTGCTGCTCATCGAGCACCCGCACCATCTCCACCGCCAGCCGCTCCATCTCGTGTGGGGCGGTGGTGACTTCCGGGCGTGGCACGGCCCCTGCGGGGGAGATCTGAACGTAGCTGAAGTCGGGCTTGTCGCCAGGACGGGCGGGCGGATGCGGAACGTGCAATCGCGATCTTTGCGTCATGGGCTCATTCGACTCGTGGCGCCTGCGGTGGGGTCTCGAGCGTCAGGTCAGCATCAGCATGGAATATTACTGGCGCGGAATGCCACAGGTTTTCTAATTTGCACCTTCCGGCTCTGCCGCAGTGCACGAATCGTTCCACGAACCGGGCCCGGGTGGGCCCGGCCGTGCATTCTTGATCGGAGCCCCTCGAGACTAGCCCCTGTCGGAAGGCGAGGACTCGTTTTGCCCGCCTTCGGGGGCCGCCCCG
This sequence comes from Steroidobacteraceae bacterium, assembly GCA_035552975.1. GTDB lineage: Bacteria > Pseudomonadota > Gammaproteobacteria > Steroidobacterales > Steroidobacteraceae > 13-2-20CM-66-19. Next base: position 11,596 of record DATNEN010000198.1, read on the forward strand.
CGCCGGCTCCAGTACTGGTCCGCCTGCTTCTGCCAGCTCCGATCGGAATGGTTCTGCAACTGGCTGTCCTGCACCCGCGGCGCACCCTCCAGTCGCGCACGATCGAGAACGATCGTTCCATTACGCACCGTCGACACCGCCGTGGTGTAGGGCACGGCGGTCTTTCCGCCCTTTGGCAACGTGATCACAACATATCCCGGCAGGCCGCTGGCACGCGGTACGACATCCCGGACGGCTCCCAGCGGCTCACCCGAGGTCGACTGGACCGGCATGCCGGCGCTCACCTTGCCGGCCGCCGCCATGCGGGTATTTCCAGTGGCGTCGCGCCGGCGTTCAGTGGGGTCGACTGTGCTGTGGACACCGGATGCCGGCGGGCCCACCGTGCTCGGCGTTGCAGTGCTCGGGTCGGTGGCCTCGGGATTGACCGTGCCCGGCGTCGGGGAGCCCGTGCCGCCGGGTACACCCTGCGCCGATGGCGCCCGAGTTTGCGCAAGAGCCGTCGCCGCGAAAGCCAGCGCCACAGCCGCGGCGGTGGCGAGTACGACCTGTCGGTTCTTCATGCAGTCCTCCTTTGCGAGCCGCGCGTCGCGGGCCGCGCAAGCTCGAGTGTTGGCGGCGCAGGGGCAACGCCCGCAGGGGCCGCTCAAAGCCGGTAACGCAATCGACGTACCCATTCGCGGGCACTGGGCGCAGAGCGGCATTCCCAGTCCGCTCCCCCATGGCCTATAGTCACCGGCAACAGGGGCGATCCTGGCACCGGCCAGCAAGCGCTCGACCGCAACTGGGACACTCCCGCCAGGCCCGCAGCCTTGAAGCCGAAACAGACCTTTCGCGGCGTCGTGTTACGCAACGGCAATGCACGCTCTGCCGCCGCACTGCCGGGCAGCCGCGCCGTGCACGCTCCGGCGGATGCCGGTCAGCGCGTGCGCGTCGCCCGTGAGGTCGCCGGTCGTTCGGGCAAGGGAGTCTCAGTGATTACGGGATTGCCGCTGGGAGAAGCGCAGCTCGAAGCACTGGCCACGCAGCTGAAGAAGCTGTGCGGAGCCGGCGGGGCCGTCAAGAACGGGAGTATCGAGATCCAAGGCGACCATCGGGATCGCCTCGTCGAGGCGTTGCAGAAGCTTGGCTACGAGGCGAAGCGCGCGGGCGGATAGGCGATGGCCTGTTCCCAATCCCGTGCTGCCACAGACATGGCCCCGCCGCTGCTTTAGACTTCCAAGCGCGCGACTCGCGACGCCCGGTCGCGGAACCTTCTGCAGGGTCTGGGAGTTAGCCATGGGCAGCACTGACGCAGGAAACGACGTGTCTGAGACACGCAACCGGACGCGCATCGGGGATCTCCTCCTGTTCGCGCGCAACTTCTTTCGCCATCCCCGGATGCTCGGCTCGATCATCCCGAGCTCGCGCTTCCTGATCCGGCAGTTGCTGCAACCCGTGGACTGGGCCGCTGCGCGGGTCATCGTCGAGTACGGCCCCGGCGTCGGGAGCATCACGGCCGAGATTCTCCAGAGAATGCGGCCGGATGCGCAGCTGATCGCCATCGAGACGAACTCCGACTTCGTGAAGTTCCTGCGCAGCGCCTTCCCGGACCGCAGGCTGCGCGTCATGGAAGGCTCGGCCGAATCGGTGGACGAGATCCTGCGCCAGCAGGGGCACGAGCACGTCGACTACATCATCTCCGGCATTCCCTTCAGCACCATCCCGGCCGAGCTGCGCGAGCGCATTCTGCTCAAGACCTTCGGCGCGCTCGCCCCGGGAGGCTCCTTTCTGGTGTACCAGTTCTCCACCCGCGTGCTTCCGGACCTGCAGCGTATCTTCCATTACGTCAAGCGCCGCTTCGAGCCGCTCAACGTGCTGCCGGCACACCTGTTCTTCTGCCAGCCGGGCACTGCCTGAGCTGCCCGTAACACCCACCGGCCGTTGGCGAGAGCGGGCCGGCTGGATAGCTGGCGCGGCCCCGGGCGGCGCGTGCAGCCGGTAGGTGCGCCCGCAGCGCATCAGGCGCAGAATCCCCCCGTTTGCAGTCCCCGACGGGTCCGTCCAGGCCAGCCCACTCAGCACATAAAACCGGTCCCGGAGGCGCGCTTGCGCTCTTCGCGGGCCATGAAAACATCAAGGGAGGTCAACGATGAGCACGCCCACCCCGAACACCCAGAATCCCTACGCGCCCCCGGCGGCTCGCGTGGAGGATGTCGCCGAGGCCAGCGGACCGGGAGAGCTGGCCGGCCGCGGTACACGCTTCGGCGCCATTCTGCTCGACGCTCTGATCCTGGGTGTCGCAGAAGGCCCGGCGATCTTCGGCGGCATCAAGGCCCTGGCCGCGGGAGGCGCCGCGGGAGGCGCCGCGGCGATGACCGATCGGATGGCGATCCTGAGCGCCATGTATCTGCACAACCCCTACATGCCCATCACCGGCGTGTTGTTCTGCATCTGGGCGATCATCACCATCGTGTTCGTCGCCCGCAACGGCCAGTCGATCGGCAAGCGGATCTGCGGCATCAAGGTCGTGCGCACCGATGGAAGCAAAGCCTCGTTCTGGAGGATCTTCCTGCTGCGCAACCTCGTGAACGGCATCCCATCCCTGATACCCATCGTGAGCACGATCTACTTCCTGGTGGACTCGCTCATGATCTTCAGCGAGTCGCGCCAGTGCCTGCACGACAAGATTGCGAGCACCCTCGTCGTCAAGGCTTGATGTCCCGAGCCTGACGCGTGACAGGGACCGTCCTCGACACCCTCGTCCCGGCGGAAACCCCCGAGGGCATTCTGCTCGAGCTGCGGCCCTCGGGGCTGTGCGCGCGAGCGTGCGCATTTCTATTGGACATGCTGATCCGGTTCATGATTTTCAGCCTGCTGACGACCGTCATCGCATTACTCGGCGCTCTGGGTCCGGCGATCCTGTTGATCATGTTGTTTTTGCTCGAATGGCTCTACCCGGTCGCCTTCGAGCTCACCCGCTGGGGAGCGACGCCCGGCAAGCGCGCGCTCGGCCTCAAGGTCGTCATGGACAATGGCCTGCCGATCACCCCTGCGGCCTCCCTCACCCGCAATCTGCTGCGCGTGGCGGACTTTCTACCGTTCATGTACGGCTCCGCGCTGGTGTGCATGCTGATCCGGCGGGACTTCAAACGCCTGGGAGATCTGGCCGCGGCCACGCTGGTTGTCTACGAGGCGCGCGAGACCCGCAAGGCACAGCTCCCGCAAGTGGAGCCGTTGGCACCGGCGATACCGGTGGCGCTTCAGGACCAGGCCGCC
>DATNEN010000199.1:0-14104 GCA_035552975.1 Steroidobacteraceae bacterium
CCGTTTGCGTTGTCCGATCCTGACAGCATGCGAGCGCTCGCTGCGGACGCAGGCTTCAACAGCGTGGCCGTTCAGACCGTACGACGCACGGCAGGCTTCTCATCCGCGAAGCTTTTCGTCGAGTCCACCGCCAAAGCCGCGCCCTCCTCCCGCCTCGCGCTCGCCAAAGTGCCCGGCCCGCAGTGGGCTGACTTCCTGGCCGATGTCGAAGCACGACTTTCGCCCCGGGGGCCTGGCGTGCCGATCGAGTTTGTTATGGCGAGCAATGTGCTGAGCGCGCGCCGCTGAGCGATGCGGCAGGCGCGGGGCGGGATGCGACGCCATTTGCGTCGCATTTTTACCGCGTTGTGAGCGCTACCATGCTCCGCGTAGCTACCGGTGTCAAGCCGCCTGGTTACCGGTGTCCACGCGGCGACCGCTGGCCAGTCATGCCGTATTTGCAGCCGCGACGCAGCGCGTTCGCGATGTTGGATTGCGCCGACCTGACAGCTGAGCCGCGGGCGTGGGAACAGAGGCTTCGAGCTATGCGACTTCCAACGCGGGTAGATTGAACGCATCGATCTGCTTCCAATCCTGCCCGTGCGGATAGGCGACCGAGATGGCGCGGATCCTGCCGAACTCGACCTCCTCTCCGGCAAACGCAATCGTGCCGTCGGCCGCATACGCCTCGCTGGCCCGCAGCAACATGCTCTGGGCCCGCACGATCACCAGATCGCACCTGCCCAGATGCTGTTGGCTGCGATCGACGATCGGCCCCATCGACTCCTGGACCACGAAGTCCTCATACGCATTGCCGCGTCCGACGATCCCGCTCCAGTGGCCACGTTTCATCGCCTCGCGATCCTGGTGCCAGAGGTTGGCACGACTTCCCATGTCGGAATTGAAGAAGTCCGGGTCGCCCGAGTCCGAGCCGTAGGCGCTCATCCAATTGGCGGGTATCGTCCCATGGACGTCGAAGGCGATGTACCACTGTGCCGTCCACTCATCGTCGATGGGAATGGAGCAGCATGCCAGCGCCGGCCCGCCTGGAGCCGCCGGGATGAATGAGAAGAACGGCAGAACGACCTCGCGAATGCGCGCATAACAGCGCCCGTTCGCCTGCGCGCGCAGCGCTCCCTCGCGAAAGCCATACGGCTTGGCGACCAATTCGAAAGTGGGCGCCGAGTTGTCGAGCATGTAATCGGACTCGCCCTTGAACATCTGTCGTCCGGCCGAGCTGCCGATATTCGACGAATGCAGGTAGCTCACGTGCGCGGAATCCAACAAGGCCTCGAGCCCTTGCAGCCAGTTGCAATGAATGATCCCGCGACGCGGCGACACCTGCTCATCCGGCAAGCTCGTGAACTCGAAATCGGGGAACCGCGGCGGGTGGGCCTGCTGCTTGCCCAGATAGACCCAGACCAGCCCGCCAGCTTCGCGGGTCGGGTGACTGCGCACGGGCACGTTGGCGGCGAAGCGTTCGCGCCCGCTACGCAGCTCGGTGGGCGCATCGACGCACTTGCCTTCGACCGAGAATTTCCAGCCGTGGAAGATGCACCTCAGGCCGCCGGCTTCATTCCGCGCGAGCGCGAGGCTCGCGCAGCGGTGCGGGCAGGCCTCCTGCATGAAACCGACGCGGCCGTCGGTTGCTCGAAAAGCGACGAAATTCTCGCCAAACAGCCGGACGCGCTCGGGTGCGCCGTCGACCTCCAGCTTGGCCGAGCGGCAGGCGGGCACCCAGTATTCCCGCAGAAACTCACCCATCGGCGTGCCTGGCCCGATACGGGTCAGTAGCTCGTTGTGCTCGGACTTGAGCATGCTGGACCTCCTGATGAAGTCGATCTTACTCCTTTGCAGAGACTCCTTCGAAGCCTCACCGGCCCGCGGCGCTAGCGCCTGAGAATGAGCTCGCGATCCACGCTCTGGCCGACAGGAAATCCATACTCGCCGACCTTGTCGAACCCGTAGCGTCGATAGAAACGCTGCGCGCCGAAGTTCTCCGACCACACCCCGACGTACAGGGGTGCTCGCCCCTGGCTCGCGAGCCATTCCAACCCGACTTCCATGAGCTGCGAGCCGAGACGCAGATTGTGATGGCGTGCCAGCACGTAGAGTCGCTGAATCTCGCCGGCGCTTGGCTCACGATTCTCGATGGGTAACTTGCAAGGCCCGACCGCAATGAATCCGACCGGCGTCGTGCCCGCGAGCGCTGCGAGCCAGACTGCGCGCCGCGGATCGGTGAGCGCACGAGTCCATTCGTTCACCGAATGAGATCCAGCCAGGAATGCGTGCAGATCCTCCGCAGGATAGAGATGACCGAAGGTTTCAGTAAACGTCGCCGCGCCGAGACTCGCGAGTGCCGGAGCATCCCTCGGTGCGGCGCGGCGAATAGTGGCCTGCGGATCGCCTTGCGCCATCACACTGCTCCAGTGAGTTGCGCACTCGAGAACGTCGCGCCGAGTTGCGTGTCATTCAGGGCAAGCTCGCCGGCCAGCCGCGGCGCAACGATGCCGATCGACTGCGTATCCCAGCCATCCAGCATGGTCAGCAGCATGCACACGCCGAAGATCGTCCAATGCCGCCCGGCGAGCGCGCTCTGGTCGATGGCCTGCGAAAGCGTCGGCAACCTGGAGATCATACGTGCGTCATGCATTCTATCCCGCAATGCGCGCCTGCAGAGCTGCGCCGCGGGCACCGAATCGGCGCCGCCGGCGCTGTGAGCTGCATCACACGGCCCGCGTCGATCCTGGCATGGAAGCGCATCCACGAGCGATTTCAGTGCATTTGGTGACACTGACCACGGGGCCGGCCGGCCGGCTGGCTTACCATGGACCTTAGTCATGTCGCGCCTGTTGTGCCCAATCCTGCTGCTCGCCAGTGCCACAGTCCCCGGTGCCGCGCTGGCGCTCGGATTGGGTGAGCTGCATGTCGAGTCGGCATTGGGCCAAGCGTTCGTTGCCCATATCGAGCTGATCGATGCAAGCCCTGGGGAGCTGGGTCGGCTGACAGCTGCCATCGCGGACGAGGACACCTTCCAGCGCAAGCAGCTGGTGCGTCCCAACTTCCTCGCCGGAACTAAGGTGAGCGTCGGCCAGGACGCCCGCGGCCAGCCGATCCTGCTGCTGCGCTCGCAGGACTCATTCACGGAACCGGTGGTGACATTCCTGGTGGATGTCCACTGGCCGGCAGGTGAGTTGATCCGCGAGTACACGGCTTTGCTGGACCCCGCCGGGTTGGCATCAAGAACGCCAGACGCGGCGCCAGAAGCGCCGCGCGCCGCACCGGTGACCGTGGCGAAGGCGCTCGAGGAGCCGACGGATCGCCCCGCGCTTCCCGTGCAGGCGCCGGCAGCGCAGTTGCCAGCCGCGACGCCGACTCAGCGCGCTGCGACGGCTCCCGATTACAAGCCACAGCCCCGCTCCCATAACGTCGCACATGGCGACACTCTGGCCCGCATCGCCATCGCTGCGGGTGCGCGTTCTCGAAGAGAGCGCCTCAGGATGATGATCGCGATCTATCGCGCCAACCCTGCGGCATTCCAGAAGGGCTTCAACGTCCTGCACACCGGCGACATTCTGCGCCTCCCCTCGGCCGAGGAGCTGGCTAGGGTTTCACTGCTGGACGCGGATCGCGAATACAAAGCGCAACTCGCCGCAGTGCCCAGGACGGCTCGGCGCAGGCAGGCGACGCCTTCGGCCAGGCCAGTCCCTGGTATTGTCGAATCCAAGCCGGACGCCACCTCTGTCGACGCCGACAAGTTGGCGCTCAGTCAACGGGTGGAATCGCTGGAACGGTCGTTGCGGGACGTTCGCCGCGAGTTGCAGAAGCGCGCGCAGCAGTCAACATCGCCGCCACTGCCGGTACGCGCGGCGCCGTCCGCGCCCCAAGCTGCCGGCACGGCTGCTGAGCCCCGCGATGACGGCGCCTCGCTCGTCTATCGCCGGGTGTGGTTCAGCGCTTTGATCGGCGGCCTTGCGCTGCTGCTTGCGACGGGACTGTTGTGGGCATTCAAACGCCGCAGGGGCTATGACCCCATGGCCCCTCTGCAAGGCTCACCGGATTCGACGGTCGCAGCACAGCCCAACACGCCCGTGCCGGCTGAAGCTCCGTCCGCCGACCTCCTCGCTCGGGAATCTGCGGCCGGCACGCCGCAAGCACCTGTGACGAGCGTTGACCGCGAGGCAGAGACTTACGATGTGAATCCGGAGCCGACTTCCATGCCCATCGCGCCGAGCGAGCCGGAAGGACGCGGCGACACAGGCGATACAACGGCAGTTCTGGCGCCCGAGATGGAAGCGTTCGGCGACACGGCGGAGCACAAGTACTCCTTCTACAACCCCGATAGCCACCTGGATACCACGCACGTCGTCATGGGGAGTGATCTCACAAGGCCGCTCGCATTCGTCGAGCGGCGCAAGAATCCAGCCATCGTCCTGCAGCAGGCCATCGAGCGCGAACCGCATCGAAGCGATCTGCACGTGAAGCTGCTGGAGCTGTACTACGCGAGCGCCACCGAAAACCGCCTGGCCTTCCTGGAGGCGGCACGCCAGATCATGCTCAAGCCGGGACTCCTCTCAGCCGAGGATTGGGCCCGGATCACCACGATGGGCCGCCACATCGCACCCGACGACGAGCTGTTCAGGAACGAGCTGGACGATCAGGCCGTAGCGTAGCGATACACTCACCCGCGAGCCTCCCGGACCGATCTAGAATGCGCGTCCGATCAGAGAGGAGAGCTCATGCTTTACGCCATACTCGCGTACCACGCGGAACCGGAAGTTCTGGCACTGACCCCGCAACAGGACGCCGCGCTCATGGCCGATCTCAGCATGGTCCACGAGCGTCTCACCCGGCAGGGAAAGCTGGGCCCGGCGGCGCGACTCGGCGCGACCGGCAGAGCCCGCACGCTGCGGGGATCGGGCGCGATGGTGATCGACGGGCCGTTCGCGGAGACGAAGGAGCAGCTGCTCGGCTTCTACATCGTCGACGTCGACAGCGAGGCCGCAGCGATCGCGGCGGCGCGCGAGCTGAAAACGGCCAACCCCGCTGCGGTCTACGAGATCCGACCAATCGCGCTGTATCTTCCCGGCACCGCGATTGTTGCAACGGAAGCGCCGCACGACGTTATTCGCCCCGACTGACATGCACGACGAGACGCCTGTTCCCGATAGCACGGCGGTGCGCGTTGCGTTGTGGCGCGCCTTGCATACGCAAGTCGATCCGCCCCCGCACGTCTTCGAAGACGCTGCGGGGCTGCGCTTGGCCGGTCCCGATGAGCAATGGCGTCTTCGCCCGGACATGGATCCGGTGTTCACGAAGCCATTCCGAGCCTCCATCGTGGCCCGCGCCCGTTTCATCGAAGACCTGATCCTCGAACAAATGCAGCAGGGCACCGCCCAGTACGTCATTCTCGGCGCCGGCCTCGACACCTTCGCGCAGCGCCGGCCGCACAGCGGCTCGAAGCTCAAAGTCTTCGAGATCGATCGGCCCGGGCCTCAAGCGTGGAAACGACAGCGCCTGATCGAGCTTGGCTTCGGAGTGCCGGATTGGCTGCGCTTCGTGCCCGTTGACTTTGAAGCCGGCGACGCCTGGTGGCAGCAACTGAGCTCCGCCGGGTTCGATACGAGCCAGCCTGCAGTCGTGGCTTCCACGGGCGTCAGCATGTATCTGACCAAGGATGCAGTCGCGTCAACGTTGCGCCGCGTCGCAGCGCTCGCCCCGGGAACCACGCTCGCAATGACTTTCCTGCTGCCGATCGAGCTTGCGGACCCGGAGATTCGTCCCGGCCTGGAGCGCGCGCAGCAAGGAGCGCGGACCAGCGGCACACCCTTCATCAGTTTCTTCACCTCGACAGAGCTTGTCGCTTTGGCTAGCGACGCGGGGCTCGAGCAGGTCCGGCACGTTTCTGCCGAGGACTTGGCAGAACGCTACTTCGCGGGCAGAACGGATGGCCTGCGCCCGCCCAGGGGCGGAGAGGAAATTCTGGTCGCCGCTGTTTAGCGCACCCGAGCTACCGCGGATGCAGAATCAGTTTCTGCGCGCGCCAGTTGAGCAGCTCGGCCACATACAGCTCGTTCTCGGTAGGACAGGCGAGCTCATGGATCCAGCCGAACTTCTTCAGCACCCGGCCGGTGCTTCCGAGCCAGCCGAGGACTTTGCCATCGAGAGTCAGCTTGTAGATCCGGCCGGGGTAGGCGTCCGCGACATAGAGGTATTGGGTCGGGCCGGGTGTCATGCACAGCGCCCAGGGCGAGCCCGGGTGCAGGGTGCCGTTGCCGGCCGGCGCGGCGCCGGTCTCCGCGGGACGATTGCCGATGAGAACGGAGGCGTCGTGCGGCGCGGGCACGTCGATGCGCAGAATCGACAGCAGCTTGCCCGTCGTGTCGAACACCTGGATGCGCGAGTTGCCCCGATCGGCGACGTAGATGCGGTTCTGGCGGTCGCTCACGATCGAGTGCAGCGTACTGAATTGACCCGGCCCGGAACCCGGCTCTCCCCAGGTACCGACCCAGTTGCCCTCGCGGTCGAACTTCGCCACGCGGGAATTGATGTAGCCGTCGCTGATGTAGACATTGCCGGCTGAATCCCAGGCCATGTCGGTGACCTGGCGAAACAGGCCATTGATCGGCGGCAGCGGCGGTTTGGGGTGCTCCAGCGGATGCGCACTCTCATCGGCGGCCTCGGCCTTGCGGCCCAGGACCAGGGTCACCCTGCCCTGGGGGTTGAAGCGGACGACGACGTCCGAGCCCTTGTCGGCCACCCAGATGTTGTCGTCGCGATCGATGCGTACGGCGTGGGCATACGACCATGCATAGAGATTTCGGCCGATCTCGCGCAGAAACTTGCCGTCGGCATCGAACTCCAGCAGCTGCGCGGCGGCGGCGCCGTAGGCAGGCCCGCTGGTATTGCCGCGCGACAGCACGAAGATGTGGCCCTTGGAATTGACGGCGATGCCCGCGACCTCACCGAAGTACATATCCGCCGGCAGGTGCAGAAAATCCGGCACCGAGTCGAACGGTATCTCCGGCGGCTGCGCTTGGGCCGCGCCCTCCACCCTTACCGACAGCAGCACCGTCGCACCGAGCGCCAGCCACATCGCTTTCATGTCCGTCCCCCTGAAACCGATTCATCCCCCGCCCCATGATCAGTGGAGGTCTACAATGCGTCAACACGGGAGGCGCTCGAGGAGTCCTGCATGTATCACGGGTATACCGGTCTATGGGGCATCCTGGTTCTGATCGCCGATGTCTGGGCCATCGTCAACATCTTCCAAAGTGGCGCCTCGACCGAAAGAAAAGTCCTGTGGACGGTGCTCGTGATTCTGCTGCCCGTCCTCGGATTCATCATCTGGCTGCTCGCGGGCCCGCGGACCGGTAGGTCGTAAGCGCACCTGCCATGCGCTCGTTGAGCCTGCCGGTTGGAACCTCGCGGGCCTCCCCGCTGTGGTCTCGCCGGTGTGACTTTTGTGCAAGTCGCCCGGAAGGCTTCGCCATTGACAAACTGGCGAAAATCGCGCCGGGCCCTGTTTTTGCCGGCGCTTAACCGCGTGGAGGACGTGGGGTCCCGGCTGTTCTCCGAGGCTGTCGCGATCTATCGTATCGTGTTGGCCGGTCTTCACGATCGGGCTCCCGAGCCCTAGAGAATTCAGCACCCTGGCACCCCCAGGCGGAAAAGGCAGGTTGATGGCGTCCAGGCGGCTTCCGTTGGGTCTGGTTGGGGTGCTCGTTGTGGCGCTCGCCCTGTTCAGCTGGGCTTTGTTCCATGGAACGCGCTCGTCCCCACCCTCGCCACCGCCAGCGACGGCCATCGCGGTGGCGAAGGTCGAACGGCGCGACGTTCCTGTCTCGATCAATGCGTTGGCGCAGGCCCAGGGCTGGCAGACGGTGGTGGTACGCGCCCAGGTGAATGGCACCTTGTTGCGGGTCCCCGTGCGCGAGGGCTCGGACGTGGCCAAGGGCGAGCTGATCGCCGAGATCGACCCCGCACCCTTCCGTGCGGTGCTCACGCAGGCCGAAGGGGCCTTGAGTCGCGATCAGGCTCAGCTCGAACTGGCCAGGCTCAAGCTGACCCGCTATCGGCAGCTGGGGGAAGAGGACTCCATTGCCGGGCTGGATGTGGATAGCCAGGCCGCCCTGGTCAGCCAGCTGGAAGGCACGGTCATGGTCGACCGGGGTGAAGTCGCGGCCGCCCGGGTCAATGTGGACTACACCCGCATCGTTGCGCCGGTCGCGGGGCGCGTCGGCGTTCGCTACGTCGATGCGGGCAACGTGGTCTCCACGATGGATACCTCCGGCATCGTGACCATCAACCAGATCTCGCCGATCGCGGTGACTTTCACCGTGCCGCAGGGCGAGTTTCAACGCCTCTCGCAGGCCTCCGACGGCTTTCGCAAGACATTGGTCACCGAAGCGTACAGCCAGGAGAGCGGCCAGCTTCTGGACACCGGCGAGCTGGTGGTGGTCGACAACCGCGTGGACCCGGCCACCGCCACCGTGCAACTGAAGGCCCGCTTCGAGAACCCGGAGCGCCACTTGTGGCCGGGCCAGCTGTTGAACGTCAGACTGACACTGCAGACGGTGCACAACGTGCTGGCGCTGCCCAGCGTCGCGGTCAACCAGGGACCCAAGGGCCCCTACACCTACGTGGTCAAGGACAACACCGCGGTGATGCGTCCGCTGGAGATCGACCTGCGGCAGGATGAGATCACGGTCGTCAGATCCGGAGTGGAGGCGGGAGACACTGTGGTCATCGAAGGCCAGACCTCGCTGCGCCCGGGCGCCAAGGTCGCGGTGCGCCGGCCCACTGAAGCGGTGGCTGACGATCCCGGCGGCCAGCCTCCCAGAACATGAACATCTCCGGGCCCTTCATCCGCCGGCCGATCGCGACCTCTCTGATCGCCGCCGCCCTGCTGGGCCTGGGCTTGATCGCCTATTTCAACCTGGGGGTCGCAGCGCTCCCCCAGGTGGACGCCCCCACCATCCAGATCAATGCCTCGTTGCCGGGGGCGAGCCCGGAAACCATGGCCTCGAATGTGGCCACACCGCTGGAGCGCCAGCTCGCGCTGATCACCGGCGTCTCGCAGATGACCTCCAGCAGCAGCCTCGGCCGGACCTCCGTCACTCTGCAGTTCGACCTGGACCGCAACATCGACGCCGCTGCCCAGGACGTGCAGTCGGCGATCAATGCCGCCGGCGGCCAGTTACCCACCAACCTGCCCAGCCCGCCAACGCTGCGGAAAGTCAACCCGGCGGACAACTCCGTGCTGATCATCGCGATGTCTTCCGACACGCTGCCCATCAACATCATCAGCGACTACGCCGACAATATCGTCGCCCAGCAGGTGTCGCATATCAGGGGGGTCGGCCAGGTCAATCTCGGCGGCTTCCGCAAGCCCGCCATCCGCATCCAGATCGATCCGCGCAAAGCCGCGGCGCTGGGACTGCAACTGGACCAGATCCGCTCGACCATCGCCCAAGCCACCGTCAATGCCCCCAAGGGCCAGCTCATCGGACGCCAGCGCAGCCTGACCGTCTACACCGACGACCAGGCCGTCGACACTCAGACCTGGAACGACCTCATCGTCGGCTACAAGAACGGCGCACCAATCCGCGTCAGCGACCTCGGCGGTGCCCGCTTCAGCGTCGAGGACAATCAGGGCGGCGGCTACAGCGAGGTCGGCCGGGCCGGCAAGTTCGAGTCGCTCAAGAGCGGCCCGGCCGTACACGTCATCGTTTACAAGCAGCCCGGTGCCAACGTCATCGAGACGGTCGAGGCGGTGAAGGCCGCCCTGCCCCAACTGCGCGCCAGCGTACCACCCGCCATCAACATGGACGTCATTGCCGACCGCACGCTCACCATCCGGGCTTCGGTGTACGAGGTGAAAAAAACGCTGCTGATCACCGTCGGCCTGGTGGTGCTGGTGATCTTTCTGTTCCTGCGCAACGTCGTGGCAACCGCCATTCCATCGGCCGTGATCCCCGTGTCGCTGCTGGCGACCGCGGCGGTGATGCTGGCGGCGCATTTCACCCTGGACAATCTGAGCCTGATGGCATTGACCGTCGCCGTCGGCTTCGTCGTCGATGACGCCATCGTGATGGTCGAGGCGATCTGGCGGCGCGTCGAGCACGGTCAGCGGCCGTTCGAGGCCGCGCTCGCCGGGTCCGGCGAGATCGGCTTCACCATCCTGACCATCTCGATCTCACTGATCACGGTGTTCACGCCCGTCATGTTCATGGGCGGGGTCGTCGGCATCATCATGCGTGAGTTCGCCCTGACGCTCAGCGCGGCGGTGCTGGTGTCGGTAGTCCTGTCTCTGACGCTGACTCCGATGCTGTGCGCGCGTTATTTGTCGGCACCCAAGCCGCCGACCTCGAGAATCATCCGCGCTCTGGAGAATGGCTTCCGGCGACTCGAGCTCAGCTACGCCAATGGGTTGGAGATCGTGCTGCGCCACAAGGTCGCGACCGTCGTGGTGTTCGGGTGCACGCTGACATTGGCGGCGACGTTATACGCCACTGCCCGCACCGGGTTCTTCCCGCAGCAGGACACGGGCTTCCTGCAGGGCACGCTGGTTGCGCCGCAGGGCGCCTCCTATGCCTACACGGACGAGAAGGCGCTCGAGGCGGCGAAGATCATCGCGGCGGATCCCGACGTCTATGAGGTTCACTACAACGCCGGCAGCTCGGCCCAGGCTTCGCTGAACGCCGGTCTGCGCTCGCTCGAAGACGGCCGCACGGCCACCGCCAATGAGATCATCGACCGTCTGCGCCCCCAGTTCGCGCAGATCGTGGGCGCCCAGGTGATCATGCAGGCGCTGCAGGACATCACGATCGGCGGCCGCGTCGGCCGTGCCCAGTACCAGTACACCCTGTTCGACAGTGACCTGGATGAGCTGAACGAGTGGGCACCGCGCCTCGTGGATGCGCTGCAACGGGCTCCCGAGCTCAAGGACGTCACCTCGGACCAGCAGTCGCAGGCGCCCTCGGCGAACCTGGCAATCGACCGCGACGCCGCCGGCCGCTTTGGTATCTCACCGACCGACATCGACGCCGCCATCTACAACCAGATCGGCCAACGGCAGGTGGCGCAGTACTTCACCCAGCTGAACGCCTATCGGGTCATCATGGAGGCCCCGCCGGATCTGCAGATCGGGCCGGAGCTGTTCAACGCCGTCTTCCTGGTCTCACCGCGCACGGGCAAGCCCGTCCCTTTGAGCAGCCTGGTGAAAGTCGATACCACCCGAACGCGAAGCCTCTCGATTCAACACCAGGGCCAGTTCCCGGCCTCGACGATCTCCTTCAACCTGGCCCCCGGGGTCTCCCTGGGTACCGCGACGGCGGCGGTGGAAAGGATGCGTCAGGAGCTGGGGACCCCGGCCACCCTGCAGGGCTCGTTCCAGGGCAATGCCCAGGCGTTCCAGCAATCCCTGAAGGACGAGCCGGTGCTGATCCTGGCGGCGCTGCTGTGCGTGTATGTGATCCTCGGTGTGCTGTATGAGAGCTACGTTCATCCCCTGACGATCCTCTCCACCCTGCCCTCGGCGGGCCTGGGCGCGCTGCTCGCCCTGCGCCTTGCCGGTCACGACCTCGATGTGATCGGCATCATCGCGATCATTCTGTTGATCGGCATCGTCAAGAAGAACGGCATCATGATCGTCGACGTCGCCCTCAAGCTGGAACGCGAGGAAGGCTTGGATGCGGAGGAAGCGGTCCGGCGAGCCTCTCACCAACGGCTGCGACCGATCCTGATGACCACGGCCTGCGCCTTCCTCGGCGGCCTGCCGATGATCCTCGGCAGGGGCACCGGGTCGGAATTCCGCCAGCCGCTCGGCTGGGCCATCGTCGGAGGACTGATCGTGTCGCAAGTCCTTACGCTGTTCAGCACGCCGGTGATCTACATCTACCTCGATCGCCTGCGCCGCAGGTTTGAACGTGTCGCAGAGATCCCGGGCGCGGAGTCACCGGGGCAACCAGATCCCAAGCGCCAACACCCCGCCTGCGCCCGCCCCGACAGCCCATTCCCCCTGAGGTAAGCCTCGCTGCGCCGTTGCGCGATGCAGGCGGCGGGGGAAATCCATGGGGTCAGTCCGCCAGCGGACCGGGGCGCATCTGGAAATGCACCACCAGCGGCTTGGTCCCTTTGCCGCCTTCCTTGTGCCACGGCGTGCGATCGCCGCTCGTCACCCACAGGCCGCGTCCCTTCCACCCTGCATGAGCGTCATCGATCCGCCCTTCCATCCCCTTCATGTAGAAGCCCAGGGGGTAAGGAATGCGCAACGTAACGAACTCGCCACGCACCAGCGCATGCACGCCGTCGAAGAGATTGCCGGTGGCGATGGGGACGTCGGCGCCGAGGCCGAGCGTGTCGTGCTGATCGACCCAGGTGTAGTAACTGGACTCGACACTGAATTGCGGCTCATCCGCGAAACCCGGCCCGGGGAGCTTGTGCAGCGTCCAGCCCTCCGGACACTGATCGCCGGTAGCCTTGGGTCCGTTCAACGGGCCCTTGCACTTGCGGCGGTCGAACTCGCCCAGGTGGCCGCTGCCTAGCGACACCCACACCACGCCGTTGCTGTCTATGTCTGCCCCACGCACGCCGAAGCCGGGCAACGGCACGTTGTAGATCTCGCTGAGCTGCGTACGCGGGTCGAAACGAATCAGCGCGCCGGGAAACTGGAACGCCACCGATCCCCACACCGAGCCGTCGGCCGGGTTGGGCATGACCGCGTAGAAAGAGCCCGCGATGCGCTGATCGAGCTTTGGATTCGGCGCCTGACCCGGCTCGACCCATTCATCGCGGCGCCCGTTGCCATTGGTATCCAGAACAAACGGTGCCCACCCCTGTGAGGCCGCTGCATCGCCGGTCGCGAGGAACTTCCTGCTATCCAACCAACCCACGACGGGGCCGCCGCCGCTGGTCCAGATCGTGTCGTTCGCGTCGGCGGCGAACTGCAGGTGATGGGTGCTGAAACAGGTGTCTACGAAGGTGTACTTGCCGCTCTTGGGATCGTAAACGGCGAGCTGTCGCCCGGAGCGCTCCAGTGGGAAGGCCTTCGCGGACGGATGCTCCGAGCCTCGCTTGCAGAACGCCGGATTGTCCGGAGCGCGAATGCGCGCCGTGTACCATACGCGGCCCTGCGCATCGAGCATCGGATTGTGCGCGTTCGCTTTGCTGTTCCAGATGCGCTCGTCACCCCAGTAAGGTGAAGGCGCAATCACGGGGTCAGCGTGCGTGCTGGGCGTATCCGCATCCCGCACGGGGGCGTGAAACGTCGTGGCCACGCGGCGCGTGGGATCGAAGATGGGAAACTCATCCGTGCTCAGCTCCGGCGAGCCGTAGAGGGGGCCGTAACCGTTGACCGTCGGATGGCGGCGGTCGGTTCCCGAAAGATCGTGCAGATAGGATTTCGGGCTGGCCCAATCCTGGACGGTGGCCACGACATTGCGCTCCGCGCCCGTCGGTCGTTTCGGCGCAGCCGCCGGCAGCTCGCCCCGCGCGATGCGATCCGTCCAGTCCGCGAGATACTTCAGCGGAACTCCGTGCAGTTGGCCGAGCGCAATGCCCACCATGTCCCGACCGGCCTGGCCCGATTGGATGCGCCGCACCCACGCATCCTGCGAGGAGCTGAACTTGCCCAGGCTCGGCGGCAACGTTCGGGTGGCCAGATTGCCGAGCTGGTGACAGCCGACGCAGCCCATGTTCTTTATCCACATGAGGTATTCGTTGCGGCCGCCGTGCAACTGTGCAGTCTCCGAGGGCTGCGGCAACTTCAGCATCGCGTACCAGTACGCCGCCGGATAGACGCGGGCGGCGGTCGCCGCATCGGGCGCCATGACCGCTGTCAGATCCAGGTGCTTTCCCGGATTGCTCTGCACCGGTACGGAGTCGGCAAGTCCATAACCACGCACCCACACCTTGTAGGTCGCCGCGGGAAGATCGGGAAGCAGATAGCGGCCCTGATCGTCGGTGACGACGATCTTCACATATTTGGTCGGTAGATCACGCGTTTCCGCGATCACCCAGACGCCGGCTTCGGGCCCGCGCGCACCGATTACGGCGCCGGAGATGTCATTGGCAGGCTGCGCCTGCGCGGAGGCGGCGGTGAGCAATGCGGCAAGCGAAGCGG
>DATNEN010000200.1:0-4455 GCA_035552975.1 Steroidobacteraceae bacterium
GATCGATGAGATCAAATTCCAGACGAGCCTCGGGATCGAGGCGATCGTGGTCGAGGACGACAAGCTGCAGAAGGCCCTCGACAAGGCCATCGAGCAGGTCGACAACCAGATGTCCGCCCTCACCGATGAAGAGGGCATGGATCTGGATTCTCTCGAGACCGTCGGCGGCGAGGACGAGCTCGATGAGAAGGTCACCCGCGATGACGTCGAGGACGCGCCGATCGTCCGCTTCGTCAACAAGGTCATGCTGGATGCCATCCGCCGCGGAGCGTCCGATATCCATTTCGAGCCGTACGAAAAGATCTATCGCGTGCGGCTGCGCATGGACGGCGTCCTGAAGGAAATTGCCCAGCCCCCGGTACAGCTGGCACAGAAGCTGTCTGCCCGCCTGAAGGTCATGGCGCGGCTCGACATCGCCGAGCGGCGCGTCCCCCAGGACGGCCGCATCAAGATGAAGCTGTCCAAGAATCGCGCCATCGACTTCCGCGTGAGCACCTGCCCGACGCTGTTCGGCGAGAAGATCGTGATGCGTATTCTCGATCCGTCGCAGGCGATGCTCGGCATCGACTCGCTCGGATACGAGCCGTTCCAGCGCGATATCTACACGAAATACCTGGCGAAGCCCCAGGGGATGATCCTGGTCACCGGCCCGACCGGGAGCGGCAAAACCGTCTCTCTGTACACCGGCCTCAACATCCTCAACCGCGAGGACACGAACATCTCCACGGCCGAAGATCCTGCGGAAATCAACCTGCCGGGCGTCAACCAGGTGAACGTGAACAACAAGGTCGGCCTCACGTTCGCCGCCGCCATGCGCGCCTTCCTCCGTCAGGATCCCGACGTGATCATGGTCGGTGAGATCCGCGATCTGGAGACCGCCGAGATCGCGATCAAAGCGGCGCAGACCGGACACTTGGTGCTGTCCACACTGCACACCAACGATGCTCCACAGACATTGACGCGCCTCGTGGACATGGGTGTGAAGCCATACGCGATTGCCACCTCGGTCAGCCTGATCATTGCCCAACGGCTGGCTCGCCGTCTCTGCGCCAGCTGCAAGCAGCCCCTCGATATTCCCAAGGAGGCGTTGCTGAAGGAAGGCTTCCTGGAAAGCGACGTCAGCTCGGGATTGAGGATTTTCGGTCCCAAGGGCTGCGCAAACTGCACGGATGGCTACAAGGGCCGTGTCGGTATCTATCAGGTTCTGCCCGTGACCGACAGTCTCGCGCGCATCATTCTTGGCGCCGGCAGCGCCGTCGATATCGCCGACCAGGCGGCGAAAGAAGGCGTTTGGGATTTGCGTCGCTCCGGCCTGGAGAAGGTGAAGGCGGGCCTTACCAGTCTCGAGGAAGTCAACAGCGGCACGACCGAGTGACGCAGGACGTAACCGATCATGGCACAGGCAGCTGCAACTCAATCCACGCGTGCCCTCAAGCGCGACATCCCGTTTGCCTGGGAAGGCCGCGACAAGCGCGGCGCCCGCATCAAGGGGCGCAGCCTCGCTCCCGACGAGCAGGCGCTGCGGGTCGAGCTGCGACGCCAGGGCATCGCGCCATCGCGCATTCGCAAGCAAAGCACCGCCGTGCGCGGCGGCAAGGTCAAGACCGAAGACATCGCAGTGTTCGCCCGTCAGCTGGCAACCATGCTGGCAGCCGGCATCCCGCTGGTTCAGGCGTTCGAGATCGTCGGCAACGGCTCGGACAAGCCGTCCATGCAGAAGCTGATCCTGGACATCAAGGGCGACGTCGAGGCGGGCACCTCACTGCACGAGGCGCTCGCCAGGCACCCGCTGCATTTCGATGACCTGTTCGTCAATCTCGTCGAGGCCGGTGAGCACGCCGGCGCGCTCGAATCGCTGCTGGACAAGATCGCCACGTACAAGGAGAAGACCGAGGCGCTGAAGAAGAAGGTCAAGAAAGCGCTGTTCTATCCCGCCGCGGTGATGGTCGTCGCGGTGGTCGTGACCGTTATCCTGCTGATCTTCGTCATCCCGCAGTTCGAGGCGCTGTTCAAGGGCTTCGGCGCGGATCTGCCGGCCTTCACCCAGATGGTCATCAACCTCTCCAAATTCGTGCAGGCGAAGGGCATCCTGATTGCGATCGTGGTGGGCGCCGGGATCTGGGCGTTCATTTACTTCAAGAAGCGCTCCAAGGGGATGCGCATGTTCCTGGATCGGGCTTCCCTGAAAATCCCGATCGTCGGTCCGATTCTCAACAAGTCGGCCATCGCCCGGTACGCCCGCACGCTCTCCACCATGTTCGCCGCCGGAGTACCGTTGGTGGAGGCGCTCGAGTCGGTCGCAGGGGCCTGCGGCAATATCGTGTACGAGAACGCGGTTCTGAAGATGAAAGACGAAGTGGCCACCGGCCAGCGTCTGCAGCGCTCGATGGAGAACGCCAACCTGTTTCCGAACATGGTGATCCAGATGATCGCCGTGGGCGAGGAGTCCGGATCGCTGGACGCGATGTCCGCCAAGGTCGCTACGTTCTATGAGGCGGAGGTGGATAACGCCGTAGACTCGATGTCCAGCCTGCTCGAGCCTTTGATCATGGCGATCCTCGGCGTGCTGGTCGGTAGTCTGGTCATCGCCATGTACCTGCCGATCTTCAAGCTGGGCTCCGTCGTCTGATCGAACTGCTCGCGACGTCGCCGCCGTACTTCATCGGCACCTGTCTGGTGCTGGGGCTGGTCGTCGGCAGTTTCCTGAATGTCGTCATCTACCGGCTGCCGGTAATGCTGGAGCGCGAGTGGCGCCAGCAGTGCGACGAGATCGCGCGCAATGACGCCACGGCTGGCCTGCCGCACGCGGAAAGGGACGCCCCGCCCGGGCCAGCAGCCTCTCAACCGGCCCAAGAGCCCTTCAATCTCGCGGTGCCCCGCTCCGCCTGCCCTTCCTGCAACGCTCCCATAACGGCCCTGCAGAACATTCCGGTCGTGAGCTACCTGGTGCTCCGGGGCCGTTGTGCCCGCTGCGGCGCCGCGATCAGCGCCCGCTATCCGCTGGTGGAAGCCCTCACAGGCGTGCTGTCAGCCGCCGTGGCCTGGAGATTCGGGTTCGGCCTGGCCGCGCTGGGCGGGCTTATCGTCACCTGGTTCCTCATCGCTCTCACCTTCATCGACCTGGACCACCAGTTGCTCCCCGATAGCCTGACGCTGCCGCTGCTGTGGGCGGGCTTGCTGCTGAGCCTCTGGGTGGCTGCCAGCCCCGGCACGGCGGAGAGCCCTGGTCCGATACCCGTCGACCCGCGATCGAGCATCATCGGTGCGATTGCCGGTTACCTGAGCCTCTGGAGCGTCTATCATCTGTTCCGGCTGGCGACCGGGAAAGAGGGGATGGGCTACGGGGACTTCAAGCTGCTCGCAGCGCTGGGAGCGTGGATGGGCTGGAAGATGCTCATCCCGATCGTTCTGGTCGCGGCCGTCGTAGGCGCTGTTGTGGGCGTCATCACGCTGAAGACGCGCGGCCAGAGCACCGCGACACCCATTGCATTCGGGCCGTACCTGGCGGCGGCCGGCTGGCTCATGCTCATGTTCGGTCAGCAGCTGGTGACCGGCTACCTGGGCCTCTTTACCCCGCCCCACCCATGACCCGCCCATTGCTCAGGGTCGGCCTGACTGGCGGTATCGCCAGCGGAAAATCTACCGTCGCACGCCTCTTCGGCGCGCTCGGCGTCCCCATCATCGACACGGACCAGGTGGCTCGTGACGTCGTCGAGCCGGGGCAGCCGCCGCTGGAACGCCTGGTCGAGCGGTTCGGCCCCTCCATCCTGACACCTGATGGGCACCTCGACCGCCCGGCGCTGCGGAACATCGTGTTCTCGGATCCCAAGGCACGCGCCGACCTGGAAGCGCTGACGCATCCCGCGATCGGAGTCGCCGTGGAGGCTCGTTCGGCGAGCGCCGGCGGGCCCTATCAGATCCTGGTCATCCCCTTGCTCGTGGAGAAGAACCTCGGCTCGCAGCTGGGGCGCGTGCTCGTCGTCGACTGCAGCGAAGAGCTGCAGATCCGGCGACTGCAGGCGCGCGACGGCTCGACCCTGGAGCAGGCCCAGGCCATTCTCAACGCACAAGCTTCCCGCACCACGCGCCTGAAAGCCGCGCACGACGTGATCACGAACGAGAGCGACATGAGCGCTCTTCGCGACCGTGTCGCCGAGCTGCACGCGAGCTACCTGGAGCTTGCGCGTCAGCCACGCGCGTAGCCGCAGACTCGACGCTGCGGCCTCACGAAGGCGCGACCCCGTTTACGGGTGGCTCGCGTGTCAAGCACAATACGGCGATGACAGAATCCGAAGCTGCGCAGTGGGGTAACGGCATGAGCGGCGGCGGCCCCGTCTCCGTCGGCGAGAGCCTCGATGCACAACCCGGCACCGAGTCGCAGATCCTGGTGTTCGAGCAGCCGCTGAACGAGCGGATGCGGACCTTCCTGCGCCTGGACTTTCTCTACAACCAGGC
>DATNEN010000201.1:0-40292 GCA_035552975.1 Steroidobacteraceae bacterium
GCTGCGCGGCTTGCCAGCCGCATTCATGTTGGTGCGGCGGAAGAAGTAGGTCTGCACGTCCATCTGCAGCACCTTCAGCTCGCCGGCCACGATGCGCTTGTGGATCCACTGATGGCTCGGGTTGAAGCGGCGCGTGTGGCCACCCATGGCGATGAGGCCGGTCTCCTTCTGCACCTTCGCCAGCTCTTCGGCGTCCTTCAGGCTATCCGCGATGGGAATCTCGATCTGCACGTGCTTGCCGGCACGCATGCACTGGATGCCCTGCCTGGCGTGCAGCTGCGTCGGCGTGGCCAGAATCGCCGCCTGCACGAGCGGCTGTGCCAGGCACTCTCCCAGGTCCGAGGAGAAATGCGGGATCTTGAAGCGCTGCGCCACTTCGCGCGTGCTGTCGATGTTGCCACCGGCGAGGGACACGACTTCCACGTCCGGAATCTTCTGCAAGGCCTCCAGGTGCTTGATGCCGAAGGCGCCCTGGCCGGCTACGACGAGTTTGATGCTCATGACTTGAAGCTCTTGTTCTCGAGAATCAGATGGCCGAGCGCGGTGTTGGAGGCCGGCACGTGATAAAAGCGGTACACCTCGCGCACGTCCTTCTCCAGCGCACCGCGCGAGATGAGCCACATGACCATCTCGATGCCCTCGGAACCGGCCTCGCGTACGTACTCGATGAAGGGAATCCGCCGCGCCACCTCGGCATCGGCGCACAGGCTGTCCAAAAAGCGCTTGTCCCACTCCTTGTTGATCAGCCCGGCCCGTTGACCCTGCAGCTGATGCGACATACCGCCGGTGCCGAAGATGACCACGCGCAGATCCTCCGGGAAGGACTCCACGGCGCGCTTGATCGCCTTGCCCAGATTGAAGCAGCGGTTGCCGGTCGGTGGCGGAAACTGGATGACGTTGACCGGCAGCGGAATGATCCGACAGGGCCACTCCTTGGGCTGGCCGAACATCAGGGTAAGCGGCACGGTGAGGCCGTGATCCACGTCCATCTTGTTGATGAGGGTCATGTCGAACTCATCGAGGATGAGCGACTGCGCGATGTGGCTCGCCATGATCGGATAGCCGATCACGGTAGGCACCGGCCGGGGGCCCCAGCCTTCATCCGCGGGCGGAAACTGCGCCGCACACCCCAGCGCGAAGGTCGGGATAATGGTCGCATCGAACGCCGATGCGTGGTCGTTGTAGACCAGAATGATGACGTCGGGCTTGAGCTGCGCGAGCCACTTCTTGGAGAAGTCGAAACCGTCGAAAACGGGCTTCCAGTACGGCTCCTGGGATTTCTTGTTATCCCAGGCGGCCCCGATGGCCGGCACGTGCGACACGTTGACGCTTGCTACGATCTTCGCCACTTATTTGCCCGCCCCTGCTTTCTTTGCCCACTCCGACTTGCTGCGATTGCCGTCGATCGGTCGCCCGCCGTTCAACATCATCTGCGCATACTGCTCCTGAGTGAGACCGGTCATGGTCGCCGCGACGAACTGGAAGGACTTGCCGTCGGTGGAGAACAGCTTGGACAGGTAGTAGATGTTGCCGCCCAGCTCGATCATGCGGCCCCAGTTGCGATCCAGGATGGCCTGGCGCTGCTCGTCCGTCATCGGCCACTTGCGCAGGTACTTGTCCTCGTTGGCCCGGAATTCGTCGCGGTTCTCGGCCTTCATCAGGGACATGCAGAACTGATTGACGTGATAGCCCTGGCGCGCGCGTTGCGCATCGAACAGGGTCGTGCCCGGAACGTCATCGAAGCCCTCCGTGGGCTCGCGCCGGAGCGGGTCGTCGTTGGACATTTGAAGGATCCCCGTGCGCCTCTCAGGCGCCGAATTGATACAGACGATGTGGATTGTCGACCAGGATTTTACGCTGGATGGCCGGATCGGGGGCGTACAGCGGCACCAGGTCCACCAGATCCCCATCATTGGGCATGTGCCTGGCGATGTTCGGATGCGGCCAGTCCGTGCCCCACAGAATCCGCTCGGGCGCTGCAGCAATCAACGCCTGTGCAAACGGCACCGCGTCCGTGAACGGCGGCCCGGCGCTGGAAATCCGCTCCGCGCCCGAGATCTTCATCCAGCAGCCCGGGTGGGTGCGCGCGAGCTCCAGCAGAAGCTTGAACGGCTCCTGCTGCAACCCGCCCTTGGTCGGCACGCGGCCCATGTGATCGATGATGAAGGGCACCGGGAGCGAGCGCAGCAGCGGGCCGAACTCCACCAGGTCCACGGCGTCGAAGTGCAGATCGACGTGCCAGCCGAGGGGCTTGATCCGTGCAATGACCCGATGAAACTCGTCCATGTCAGGTACGCCGCCGAGGTGCTTCACGAAATTGAAGCGCACGCCGCGAAAGCCCGCCTCGTGCAGCTTGGCGAAGTCGCGCTCCGTGAAGGAGTCATCGGCGTTGGCGACGCCGCGATAACGGCCGCCGCTCTGCGCGATCGCATCCACGATCACGGTATTGTCGACTCCATGGCAGCTCGCGTTGACCAGCACCGCGCGCTCGAGCCCCAGGATCTGCTGTAGCTCCTTGAAACGCGACAGCGGAGCATCCGGTGGCGTGTAGGTCCGGTCGGGCGCGTACGGATAACGGTCACCGGGACCGAATATGTGGCAGTGCGCGTCGCACGCGCCCGGCGGCGGGCGGAACTTCGGCGGCCGTGTATCGGGATCGGGAGCCTTGCAGGTAGGAATAGTCGCCATGCGGTTTTCAACGAGAATTTCAACGAGATGGGCGCCTGCAGCGGGACTCCCGCCGCGGGCAAGGTTTGTTATCGTAACGGCCGGCAGGGGCGCACACAACGTGCGTGCAGCCGCCGCGGGCGATTAGCGCCCGACAGCAACAGGAGACTCCATGAGCGCCGAATCCCTCCCTTCACCGGCCAGTGTGCGGACAGACTTCTCGCTGTTGATCGACGGGCAGCTGGGCACCTCTGCGGCCGCTCTGGAGGTCATCAATCCGGCCACCGGAGCCGTTTTCGCGCGCTGCCCGGCAGCCGGACGCACGGAGCTCGACAGGGCCGTCGCCGCGGCTCGCCGGGCATCCGAGTCCTGGAGGGCCGCTTCGTTCCAGGAGCGTGCCGCGGCGATCAAGCAGATGGCCACCGTTCTGCGCACGCACCAGGACTCCCTGGCCGAGCTGCTCACGCGCGAGCAAGGCAAGCCCATCGGACAGGCGCGGGATGAGATCGGCCGCGCCGCGACGCAATCGGAGGGCATGGCTGCGATCGCGATTCCCGTAGAGACGCTGGTGGAGAACGCCGAGCGGCACATCGAGCTGCGCTACCGCCCCCTGGGAGTCGTCGGAATCATCACGCCGTGGAATGCCCCGATCAACCTGGCCGCCGGGCCGCTGACAGCGGCCTTGTATACCGGCAACACGGTGGTCCTGAAGCCCTCGCCCTACACACCGCTGTGCACACTGCGGCTGGGAGAGCTGCTGCGCGACGTGTTCCCGCCTGGCGTGTTGAACGTGCTGGCGGGAGGCGACGAGCTGGGCCAGTGGATGACGGAGCATCCGGGCATCGACAAGATCTCCTTCACCGGCTCGGTGGCGACCGGGAAGAAGGTCATGGCGAGCGCGGCGGGCACGCTCAAGCGCGTCACCCTCGAGTTGGGCGGGAACGACGCTGCGATCGTGCTGGATGACGTGGACCCGAAGACCGTGGCCCCGAAGCTGTTCTTCGCCGCCTGCGTCAACAGCGGCCAGGTATGCATGGCGATCAAGCGCATCTACGCACATGAGCGCATCTACGATGCTTTGTGTGCCGCACTTGCGGAGGAAGCGCGCAAGGCACGAGTCGGCGATGGGCTCGATCCACAGACGCAGTACGGGCCGATCCAGAACCGCATGCAGTACGAGAAGGTCGTCGGGATTCTGGACGACACCAGGCGCGCCGGCGCGCGCATCGTTGCCGGTGGGGAGGTCCCGCAGCGGCCGGGGTACTTCATTCCGCCCACGATCGTGACCGACATCGCGGAGAACAGCCGGCTGGTGCGCGAGGAGCAGTTTGGACCGGTCGTTCCGGTGTTGAAATTCAGCGACGTGGATGAGGCGGTCCGGCTCGCCAACGACACCCGCTTCGGGCTCGCCGGCTCAGTGTGGAGTCACGACCCGGCGCGAGCCGCAGCCATTGCAGCGCGGCTGGAGGTCGGTACGGCGTGGGTGAATCAACATCGGGCCACCTCCGCGACGGTTCCGTTCGGCGGCGCCAAGGAATCGGGCCTCGGACGCCAGTACTCCATCCTCGGATTGAAGGAGAACATGGAGCCGCAGGTGGTCAGCGTGCTCAAGCAGCCCATGTAGGGTGCCGCCGGCATCCTGGGCCGCCGGTGCTGGCTGGCGGGCTGTGCCGCGAATGCCGCGACCGGCCGGGCCGGAGCGCTACAGCAGCCCGTCCAGGTGGTCCAGGTCGTTGATCACCCGCCACTGGCCGCCGCCCTTCTCCACTCTGGAGCGCCACTGATCGAGTCGGCCGAGATACTCGCGCGGATCGAAGTTGTCCGAGCGCAGCTTGGTGACATTCAGCGCCACGACCTCGAAGCCCTGCAGCTTCAAGGGAAGATCGCGCACGTACCCCTTGGCCAGATCCTCCTTCATGTCGGAGAAGATCAGGATCTCCTTGCGCGCCGGATGTTTCTCGTTGAGAAACTCGATCGCCTGCAGCAGTCCCCCGGTGATGTCGGTGTAGGGCGCGGGACTGGTGGTATCGATGAATTTCTCGATATGGCTGGCGAAGGCACGCTTCTGCTTGTTCGCGATGCTCGGGCGATCGTCGAAGGTCGCCTTGGCGATGATGTTTCGCTCGCTGAAGCTACCCGTATCGATGCGCGCGACCGCGAGTGAATCCTCGGACTGCAACCGCGATAGCGCGAACAGGATGATCTGCTCGGTCTTGGTCACTTGCCTGTCGTAAGAGCCTGAGGTGTCGACCAGCAGATAGATGCCCGTGTTGCGGGGAGCCGTTGGCGCGCAGGCGCTGAGCGCCGCGGCAAAAACCACCGCGAGTATTTTGCCTTTCATGACCGCGCCTCCTGCCAGGGCGCCGGCTCCTCTTCGCCCGTCGGCACCGGCTGCTGTGGCTGTGAAGAAGCCGCCGAAACCGCGAGCCTCATCTCGATCCACAGCGGCACGAACAGCGGAAGATCGTAGACGCGCTCGGCAAGCACGCCGAGTTGCCGTGTGCCATTGCCACTCACCCGCAGGATCAAGGACAGTGCGCGCAGCACGCCGATGCCGGTCAGACCCACCACCGTTCGCAGCGAATGGACGAAGGTCTCCAGCGGAATCGCCACGAACACCAGA
Source organism: Steroidobacteraceae bacterium (assembly GCA_035552975.1). Classification (GTDB taxonomy): domain Bacteria; phylum Pseudomonadota; class Gammaproteobacteria; order Steroidobacterales; family Steroidobacteraceae; genus 13-2-20CM-66-19. The sequence goes on from DATNEN010000201.1 coordinate 5,291, forward strand.
GCGAACGGCAGGATGAAGCCCATCCCCATCTGCGCAGCGGTCGTAATCCACTGATGGGTGTTGATTGCCGCGCTGCCGTCGTCGCCGCGCAGCAGCGCGCTGGTCGCCAGCTCGTCCTGCAACAGCACCTCGCGCATGTAGGCCAGACCCGCCTCCACGCTCGCCATGAGGAGCAGAATCACGAACGTGATCCCGATCATGCGCACACGCATCTTGTCCGGCAGCGCGCCGATGACAGGAAACAATCGCGTGATGCGCAGTGACTCCATGAGGAAGAGACCCATCGAGATCTCCACCATGATGATGACCAGCGCCGCAATATCCGCGGTGCGAAAGGAGCCGATGACGCTGGTACCGCCCACCATCTCGGCCATGGGCCGGGCGATCAGCGTGAAGTTGATCGCCGCCCCGGCGGTCGCAACGGCCAGCACCAACGCCGAGACGAAGAAGTACACCAACGACGATGAGGACAACACTGCGACCGCCCGGTCCTCGCCGCGCACGATCTGCTCGTAGTCCTGCATGTGGCGGTCGATGACCTGGGAGCGCTCTACCACGCTGCCCACGCTTTTGCTGACGTGCTCGAGCGTTTCCTGGATCAGGCGCCAGTCGGGCATCATCCGGCGCAGCAGCGCGTGGCGCTCCGCGCTGGCCGTGCGATAGTCCTCCATGGCTTCCGACTGTGCCTTCACCATCGATTTGTGGATATCTGTCAGAATCTGCGTGCCCGCGCTGCGTGCTTCGATGTTGGCGACCGCCTCGACGGCCTGCGCCCAGCCCGGCGCCTCCGGTGGCACGTCCACCGCCTTCTGGTGATCCTCCTCGATCCGCACGATCGCTTCGCTCAGGGCGCGATGCAGCCCCGGATAGTTGGCGAGATCCCGACGGACGGCGTCTCCCACGCGCACGAATTCGCGCTCCACCACTCGCTCCTTCGCCTCGCGACCTTGCGCGAGCAACACTTCGCGATTGCGGCCGCGCAGACGCTCTTCCGCGTGGGCGACAGAATGCGATGCGAGCCGCAATCCATTCGCGAGGGCCGCGGACACGGAAGCAATCGCCTGATGCGCGGTGCGACGCGCTAGATACAGCGCCACGACCAGGAAGATCAGCCAGAGAATCGCCGACAGAGCGGGCCAGGGAGTGATTCCCAGAAGACTCGTCGTTGACATGGGGTGTGCTCGCTTGCGTTGCGTGTGCAGTGGAGCCGCTAACGGCGGTGGGGGAAGCGCCGCTTGGATGCGCGATCAGGTTGATGCACGGGGGCACGGGAGTCAACGTGCCACAGCGTCGCAGATCGCCGTCGCTGTTATGTCACGTGGGTTATAACATCGCGATTGTGCGCGAAAAAACTCGCACCCGAGGACCCCTGTCACTTTTCGCCAACACCAGTAGCCTGGCGTGCGCAATCCGTCAGCCGGATACGGCCGGGTCTTTCGCCTGAAAGCCATGAGCGCGGTAGGTGAGCACGAGTGTATCGCGAAATGCGGGCCGACCTTCCGCCTGGATCGGTGTGGTCTCGTGAATCACGCGGGCGTCGTTCATGAGCAGAGCGGTCCACGGCTGCTGCATCGTGAAGCGGATGCCGGCAGGCCCGTTCGCATCGAACACGTGCGTTTCCCCGCCCCTCACGTTGTGGCGGTCGACGAGGATCACCGCGACGAAATCCACACCGTCGCGATGCGCGCCCTCCGGAGTCGGCCGACCGATCCCGTTGGCGGTATCAATACGAAACTGATGGGCCTCGATGTACCAGCGCTGCACGGCAGAGAGCTGCGCGAACAGCAAGCCGAGCCCTTGCAGCAGGCCACGCCACACTTGCGCACCGACCACCCGACTCTCCACCGGCTCGAACCAGCGCTCGATCCCGCCATGCAGGGCGTTGTAGGTCGTGGGCTGCCAGTGAGGCCGATGCGCAACGGGGTCCAGTCCTGCCGGCGCGAATGACTGGATGAAGCAGCTGTGCCGCCGCGAGCGATAGCGGCCGCCGTCGCGGAGATAGGTATCCGGAGGGAGCGCGGCCCAGGAATCCCGCAGCGCATCCAGGCTCGCCAGATCGACACACGCCGTGGCGGCCAACGCGGCCGGTGCCAGTCGCGCATAGCCCACCTCCGCGAGCCTCGCGATCGCATCCGCGCGGCCAGTAGCTTCGTCCTCGTTCAAGCTCGCAGTCATGGACGGTTTGTACCACCTGCGCGAGCGCCGTGCCATCGGATGAGCGGCTCGGGCGCGCATTTTGCTGCGGACCAGTGGATGACGCGTACCACCGACGTAAAGGAGTCGCCCGTGAGTCACCTGACGCAGCTCAAAGAAATTCGTGAACGCGCCCGCAAGCAGATCATGGAAGGCGCCGTCACTCCCGACTACGCGCTCGATCGCGATCAGGCCATCGGCATCCTCAACGAGGCGCTCGCCACCGAGCTGGTGTGCGTAGCTCGCTATCGCTTCCACTACTTCATGGCGACGGGCATCCACTCACAGGCCGTCAAGGGAGAATTCAAGGAGCACGCCGATGAGGAGCAGGAGCATGCCGACTGGCTGTGTGAGCGCATCAAGCAACTCGGCGGCAAACCGGAGATGAACCCGGCCACGCTCACCGCCAGATCGCACAGCGAGTACAAGGAAGGCTCCTCGCTGGCGGACATGATCCGCGAGGATCTGGTGGCCGAGCGGATCGCCATCGAGACCTACCGCGAGATCATTCAGTTCTTCGGCGACAAGGACCCGACCTCGCGCACGCTGCTGGAGAAGATCCTCGCGAAGGAGGAAGAGCACGCGGACGACATGGCGGATCTGCTGTTCGCCGTGGACCCGGGCTCGATCAAAACCCCCGACAGCGCCAAAGCCTCGCGCCACAACTAGTCGGTTGGCGGACTCTGTCTGGCCGGCGTGGCGGCCCCATCCCGGATGAGCTAGCGTCCCAGCACAGATCTGACGGCATCGACGACGCGCTCGGCCGTGAAGCCGAATGCCCGGAACAGCTCACCGGCGGGCGCGGATTCTCCGAACCGATCCAGGCCGATCACCCGCCCCTCACGTCCCAGGTACTTGTGCCAGAAATCGCTGACTCCGGCTTCGACGGCGACACCGGGGAGCGATGGCGGCAGCAGCGTCTGCTGATACGCCGGCTCCTGGCGATCGAATACGTTCGTGCAAGGCATGGAGACGACGCGCACGGGAATGCCGGCCTCGGCAAGGCGTTTCTGTGCTTCCACCGCCAACGCTACCTCCGACCCTGTCGCGAGGATCACGGCCATCGGCGTGGCCGCGGGCTCGATGAGCACGTAGCCGCCCCGCGCAATGTCGGCGCCGCTGGTGCGCTTCTGAAACGGCAGATTCTGGCGACTGAGCACCAGGCAGGTGGGTCCGGTGCGCCGCTGGATCGCGGCCGCCCAGGCGAATGCGGACTCCTCCGAATCGCACGGCCTCCAGACATCGACGTTGGGAATCAGCCGGAGGGATGCGACATGCTCGACGGGCTGGTGAGTCGGGCCATCCTCACCCAGGCCGATCGAGTCGTGGGTGAGCACGAAGATCGAGCCCACGCGCATGAGCGCGGCCATGCGAATCGCGTTGCGACAGTAGTCGGAGAATGTGAGAAACGTGCCCCCGTAAGGGATGAACCCGCCATGCAGCGCGAGGCCATTCATGATGGCTGCCATGCCGAACTCGCGTACGCCATAGTGCAGATAGTTGCCTTGCTGCTCGCGCGAGATGGGCCGTGAGCCGGACCAGAGGGTGAGATTCGAGCCGGCAAGGTCGGCGGAACCTCCGATCAACTCCGGTACCCCGCGAGCGAGGCCCTCGATGGCATCCTGAGAGGCTTTGCGGCTGGCGATGCTCTGGGCCCTGGCGCGCACGCAGGCCAGCAGATCACCGACCTGAGCTGCGAAGTCGGCTGGCAGCTCCCCACGCATGCGCCTCTGCAGCTCGGCAGCCTCGCGTGGAAACTCCGCCGCGTAGCAGCCGAATGTGCGGACCCATTGCAGCTCCGCCTCGTTGCCGGCCCGGCGAGCATCCCAGGCCTGATAGACCGACGGGGGTACTTCAAACGGGGCGGCGGTCCATTCCAAACCCGCGCGCGCGGCGGCGATCTCGGATGCACCCAGCGGCGCTCCGTGAGAGTCGTGCGTGCCAGCCTTGGTCGGTGCACCCTTGGCGATGACGGTCTTGCAACAGATGAGCGAGGGCTTGTCGGTCGCTGCCTTGGCGAGGCGAATGGCGCGATCGACCGCCTCCCCGTCGTGGCCGTCCACGTCCGGTATCACATGCCAGCCGTAGGCCTCGAAGCGCGCAGGGGTGTCATCGGTAAACCATCCGCGCACGTGTCCGTCGATCGAGATGCCGTTGTCGTCATAGAACGCGATCAGCTTGCCGAGCCCGAGGGTGCCGGCCAGCGAGCAGGCTTCGTGCGAGAGACCTTCCATCAGGCACCCATCGCCTAGAAACACGTAGGTGTAGTGAGCGACGATCTCGTATCCGGGGCGGTTGAACTCGCGCGCCAGCTGTCGCTCGGCGATCGCCATGCCGACCGCGTTGGCGATTCCCTGCCCCAGCGGCCCGGTCGTGGTCTCGACGCCCGGGGTGACTCCGACCTCCGGATGCCCGGGCGTGCGCGAATGCAGTTGCCGGAAGCGCGCGAGCTCGGCCATGGGCAGGTCATAGCCGCTCAGATGCAACAGCCCATACAGCAGCATCGACCCATGACCGTTGGAGAGAATGAAACGGTCGCGATCCACCCAGCGCGGATTGTCGGGATTGTGGCGCAGGTGCCGGCGCCACAGCACTTCGGCGATCTCCGCCATGCCCATCGGCATGCCCGGATGCCCGGAGTTGGCCTTCTGAACGGCATCCATCGCGAGGACGCGCAGCACATTGACGCAATCGCGCCGCTGCGCTGTCGCGGTCGGGGCCGCGGTCAGCAGCTCTGCACTCATATGGGGACCTCCTGAATGCGCGGCGCACCCGGCGCCGCCTCGGGACGGCACAGACTCACGATCTGGATGAGACTCGTGACCGTCGCGTCCGGACTGACGCGCTCGAGTGAGCCGGGTTTGTGATAGCCGAATGTGACCGCCACGGCGCCACAACCGGCGACATGAGCAGCCATCACGTCGGTGTGCGAGTCCCCGACATAGAGCATCTCACGCGGGATCAGCTCCAGACGCTCACACGCTTGCAGCAGCAGCACCGGACTGGGCTTTCGATCCTCGTTCCGGTCCGCGCACAGGGTGAACTCGAGGAGACTGCTGAGACCTGCCTGCTCGATCAGAGGCAATGCGAAGCGGCTCGACTTGTTGGTGATGCAGCACACCCGGATGGCTTCGTCCTGCAGCGCGCGCAGCGTCCTCACAGCCTCCGGATATACCTTGCTGCGCGAGAAGAGATGCTCGGCGTAGCAGGCAAGAAAAAGCTCCATCGCTCGTACCTGGGTCTCCTCAGTCACAGGCCCTTCGGCCAGGGCTTCCGCGACTGCTCGTGAGATGAGCTTGTCGGCGCCGTCGCCAATGAGCGCTCTCACGCGAGCCGGCGGTAACGTGTGCGCGCCGAGCGCCGTTAACGTCGCATTCACCGCGGTCGTGAGGTCCGGAAGCGTGTCGATGAGAGTCCCGTCCAGGTCGAATGCAACCGCGCGTATCTGATTCGTCTTGACCGGCATGAGCGTTCCTCAAGGCATGCAAAAGGCGGCATGGACGCCGGCCAGGTAGGCCAGGCCGACGTACCCGGCGCCGAACCTCGATGGGTGAGCCGTATCGAGGTCCGGCGCCGCCAGCGACGGTAGCACGAGATCCGCGCCCGAGAAGTCCTCGTAGCGCGTCCACGAGCTCGGGGTGGCCAGCGCAAACAGCCCCGCACCTTTTGCCGCCTGCACACCGATCGCCGAGTCCTCCAGCGCGATGGCCTGTGCCGCATGCAAGCCGAGGGCGGCAAGCGCCTGCAGATACACATCCGGCGCGGGCTTCTTGCGCGCGACCACATCACCGGTCACGATCGCCTCGAACCATGAGAGCGCTTCAGAACCGAAAGTTGCCGAAAGCAGCGCCTCGATGTTCTCCGGTGAGGTCGTCGAAGCGATGGCGAGGCGCACACCGGCGGCGCGCGCCTCGTTCAGGAGCCGGCGCACGCCGGCACGCGGACGTACGCGCCCGAGCCCCACGCGCAGCTTGTAATAACGCGTCTTTGCCGCGTGGATCTCGGGAATGAGCTGTCGCAGTCGAGCTTGCTCTTCGCTCTCCAGGAGCAGCGACTCGAGGTGACTGGCAATGCGCTCCTTGCCGCCCGTCACCCGCAGCAGGCGCCGATAGCGCTGCGGAGTCCAGCTCCAATCGAGCCCGAAGGCGCAGAACGCCTGGTTGAAGGCCTGGCGATGGGTTTCCTCCGTGTCCGCCAGCGTGCCGTCCACGTCGAATATCAGCGCCTCGAGGCTCATCGACGCAAGGCAGTCAGCGGCCGCGCCAGGTTCTCCTTGCGGCACTCCATGAGGCGCCAGATCATGGGAGTAAGGATGAGCTGCATGGCCAGGTCCATCTTGCCGCCGGGGCACACGATGGTGTTCGGCCGCGACATGAAAGAGTCGTGCAGCATCGACAGCAGGTAGGGAAAGTCGATGCCGCGAGGGTTCTGAAAGCGGATGACCAGAAACGACTCGTCGGGGGTCGGAATGAAGCGCGCGATGAACGGATTGGAGGTGTCCACGACCGGTACGCGCTGGAAATTGATGTGGGTGCGCGAGAACTGCGGGCAGATGTAGTGCACGTAGTCGTGCATCCTTCTGAGGATGGTGTCTGTCACCGCCTCCGCGGAGTAGCCGCGCGTCGACTTGTCTCGATGGAGCTTTTGTATCCATTCCAGGTTCACGACGGGGGTGACGCCGATCAGCAGGTCGACGTGGCGCGCGACGTCCACCTCCTGCGTGACGATCGCCCCGTGCAGCCCTTCATAGAACAACAGGTCGGTCTCACCCGGCAGATCCTCCCAGTCGGTGAAGGTCCCGGGCTTCTGGCCGAAGCGCTGCGCCTCCGGCTCATCGTGCAGGTAGCGCCGGAACCGTCCGCGACCGCTCTCGCCGTAGAGGCGGAACAGCTCCTCCAGCTCCGCGAACAGATTGGCGTCGGGTCCAAAGTGGCTGAACTGATGGTCCCCGGTAGCAATCGCCTCGTCGAGCCGCTCCTTCATCTCCGCGCGGTCGTAGCGATGCAGGCTGTCGCCTTCCACGAAAGCAGCTGTGACGCGCTCGCGGCGAAAGATCTGCTCGAAGGTGCGCATGACGGAAGTGGTACCGGCTCCGGAGGAACCGGTCACCGCGATGATGGGATGCCTGGCCGACATGGGTGACCTTCTCCTCTATGGGCGAAAATTTCCTGCGGAAATTTTCGCGGAATTCAGGCCGTCAGCCAGCCCACCCAGGTAGGGTGCCGAACCTGGCGGTTGTGGCGGGGCGTTGGACGGCGGGGAGCGAGCGATCCGCGAGCTAGCGGGTCGACCATGCGGCCGGCAAAGAGCGTGGTTTTTGCCGGCGTGCCTAATAGTGATGGAACGGTGAACAGGCCGCGCGTGCCGAACAGCGGCGCATCGATCTCGAACTCGTTGTGGTCGCGGTAGTAGCGCTCGATGCGCTCCACCTCCTCGCGCGCGCCGAACACGAAGCCGATCCGCTGGTGCAGCTCCTCCGGCACGACATCGAGCACCGCAGCGAGGCCGGTGCTGGCGCGGCCTCCGGCCTGCTCGATGATGAAGCCGATCGGATTGGCCTCGTACAGCAGCCGCAGACGCCCGGCCTTGCTCGGGTCCTTGCGGTCGCGCGGATACAGGAACACACCGCCGCGCATGAGAATGCGGTGCGTCTCGGCGACCAGGGAGGCGACCCAGCGCATGTTGAAGTCCCGGCCGCGCGGCCCGCTCTTGCCCGCCAGGCACTCGTTGACGTAGCGCCGCACCGCCGGCTCCCAGTGGCGCGAGTTGGAAGCGTTGATCGCAAACTCGGAGGTGCTCGGATCGATGCGCAGGTCCGGGTGCGTGAGCATGAACTCCCCGATCTCGCGATCCAGCGTGAAACCGTTGACACCCTGCCCGGTGCTCAGTACGAGCATGGTGGAGGGGCCGTAGATCGCATAGCCCGCGCACACCTGCTCGCAGCCGGGCTGCAGAAAATCCGCCGGCGCCGGCTCGCTCACATCATCCGGACAGCGCAGGACCGAGAAGATGCTCCCGACCGCGACGTTCACGTCGATGTTGGACGAGCCATCGAGCGGATCGAACAGCAACAGGTAGCGGCCGCGCGGAAAGTGCGACGGAATCGGATACGGCTCCGCCATCTCCTCCGACACCAGCCCGGCGAGCTGTCCGCCCCACTCGTTGGTGCGCAGGAAAATCTCGTTGGCCAGCAGGTCCAGCTTCTGCTGCTCCTCGCCCTGGACGTTGTGCGAGCCCGCGGCGCCCAGCGCATCGTTGAGCGCGCCCTTGCCGATCAACGTCGAGATGCGCTTGCAGGCCAGCCGCACATCGTTCACGAGGGCCGTGAAGCCGCCGCCGCCTGCGGGGTTGCTGCGCCGTTGCTCCTCGATCAGAAAGCGCGTCAGCGTGGTCGTGCCGCAGGTGGGAAGGCTCATGAAGGATTCTCCGGTGCCCCGGCCCCGAATACGCGGCTTGCCAGGATGTCCGCCGCATCGATGGTGAGCAGATCCTCGCGTGCCAGTCCGCCGCCGCGCGCGGCAAACAGCCGGCTCGCCTGCCGCAGTCGCGCTCGGTCGAGCGCGTTGCGCACCGAGCGCGCGTTGGCGAAATGCGGTTGCTCGCGCCGCCTCTCGATGTACGCCTGGAACACCTCGTCGGCGTGCTCGCTGAAGCGGTACTGCATGCCCGCGAGCATCAGCCGCGCGATCGCAAGCAGCTCAGCGGGGGTGTAATCCGGGAAATCGATGTGGTGCGCGATGCGCGAGGACATCCCGGGGTTGCTGCGGAAGAACGTGTCCATGCGGTCTTTGTAGCCGGCCAGAATCACGACCAGGTCCTCACGCTGGTTCTCCATCACCTGCAACAGGATCTCGATCGCCTCCTGTCCGTAATCACGCTCGTTTTCCGGGCGATACAGGTAGTACGCCTCGTCGATGAACAACACACCGCCCATGGCTCGCTTGAGCACCTCCCGGGTCTTGGGCGCGGTGTGCCCGATGTATTGCCCGACGAGATCGTCACGCGTAACGGCGGTCAAATGAACCTTGCGCACATAACCGAGCCGATGAAGGATCTCCGCCATCCGCAACGCCACTGTCGTCTTGCCCGTGCCGGGATTGCCGGTGAAGGACATGTGCAACGAGGGTGGACCGGTCTCCAGTCCCACGCTGCGACGCAACTTCTCCACCAGCAGCAGGGCTGCGATGTCGCGGATGCGGCTCTTCACCGGCACGAGGCCGACCAGCTGGGTGTCCAGCTCATCGAGCACGTCGCCGATGTGGGAGTCGCGGAAGACGGCTTGCAGATCCAGCTCGCCGGTGACAACCGCGGGCTCGGGGGCAGCCGCGCCAGGCGGCGCACTCGCGGCTGGTCCGGGCGCGGCGGTGCCAGTCGCCGCGCCTCGCTCGGGGGCAGCCGGCCCAGGGGGGATGGGTCCGGCCGCTCCCGGGCGAGGCTTCGCTGTGAACGCCGCATCCATGCGTCAGTACCGCTGGTTCTCGGGGCGATCGGCTGCGTACGCGCGCGTCGTGTAGCGCACCGTTCTTCCGGGTCCCTCCTGTCGCACCAACCCGAACCCAGGCTCGTTCTCGGGCCGGTTGACGATGAAAGAGAGGCGCAGCGACTCGCGGCCGAGGCTGGAGTCGAGCGCGTTGACCTTGATGTAGTGACGCGGGAAGGTCCGGCGGCACGAGCGGATCTCGCCGAGGATCGCCGCCGCATCCTTGATGTCGAACATCGGCAGACCGAACATTTCCCAGTAGGTGTTGCGCGGATGAGGATCGTCGGTGTACTCGATCGACACCGCCCACCCCTTCTCGAGGCAATACTCGATCTGCGAGCTGATCTGCTCGTCGGTGAGATCCGGCAGGAAGGAGAACGTGCCTTGCGTGAGTCTCATGAGTGCTCCTGGAAGTAGTCCGGCCGCGATGGGCTTCAGGGCTGCGGTCGGCGTCAGGCCGCGGTCGGCGTCGGCACGAAGTCCGGCGTGTCGGTGCTCGCGTAGTTGAAGGTGATCTCGCCCCACACATCGAGTGCCGCCTTGAGCGGGGCGCAGGCGCGCGCGGCGTTGGCGAGAATCGCCGGTCCCTCGTTCCAGATGTCGCGGCCTTCGTTGCGGGCCAGCACCATCGCCTCGAGCGCCACGCGGTTGGCTTCGGCACCCGCGGCGATGCCCATGGGATGTCCGATGGTGCCGCCGCCGAACTGCAGCACCACGTCCTCGCCGAGGTAGTGCAGGAGCTGGTGCATCTGGCCGGCGTGAATGCCGCCGGAAGCCACGGGCATCACCCCATGCAGGCCGGCCCAGTCCTGCTCGAAGAACACGCCCCGCTGCAGGTCGACGGGGTTGTGCGCCTCGCGCAGCACGTTATAAAAACCCTGCACCGAGTTCGGGTCTCCCTCGAGCTTGCCGACCACCGTTCCGGCGTGAATGTGATCGACGCCCGCGAGGCGCATCCACTTGGAAATGACTCGGAACGAGATGCCATGCGTCTTCTGCCGCGTATAGGTGGAATGCCCCGCCCGATGCAGGTGGAGAATCATGTCGTTGCGGCGCGCCCAGTGGGCCATCGACTGGATGGCCGTGTAGCCGATCACCAGGTCGATCATCACGATGACCGAGCCGAGCTCCTTGGCGAACTCGGCGCGCTCGTACATCGCCTCCATCGTGCCGGCAGTCACGTTCAGGTAGTGACCCTTGATCTCCCCGGTGGCGGCCTGGGCGCGATTGATCGCCTCCATGCAGTAGAGGAACCGGTCGCGCCAGTGCATGAAGGGCTGCGAGTTGATGTTCTCATCGTCCTTGGTGAAGTCGAGGCCGCCGCGCAGCGCCTCGTAGACGACGCGGCCGTAGTTCTTGCCTGAGAGGCCCAACTTGGGCTTCACGGTCGCGCCCAGGAGCGGCCGGCCGAATTTGTCGAGCCGCTCGCGCTCGACCACGATGCCGGTCGCAGGTCCGGCGTAGGTCTTCACGTACGCGGGCGGGAAGCGCATGTCCTCCAGCCGCAATGCCTTCAGCGGCTTGAAGCCGAACACGTTGCCGATGATCGAAGCGCTCAGGTTGGCGATCGAGCCCGGCTCGAACAGCGCCAGGTCATAGGCAATGTAAGCGAAGAACTGGCCCGGAGACCCCGGCACCGGCTCGACCTTGAAAGCCTTGGCGCGATAGCGCTCGCAGGCGGTCAGCCGGTCCGTCCACACCACTGTCCAGGTTGCCGTGGAGGATTCTCCGGCCACCGCGGCGGCGGCTTCGGCGGGGTCCACACCCTCCTGCGGGGTGATTCTGAACAGCGCCAGCACATCGGTGTCGCTCGGGGTGTACTCGGGCTCCCAGTAGCCCATCTGCGCGTACTTCAGAACGCCCGGCTTGTAGCGGGCGGCGCCGGATTTCGTGCGCAGGACTGCAGTGTCGTTCATGGTTCTCGCCCCGGGGATGGAAGTGACCGCGCGCTGATCGTGGCAACTGGCGCTCATTAGGTCCAGTTAGATATAGTTGGCCGGTGCATAAGTTTTTGCTTATGCCTCACCTGGAGCATGGAACGGCTATGCGCAATGTCACCCTGCGGCAGATGCGAGTTTTCACGACCGTCGCGCGCCATCTGTCCTTCACGCGCGCGGCCCGCGAGCTGCACCTGACGCAACCTGCGGTCTCGCAGCAGATCAAGCTCCTCGAGGCCGAAGTTGGCATGCCGCTGTTCGAGCAGGTCGGCCGCAAGGTGCAGCTCGCTCCCGCCGGGACTGAGCTGCTGCGCTACGCGCACCAGACGATCGAGTTGCTGCGCGAGGCCGCGGAGTCGCTGGCCGCCATGCGCGGACTCAAGCGCGGGGTGCTGCAGCTCGGGGCGGTCAGCACAGCGAAGTATTTCGCCCCCTCCCTGCTATCCGCGTTCACGCCGGCCTATCCGGAAGTCACCATCAAGTTCGCCGTCGGCAACCGCGAAGAGGTGATCAAACATCTCGCCGGCAACGAGATCGATCTGGCGATCATGGGACGGCCGCCGCGCGAGCTGGACACGGACGCCGAGGCGTTTGCCAAGCACCCTTTGGTCATCATCGCCTCACCCTCGCACCCCCTCGCGGGCAAGCGGAAGATTCCCCTGCGGCAGCTGGCAGGCGAGCAGTTCCTGATCCGTGAGGAAGGCTCAGGCACGCGCGCTTCGATGGAGCACGTGTTTCGCGAGCGTCGCATCCCGTTCCGCGTGTCGATGGAAGTGAGCAGCAACGAGACCATCAAGCAAGCCGTGATGGCCGGCATGGGCATCAGCTTCCTGTCCGCTCACACCGTGGGACTGGAGCTCGCCGCAGGGAAGCTAGCGATCCTGGATGTCGCCGGCCTGCCGATCATGCGCGACTGGTACGTGATCCACCTGAGGGAGAAGCGTCTCTCGCCGATTGCCGGAGCGTTTCGTCAGTTCCTGCTCGAGCGCGCCGCGGGAATCATCCACGCCTCGGTGGGGGCAGACTTGCCCTTCGGCCGACGCGTGTAAGATCGGGACCATGAAGCCGAGGCCCTGTTCCTGCTGGTCAGCGCAACGGACGCGCAGATCGCTGCTCATCCGCTCGCTGCTCGTGGCCGTATTCACGTGCGCGTGTGCGTGTGCTGCCGACGACACGCCCCCGCGCGCGCTGCAAGTCGACGACCTGGCGGTGCAGGTCCTCGTTTCTGACTCCGACTTCAGCGCGGGCGCGAGCCCTCTGTTGGAATGGATTCGGCGCTCAGCCGCTATCGTCGCGCACTACTACGGGCGGTTCCCCGTCCGGGAGCTGCGCATCCGCATACAGCCGGTTTCCGGAGAAGGCGTGCGAGGGGGCACGACGTTCGGGCATGCACAGGGTCGTCCCGGCGGCTTCATTCGAGTCCGTGTCGGGCGTGCGGTCACTGCCGCGCAGCTCATCGATGACTGGGTGCTCGTTCACGAAATGATCCATCTCGCCCTTCCCGATGTTGGCGAGGAGCACGCATGGCTATCGGAAGGGATCGCCGTGTACGCGGAAGGAGTCGCGCGCGCCCAGGCCGGCAATCGCACCATCGAGGATGTCTGGACCGAGCAATTTCATTCGATGCCGAAGGGGTTGCCTCAGGCCGGCGATCGCGGCCTGGACAACACGCATACCTGGGGCCGCACCTACTGGGGTGGTGCCCTGTTCTGCCTGGAGGCAGACGTCGAGATCCATCGCCGCACGCACAATCGCTACGGCCTGCAGGATGCGCTGCGTGCCGTCAATCGCGAGAGTGGCGGCCTGGGAACGGACTGGCCGATAGAGCGCGTATTCGCTACGGGCGACAAGGCCGTCGGCGTGCCGGTACTCGAAGAATTATATGCGCGGATGAAGGATGCTCCACAGTCGCCCGACGTTGCCGCTCTGTGGCGGCAGTTGGGCGTCGAGCCTGACGGACAGTCCATCCGCTTGCGCGACGACGCCCCTCTATCGGATGTGCGCAAGGCGATCACGCGCCGCCCCGCCGCCGCACGCTGACCTTACTCCGGCGAGAAAAACGCGGTCAGGCAGGCGGTCACCGCCAGCACGACACAGATCAAGACGGCCTCAGCGGCGACCGTGGCGCGAAATCGCGGCGCGGCCGAGGGCACACCGCGCGCGATTCCTGGCCCGAAACGGCGCTTGTTCGCTGCTGCGAGCCCCATGAGGCCCGCGAACAGGATCAACTTGGCGATGAGCAATTCTCCATACGGCTGCGCGAAGGTGGACCAGCCGGGCACCAGCATCGCCGTCATGAGCAGTCCCGCGACCAGCACCAGAGGCACGAGCCAAACCGCGCTCCGCGAGAAGGCCTCGATGACGTTGGCTGCCGCGGCCTGGGTCTCGCGCGCGCTCACCAGCCACAGCGGCACCAGCGAGCCGAACCAGAACATGCCGATCAGGATGTGGGCCAGAAGCGCCGGTGCGAGTATTGCCCGCTCCGCGCTCACCGAGGTATGTCCCGTAAGCGTGAAGGCAATCGCCGCCAGCAGTGCGCCGATCGCGCCGATGGCTCGACCGCGGGCGGCCGGCATACGCAACGACAGCACAACCAGGCCCATGCCGGCCAACCGGAGCGCCAACGCCTCGCTGGTCGAAGATCGCAGCACGAGACTTTGCAGCGATGCATCCAGCACGCCGCCAAAGTCTCCTGACATCCGTGCAGCCTCGAGGGAGTAGTGCCCGCACAGAGCGATTATCGCTGCGACGGCAGCGAGGGTTCCGATGCGCCTGATGCGCGCAGTGCAATCGTGCAGGCGAGGAACGAACAGCGCGACGAACAGCGCTGCGCCGGCTGCCTGGAAGAGCAGGACAAACGCGATCGCTCGCAGAACGACCGAAACGATGTCCGGGGCCGAGATCAAACGTTCCCCGCCACGCCCTGGGCTATCACGAGATGGTAAAGCGCACCTGGCCGGAGGTGATGTGCTTGTCGTCGCTCACGGCTCGCCAGGTAACGATGTACTTACCCGGCTTCAATCCGGGCGTGGGCACAGTAACCGTCACCTCGGCCTCCTTCGGCACGGGGCCGAGCTTCTCCGGTTGGTTGGCATCGTGCTGAATCGACAGTGACGTCACCAGTGCGGGCTCGCTGAACGTCAATACGATCTGCGCGGGCGCTGTGCTGACCACAGCGCCCTCCGCCGGGGTCGATTGCTTCAGATGTGCATGCGCCCACGCGACGGAGGTGACTGCGAGTATCACCGGGGCTGACCACGCTAGAACTCTCATGTGCTCATCTCCTCATAGATCCACAAGTATCAAAACCAGAACTTCACGCCCACCGTGAGCTGCAGATCGCGTGCGTCGCGCCCATCGGCACGTGCCAGGTCTGCAGTCGATCCGAACGTGCGCGACCAATCGATGCCGATATACGGCGCCAGCTCGCGGCGGAACTCGTAACGCATGCGCGCTCCCAGCTCCAGATCGGACACTCCCGAGCCGAGCGCCCGTGCCGAATCAGGTTTCCCGTAGGCGTTGACCTCGACCTTTGGCTGCAGGACGAGGCGTTGTGTGAGATACAGGTCGTACTCCATTTTGACACGTGCGGCCGTCCTGCCGCTCTCCCCCACGTACAACGTCGCCTCGGTATCGAACATATACGGCGCAACGCCCTCCAGCCCTACAGCCAGCCACGAACGCGAGGGCCCCGTACCGAAATCGTTGCGAACGCCAACCTGCGCACTCCACCACGGAGAAACGACTCGATCCCACAGGAGCTCTGCACTCGCGGCTGTCCACCTGTCGGTACGCACGCCCTCAGTCTTCAGCCACGCTTTATCCGAGTCTCCGCCGTACCACCCTTGTGCGTCCCAAGCGCCCGCCGACTGTCCATTGGCCCCACGCCACTCGAGCTCGTCGACCATGAGCGTGGCGAAGCGGCGGGAGTCGTCCATCTGCATGAGCCGACGCATGTCCTCGGTGGACATGGGGCCCATGGCGTCCGGTTGCGTGTGCGTGCTCGATTGCGCTTGTGCACCCGCCGCGGCGCTGAGCATGGCCGGCACGAGCCAGCGCGCGCGGCGCATCACGACTCGGTCTCCCGGGCGACGACAACCTCGCGGAACATGCCCGCCTCCATGTGATAGAGCATATGGCAGTGGTACGCCCACCTTCCCAGCGCGTCCGCCGTGACGCGATAGGTCAAACGCTGTCCGGGCTGCACCGTGATCGTGTGCTTGCGCATCTGAAAGCGGCCGTCAGCCGAATACACCTCGCCCCACATGCCGTGCAGGTGGATCGGATGCAGCATCATGCTGTCGTTGATCAGGACGAGCGTCAGGCGCTCGCCATAGTGAAACTGCAGCGGCTCGCTCTCGGAGAACTTCAGGTCGTCGAACGACCAGATGAAGCGCGTCATGTTCCCCGTCAGGTGCAGGACGATCTCGCGCCCGGGCTCACGCGTGTCCAGTGGCCCGCCCAGGGTATGCAGATCCGCATATGTCAGAACACGTCGCCCGTTGTCGCGCAGGCCGACGCCTGGATCGTCGAGACGATCGGCAGAGGAGCCCTTCATTGCGCCCATGGAGGCCATGTCGTGGCCGAGGGGCATGTCATGACCGGGGGGCATGTCATGACCGGGGGGCATGTCGTGCCCGGGAGGCATGTCCTGACCCGGCGCCATCTCATGCCCCATATCCATGTCGCCCATGCCGTGTCCCATATCCATCATGCTCAGCAGGGCACGCGGATCCATCGCAGGCACTTCGGCCTGCATTCCTGGCCGCGGAGCCAGAGTGGCGAGCGCGTAACCGGATCGATCGATCGCCTGTGCAAAGACCGCATACGCGCGCGCGTCCGTCGGCTCGACGAGCACGTCGTACACTTCGGCCGGACCGATACGAAACTCATCCACCGGCACCGGCTCCACGTCCTGCCCGTCGGCGGCGACCACGGTCAGTTTCAGGCCGGGAATCCGCACATCGAAAAACGTCATCGAGGCGCCGTTGATGCAGCGCAGGCGCACCGTCTCACCGGGCTCGAACAAACCGGTCCAGCGGGCCGCCGGCGGCAGGCCGTTGACCAGATAGGTGTAGGCGTAGCCGGAGACATCCGACAGATCGGTGGGGCTCATCCGCATCTCCCCCCACATGTGTCGGTCGGCGAGCGTCGCGCGCCAGCCCTGCGAACGCACATCCGCCAGAAAATCCCCGGCCGTGCGCTTGCCGAAATTGAAATAGTCGCTGTGCAGTTTCAGCGTGCGGTACAGGTGCTCGGGATCGCTGTCGGTCCAGTCGGACAGGAGCAGGACGTGCTCGCGGCTCGCGGGGCGGCGCCCGCCGTTGCGCGGGTCAATGACGAGAGCGCCATAGAGCCCCATCTGCTCCTGAAAGCGCGAATGGCTGTGATACCAGTAAGTGCCCGACTGCTTCACGCGAAAGCGATAGGTGAATGTCGTCCCCGGGTCGATGCCCCTGAAGCTGATTCCCGGCACACCATCCATGTCCGCGGGGACGAGGATGCCGTGCCAATGAATGGACGTCGGGACGGACAGGCGGTTGGTGACGTGTATGCTCACCTCATCGCCTTCCTGCCAACGCAGGATCGGCCCCGGCAGCTGCCCGTTGACGAGCGTCGCGCGTCGCTCGGCGCCGGTGATGTTGATCTCGCGCTGATCGATTTCCAGATGAAACTCGGAGCCCGCGAGCACCGTCGCGCCTGCGCCCGTAGCGCCGGGAGTACCGGACGCCTGCGACAAGGCGTACGCCTTGGGCAGAAAGCGCAGCGGCAGGATGCCGCCCGCAGCGACGGCCGAGCCTGCGAGGCCCCGTACGAAGCGTCTTCGTGATTGATCCATCGAGTGCTTCATCGCACCCTCCTCGAGCCGAACAAGGAGCGCACCCCCGGACCCGGGCTGAAGTCAGTCGAGCCTCGAGTGCAGGTGTGCCTGTTGAAGAGAGCCCGGGATCAGGCGATGGGAGGTCTGAGGAACAGATCGATTCTGAGCGTCGCCGCGCGGATATCGGACTCAGGGGCCAGGCGTGACGCCAGCACGTGGTAGATCACACGCGGCGATGCCGCGGGCATGGCCGCAGGTCCGGCGCACTGGCAGCCGGCATCGGTGCAACATCCATGCTTGCCCGACTGATCCTGATGGGGAGCGTGATCTGGACAGTGAGTCATGTCCATGCCGAGGTCTTGGGCAGGATCGTGCACGGCGGCGAAGGATACGGGCACGCCGGCCAGGAGCTGGCACATCACGACCACGGCCATGAGCACTCTGCGCATCACCTTGATGAGAGTACACGCCTGATCGAGTGGGCGCCATTGAGGCAGTCGAGGAGACGACGCCCGTGCTGGCGAGCCGGAGCCGGCGGCGGAGCGGCATCCATTGCTGGACGCCGCTCGATCACGAGGCTGCGGGAGAGATCAACCGATTCGCGAAAAGCCGCCGTTGCTGCCCTGCTGTTGCCCCCGGCGCTGCTCGTGGTTTGAGCCAGAACGTTGACCCGGGCGTTGGTGCGATGGGTGCGAGTGCGAACCCTGGCGATGCGGCCGGTGCGAGTGTGGCTGAGAGCCCGCGTGATGCTGCTCCGACGCCTGCGCCGGTGAGCGCTGTTGTCCGGACGTGCGGGACTGCGAGCCCTCGCCATGTTGCCCAGACGCGTGCGGCGGTGAGTCCCCGCGGCGCGGCCTGGAGCCATGCGACGGTGAGCGCTCTTGCCCCCGCGGCCCTCGCCCTTGCCCCTGTCGTTGCCCCTGTCGATGCCCCTGCCCTTGCCCCTGTCGTTGCTCGTGCCCCTGTGGAGCCACGTTCTGCACCGCAGGGATCGTGAACGCCGGAGTCGAGGCGACCGGCAATGCCTTGCCCAGCAGCCTCTCGATGTCCTTCAGCAACGGCGCCTCATCGCCTGAAACGAGCGACACCGCACACCCGGCTCCGCCTGCGCGGGCCGTGCGCCCGATGCGATGGACGTAGTCCTGCGGGACGTTCGGCAGCTCGTAGTTGACGACGTGCGGGAGCTCCTTGATATCCAGGCCCCGCGCAGCTACCTCGGTAGCGATGAGAGCAGTCACTTTGTTCGCTTTGAAGTCCGACAGGGCGCGCACGCGCGCCGCCTGACTCTTGTTGCCGTGGATCGCGGCGGTCGCGATGCCCCGCGACTCGAGCTGCTGAGCCAAGCGGTTGGCGCCGTGCTTGGTGCGCGTGAACACCAGCACTTGATGCCAGTTTCCCTCCTGGATGAGGTGCGCCAGCAGATGGCGCTTGTCTTCCTTGGAAACGCGAAACACCTGTTGGTCTACGCGGTCCGCGGTGGCATTGCGGGGCGCCACCTCGATTTCAGCGGGAGACCGCAGAATACGAGCTGCGAGCTCGCGGATCTCATCGGAATACGTCGCCGAGAACATCAGGTTCTGGCGCTGCGCGGGCAGGCGTTTGATCACCTGGCGGATGGCATGGATGAAGCCCATGTCCAGCATGCGATCGGCTTCATCCAGCACGAAGCAACCGACCTGGCGCAGATCGAGCACGCCCTGCTCGGCAAGATCCAGCAGCCGTCCGGGTGTTGCCACCAGCAAATCGCAGCCACGCCGGAGCGAGTCGATCTGCGGATTGATACTGACGCCGCCGAACACCACTTCGGTGCGCAGCCGGACGTACTTGCCGTAGGTACGCGCGCTCTCGGCAACCTGCGCCGCCAGCTCGCGTGTTGGAGTCAGCACCAGTGCGCGGGGCGCGTGCCCACCCGGGTGGTGAGCTGAACCTGACGCTTGGGGTGGTGAGCTCGTTCGTGCGCCGGGTGCGCCCAGCCTCTGCAGAATGGGAAGTATGAACGCGGCGGTCTTGCCGGTCCCCGTCTGGGCACCGGCGAGCACATCACGGCCGTCGAGGACGGCGGGGATGGCTTGAGCCTGGATGGGTGTGGGGGCCTCGTAGCCGTTTTCAGCGACCGCGCGGGAAAGCTCGGGATCAAGCCCGAGAGCAGCAAATGACATCAAAGAAAAACCTCTGTCGAGCTCGCGCGTCAGCTTTGCGCTGCGGCGGTCAGTAGCGAGGTAATTAGGGGAAAATTCGAAGTAGTCGAAAGGACTGGACTGCGAGCAAAACGATGGCGCTGACCGCGCGCCCATATGTTCAGCGCAGCGGACTGTATAGACTTTCACCTCCCGCGTCCAATCCGCCCTTCTCGCTTCATGGCGCTCATCACAGTTCTAGACGCCCACCTGGCCTTTGGCGACCGCCCGCTGCTCGATGGGGTCCAGCTGAGCGTGCAGCCGGGGGAGCGCATCGGCCTGATCGGCCGCAACGGCACGGGCAAATCCACGCTGCTGCGCGTCATTGCAGGCTCGATTCAACTCGATGACGGCGAGCTGCAGCGGCGTGACGGGCTGCACATCGCGTTCGTCGAGCAGGAGCCGGAGCTGCCGCCCGCAGCAACCCTGCGGGAGAGCTTGCTGGAGCGACTGCGGCGCGCCGCTCGCCCGAGCGCCATCGCGCCGGGGGGAACGTCACCGGCCGACGCTGAGGCGTGGCGCCCGGCAGGAGCGCCACCGGCCGACGATGAGGCGTGGCGCCCGGCAGGAGCGTCACCGGCCGACGATGAGACCTGGCGCCTGGAATCGCGCCTGAACGAGTTCCTGCAGCGCTTCGAGCTGCGTGGCGATCAGTCGCCCGCCAACAGCTCCGGCGGGCAGCGCAAGCGGGCCGCGCTGGCCCTGGCGCTGGCGCTGCAGCCGGACCTGCTGCTGTTGGATGAGCCCACCAACCACCTGGACATCGATGGAATCGAGCTCCTGGAGGAGCTGTTGCTCAAGGTGCCCGCCAGCATCGTGATCACCCACGACCGCGCATTCCTCGACAGAATCGCGCAGCGGATCGTTGAGCTCGACCGCGGCGTGCTGCGTTCCTACCCGGGCAACTTTGCAGCCTACGAAGAGCGCAAGGACCGGGAGCTGGCGGGCGAGGAGATCGCACGGCGGCGCTTCGATAAGTTCTGGCAGCAGGAGGAGGTCTGGATCCGTAAGGGCGTCGAGGCACGGCGCACGCGCAACGAAGGGCGGGTGCGCAGGCTCGAGCATCTGCGCGAGGAGCGGGCCGAGCGCCGCGAACGGATCGGCAATGTGCGGCTGCGCCTCGATGCCGGCGACCGCTCGGGCCAACTCGTCGCGGAGCTGGACCAGGTGACAAAGCGCTTCGCACAACGCACGCTGGTCGATGCCCTGTCCCTGCGGGTCATGCGGGGCGATCGCATCGGACTCATCGGCGCGAACGGAGCAGGCAAATCGACGCTCATCCGGATCATCCTCGGGGAGCTGCCGCCCGACAGCGGCACGGTTCGCCTCGGCACCCAGCTGCGGGTCGCCTACTTCGATCAGCTGCGTGCGCAACTGGACATCGAGGCCACCGTTGCAGAGACCATCAGCCCGGGCTCCGACTGGGTCGAGATCGGTGCGGAGCGCCGGCATATCGCCAGCTATCTGGGGGATTTCCTGTTTGCCGCGCAACGCGCGCAATCGCCCGTGAAAATGCTCTCCGGCGGAGAGCGCAACCGCCTGCTGCTGGCCCGCCTGTTTGCGCGCCCGGCGAACCTGGTGGTGCTCGATGAGCCCACGAACGATCTGGACATCGAGTCCCTGGAGCTGCTGGAACAGAAGCTGCAGGAATACACCGGCACGCTGCTGCTGGTCAGTCACGACCGGCGCTTCCTGGACAACGTGGTGACGCAGACGTTGTCGGCAGAAGGCGACGGCGTGTGGCGGGAGAACGTCGGCGGCTACAGCGACTGGCTGCAAAAGCGGCCTCCCGCAGCTAAGGCGGCGCCCCGAGTCACGGAATCCAGGCGAGAGAAGGAACTCGCCGCGGAAGCGATGGCCAAAGCAAAGGCAGAGCGGCCGCGCACCAAACTCAGCTACAAGGAGCAACGCGAGCTGGCCGCGCTGCCGGCGGAAATCGAGGCCCTGGAGCAGGAACAGACGGAGCTCACGACACGCATGGGGAGCACGGACTATCATCGCCTGGACCCCCAGCGCCTGCGCGAGGACCGCAGCCGGCTGCAAGAGCTGGAGTCGCTGCTGAGTGTAAAGTTTTCCCGCTGGGAAACGCTGGAGCAGCTCGCAAGCGGCTTCACCTGAAGAGCGCACGCCGCTGACAGAATTGTTTACCGCAGGCGGGCGGGATTCGTGTTTTGCTACGGCCATGATCAGGAACAGGTCTCATCGCACGGGCGGATCGACCATGCGCATCAAGTGGGCGGCAGGACTGATGGCAGCATTTGCGGCGCTCGCCGGCTGCTCGACGCAGACGAACGTTTCCATGGGAACCAGCGTGCAGTCGAAGTACTCGCACGTATGGCTCACGTTCCAGGAGGTCTGGTTCAACACCAGCGCGACCGCTTCTCCAGAGGACTCCAGCTGGAAACGGTTCACCCTCAGCGCACCCATCACCCTCGATCTCGCGACCCTCACCAGCGGCTCGCTGCAACAGATCGCCACCGGTGTGAAGGTCCCTGCCGGAACCTACTCGCAGCTGCGGCTGATTCCCGTAGACTCCTCCGCGGCGCTGGCCGCGTCCGCCTCGGCGGCGGGCGCGAAATACAATGCCGAGGCCGATTACACCGACCCCTCCGGCAATGCCCAGCAGGCTCCGCTGGAGCTTCTGAACCCTGACAAGGGCATTGGGGTCTCCACGACGCTCACGGTCAAGGCGAGCCTGGCGCAGCTCGGGTCGCTCACGACCGCGACCACGAGCACGACCTCCTGCTTGCCTGGCGCGATCGGCTGCACATCCGGGAGCACCAGTGGCGGCACGAGCTGCTCCGCTGGCACGACGGATTGTATGAGTCCGTCGGGTACCGCCTGCGTGAACGGCGAGACGGACTGTACGACTACGGCTGTCGCGACCGCTGCACCTGCCTCTTCCTCGGCCGCGACGATGTCCGTCGCGGTCACCGTAGACGGCATACACGACCTGGTGCAGTTCGCCTATGGGAACGCGAACGACCCGCAGATCGGGGTGCTGCTGAATCCGCATTCCTCCGGATACGATGTCACCAGCACCGGCACCATCCAGGGCACCGTCGATCTGACGAACGTCACTGCCGACTCCAGCGGCCACTTCGATGTGCAGGCGACCGCCGAAACTCTCAGCACCGACGGAACACGCCATGTCGCAGTCCAGACCGTACAGGTGGGCTCGGACGGAAAGTTCGTCCTGTACCCCCTGCCCGCGGCGACTCCCTCGACGACTTCCACGGGTCTCGCGACGACCTCCCGCTCTACCACTCCCTACGATCTGGTGATCCATGGGCCCCAGATCGCCACGGTGATCATCAAATCGATCCCCGTCGCGGCGGGGGATCCCTCGACCACCGCCGCGGCGTCCGTAGGGACCGTCACGCCACGGGCGGCGACGCCCTACACCTTCAATATGGCCGCAGGCACGGTGGCCCTGCCTGCCGGGGCGCTGGTGGACCTCTATCAGACGATCCCTGCAAGCGGCGAGGTCCCGTACGTCGTCGATCAGGTGGCCATAGACCCATTCTCGCGGACCTTGCTCTATAACGAGTCGGTGCCCACGGGGACGCTCGACTGGGGTACCTACGTCAGCGGAGCCAACGTAGCTTTGACGACCGTGACGCCCACGCAAGGGTCATCCGTGTACTTCATATCGGCGCAGGCCCCTCTGTTTTCCGACCAGGGACAGCTCGTCGCCACGCTCTCCCCGCCCGCCAATGGGACCGGGCCCGTCCCGGTCGTCATGCCCACGCTCACACCCACGGCCGGAAGCGGTTCGGTGTCCGTAACGGTCGCCCCGGTCACAGCCGGCAAGTACGACCGGGGAGAATTGATCGTCTCCCACGATGGCGCGATCGTCCAAACCGTGGCAATCGACACCGCTCTCACGCAAAATGGCGGGGCGACGCTGACCGTCCAGGGGATACCGGCCGGCGGCTCGGCAAGCTCCTTCGACAATGCCGTCTATTACGTGTCGACCCGGGCCTGGAATTCGAGCAACCCGGCCGGCACGCTGCAGCGCCAGTCGTTCACGACTCCGATCGACCTGAGCAGCGGCAGCGCCACGGGACCGACCGTGAACGTTGACTGACGGGGCGGCGAAGCCTTAAAAATGTAACCGACTGTAACTGCGCGAACGTAAGCGCGAGCGACCCCTCTAAGCTGCCACCGTCTGCGAGACGGATGACTGCGGCGGGGTGCGCCATTTCCAGCGAAAGGTTTTATTGCATGCCAGTTGTCTGCCCTCGGCCGCGAGTTGGCGCAGGTTCCATTCTGCGCGCCCTTGTGACTGCCTCATTCCTGTTCCTGGTGGGCTCCTGCGGCAACACCACTTTCTACAACGGAACTCCGGTCGTGGTGATGACCGGGACGAACAGCCACTTCACGAGCTTCATCGTGTCGATCGACTCGATCACACTGACGCGCGACGACGGCAACGTCTTCAACGGCCTGTCGCTCGCCGAGCAGGTCGACCTGTCCAGGGTCGTCGACCTGAGCCAGCTGCTGGAGGCGCCGGCGATTCCGACCGGAAACTACAAGCAGGGCACGATCACCCTGGACTTCAGTGCGCCGATCATCACCTATGACTCCAATGGACAGTCGGTCGGGCTGACCGCGACGGACAACGCCGGGGCCGCGCTGACCTCGGTAACCCTCACCTTCAACTTCGACCCGAACCACCCGCTGGTCATCAACTATCAGCAGGGGGTGAACCTCGGGCTCGAGTTCGATCTGGCCGCCTCGACGATCGTGAATGCCGCCGCCGGCACCATGACCTTCACTCCGATGGTGGTCGTCAGCACACAGCTGGCGAACAACAACCCGGTGGCCGTCCGCGGACTGTTCCTCATCACGCAGCCCGGAAGCAACACGTTCATCCTGAACTCCTTGCCGGCCTACGACTACAATCTTTACGGGGCGACCTTCGGCGCCGTCAACGTCGTCGTCGACTCCAACACCGCCTATGACCTCAACGGCGTGGTCTACACCGGCAGCGCCGGGCTGAACGCGATGAACGGCCTGGCACTGAATTCCGTGGTCGCAGTGCGCGGCAACATCACCGACATCTCGGGTGTGACGCCCGTACTGCACGCCACGCAGGTGCTCGCCGGCAACAGCCAGGAGGGTCCGCTGGTCGACCATGTCACCGGCACGGTCAGCGCGCGTTCGGGAAACACGATCACGCTGCACAACGCATTCGAGGTGCTGCGCGCCAGCGCTTTCCAGTCATACGGCCTGCCCCTGCTCTATTTCTACAACGATGCGACCGTCGTCCTGGGATCCACGACGATCATGACGACCGATGGCAGCGGTGCCGCCACCAGCGCCAGTGCCATCTCGGTGGGCCAGCAGATCGAGGCGATAGGCCAGGCGAGCAACGACCAGACCTCCGGCGCACTCACCATGGACGTGACTCAGGGCGAAGTGCGGGTGCAACCGACACGAGTGTGGGGCACGCTCACCTCTGCCACCGCAGGCACCCTCCAGGCCAATCTCGCCGCGATCGGACCGTCGGAAGTCTCGGCCTACAATTTCGCAGGGACCGGAGTGTCATCCGCTTCCGACACCAACCCCGCGACCTACATGGTCAACACCGGCACGCTCGATGAGAGCGCCACGCCGACGAGTACCCCATTGCGGATGGACGGCTTCGTCTCGCCCTACGGCTCGGCGCCTCCGGACTTCAACGCCAGCGCCGTGGCGAGCTCCCCGGCCGTGGACTCGCTGCTGCAGATCGAGTGGCCTGCCGGCACGCTGGCGCCCTTCAGCAGCTCCAACAGCACGGGCCTGGTCGTCGACCTGACCAATTCGGCAATGACATCCGCCACCATCGACATGGGGCCGTTCAGCGTGCCCGTGAGCACGCTGAGCGCGAGCCCGATGATCGTTCCCGATCCCAACGGCACGAACTTCTCGGTAGGCGCCGGCACTCAAGCCGTCATGAATACTTTCCTGACGTTCGCCGGCCTGGTCACTCAGATCGGCACCGAGCTCTCCGCCTCCCGCCCGATGCGCAAGCTGGTCGCCGTAGGGCATTATGATCCGGGCACCAACACGTTCATCGCCAAACAGGTCGATCTCGCAGAGCTCTGAGGCACTCGGGCAAGCATCATGCCGTGGCAACGTCGCCAGTTCAGCGGCCGCGATCTGACGCGCGCACTCAACATTGCGGATCTGCGGGAGGTCGCGCGGCGCCGCATACCGCACTTCGTATTCGAATACGTCGAAGGCGGCGCTGAGGATGAGAACACGCTGCGCTGCAATCGCCGCGCGTTCGAGGATCTCAGCTTCATCCCTCAGACGCTGGTCGACACGACGGCGCGCAACCACAAGATCGAGCTCTTCGGGCGCCCCTCGGCCGCGCCGCTGGTCGTCGCCCCCACCGGCATGAGCGGGATGATTTATCCGCAAGCGGACATCGCCCTGGCGCGTGCAGCGGCCAGCGTCGGCATTCCTTTTTGCCTGAGCACCGTCTCCACGACACGCCTGGAGGACGTAGCGGCGAGTGCTGGCGGGCGGCTGTGGATGCAGCTCTACGTCATGCGCGATCGGGCCGTCGCCGAGGACATCATGCGGCGCGCCGACGCCGCGGGCTTCGAGGCCCTCGTGTTCACGACGGATGCGAACGTGTTCGGCAGCCGTGAATGGGATCGGCGCAGCTACCGGGCTCCCGGCAAACCGACCTTGCGCGCCATGCTGGACACCCTGCGGCACCCCCGATGGATGTGGGACGTCCTCATCCGCGAGGGCATGCCCCGATTCCGCAACTTCGAATCCTTCCTGCCTCCTGGAGGCGCCACGGCCGTCGGCGGCAGCACCATCATCCCGAAGATGTTTGCGCCCTCGATCACCTGGGATGACATCGCGTGGATCCGCCGTCACTGGCAGCGCAAGCTCATCATCAAGGGCGTGCTCAGCGTTGCCGACGCTCAGCGCGCCGCGAATCTGGGATGCGACGGTATCGTGCTCACGAATCACGGCGGGCGGCAGCTGGATAGCTGCGTTGCCCCCATCCAGGTGCTGCCGGAGATCGTCGATGCCGTTGGCAATCGCATGACCATCATCGTGGACAGCGGCTTCCGCAGAGGCACGGACATCGTCAAGGCCCTGGCGTTGGGGGCCCACACCGTAATGATCGCCCGCGCGACCCTCTACGGCCTGGCGGCCGGCGGAGAGCGGGGGGTGCGTCTGGCGCTCGACATCCTGCTGGCCGAGCTCGACCGGGTGTTGGGGCAGCTGGGCGTCCGATCGATCTCCGAGCTGGGCCCGCACCTGCTGAGAAAGAGCTGACGCTTCAGAGGATTTGACAGACGGTCTCGAACGCGAAGCGCGGCAGGCGCTCGCGTACTTTCGCGGGATCGCCGTAACCGAGGTTGCACAGAAAATTCGACCGGTAGTGTGTGCCGGCAAAAAACTCGGCGTCCACGTGGGCATTGTCGAAGCCGGACATCGGTCCAGCATCCAATCCGAGCGCGCGCGCCGCGATGATCAGGTAGGCGCCCTGCAGAGTGCCGTTACGAAACGCCGTCTCATGCGCCTTGGCCAGATTGGCCGCAAACCGCTCCCGCACCCCTTCCCGCCCCGGAAACAGGAAGCCCATGTGCTCGTAGAACTGCTCGTCGTACCCGATGATGGCGGTGACGGGGGCGGCAAGCGTCTTATCCACATTACCGGGCGAGAGCGCGGGACGCAGCCGCTCCTTCGCCGCAGGTGAACGCACGAACACAAAGCGTGCGGGACAAGTATTGAGGCTGGTGGGGCCGAGTCTCGCAAGGTCGTAGAGAGCCTGCAGCGTAACGTCGCTGACGGGTTTGTCGAGCCAGCCGTTGTGCGACTGTGCCACCCTGAAGATGAGATCCAGAGAGCTCTCATCCAGCTGGGACAGCCGTCTGCGCAGCTCGTTGATACGGTCGGCGCTCGCCATCGATCACTCCGATTCCTGCAGCAGCTCCTGCAGCTATTGCTTCCACAACACCGTGATTGTGTGTGAGCCGTGGCCGCGTGTGTGCTCCCTGAACGGGATGACCACCGCCCGGCCACGCGCCACCCGCTTGATGCCCTGCTCGAGGATGCCGAGCTCGGGCGGGTTGATCAGATCGTCGGCAAAGTTCACCGCCACCGGTGAAGGGTACACGGCGGCGCCGAGCGGAGGCGAGGCGGTGATGAGAATCAGGCAGGCGAGGAGCCAGGCGCGCCGGCCGTGGCCGTTCAGGAGCCCCGCACGCGAATACGGTTCTCGACGTCCTGGACGCCCGGGCATGCCTCTACCAGCTCCCCGACGAGGCGTCTTGTACGAGCGTCGCACACCGATCCGGTAAGGGTCACCATGCAACCCTGAACATCGACGGCCACCTGGCCTGCGTCGATGTCTGTCATCTGCCGCAAGCGTTCGGCCACTTCCGTGCGGATGTCCTCGTCCGTGAGCACGACGCCATCGGGGCTGTGGTGTACCTGCGGCCTGCGTTCCATGCCCAGGTTTTAGCAACCGCCATACCTGGCAGTCAATCGCGCGCTGCTGCGGAGGAGCCGGCAAACAGCCGACCCCTCCGCAAGCAAGCCAGGGACTTCAGGCGGCCAGCGTGCCCTTCTGTTTCGCCGTGTGGGTGGCGATGGCATCCATGAGGGGCGGATTCAGGCAGTCATACGGCTCCAGGGCCAACTCCTTCAGCCGGGAGCGCACCGCTCCCATCTGCGCCGGCGGGAAGCCCGCCTCGATGATGGAGGAGACGAATGCCGCGAATTCCGGGGCCGACCAGCCGCTGTCCTTCGACAGCTCGGTGTGCACGAAGTCGAAGCCGTAGAACGGATGGCTCTTGTTCTCGATGCGCCCGTACATGTGTACGCCGCACCCCGTGCACGCATAGCGCTGAATCGCGGCGCTCGGGTCGACGATCTTGAGCTTCTGCGCGTTGGCCGTGACCGACAGGTTATCGCGGCCGATGACCGCGACCTGCGAGAACACCGCGCCGCTGGGCTTCCAGCACTTGGTGCACCCACAGACGTGGTTGTAGGCAGTGTTGCCCTTGAGGCTCACCGTCACAGGCGACGTCGCACACTTGCAAGTGAGCGTGCCGCCGGCGAAGTTGGGCGCTCCCTTCTTGACGCCGCCGTCGACGGCCGGATGGATTGAGATTGCCATGACGTTGGTCCTTTCTCGAGTTTATATGAGTAGCGCGAAGTCGCAGGCCGCCCCCGCGCTTGCCGTACCGAATCAGAACGTGACGACCGAGCGGATCGATTCGCCCTTGTGCATCAGGTCGAAGGCGTCGTTGATCTTCTCCACGGGCATCACGTGTGTAATCAGGTCATCGATGTTGATCTTCTTGTCCATGTACCAGTCGACGATCGAGGGCAGCTCGGTGCGACCGCGCACGCCGCCGAACGCCGTTCCTTTCCACACCCGCCCGGTGACGAGCTGGAACGGACGCGTCTTGATCTCCTGGCCCGAGCCGGCCACGCCGATGATGACCGAGACGCCCCAGCCGCGGTGGCAACACTCGAGCGCCTGGCGCATCAGGTCGACGTTGCCGACGCACTCGAAGCTGTAGTCCGCGCCGCCGTCGGTGAGCGCGACCAGGTGTTGCACCAGGTCCCCGCCGACCTCCTTCGGGTTCACGAAATGGGTCATGCCGAACTTCTCGGCGAGCGGCTTGCGGCGCGGATTGACGTCCACGCCGATGATCTTGTTGGCGCCCACCAGGCGCGCACCCTGGATGACGTTCAGTCCGATGCCGCCCAGTCCGAACACCACGACGTTCGCGCCGGACTCCACTTTGGCGGTGTGGGTGACGGCCCCGATTCCGGTCGTGACGCCGCAGCCGATGTAACACACCTTCTCGAACGGGGCGTCCTCGCGGATCTTGGCGACCGCGATCTCGGGGAGCACCGTGAAGTTGGAGAACGTCGAGCACCCCATGTAGTGATGCACCATCTTGCCATCGAGCGAGAAGCGGCTGGTGCCGTCGGGCATGACGCCCTTGCCCTGGGTCGCCCGGATGGACGTACACAGGTTGGTCTTGTGCGAGGTGCAGGACTTGCACTGCCGGCACTCGGGGGTATAGAGCGGGATGACGTGATCCCCTTTCTTCAGCGAGGTGACCCCGGGGCCGACCTCCACCACGATGCCGGCACCCTCATGCCCGAAAACCACCGGGAACAACCCTTCCGGATCCGCGCCCGAACGCGTGAACTCATCGGTATGACATACGCCGCTCGCCTTGATCTCGATCATGACTTCGCCGGCCTTGGGGCCCGCCAGGTCGAGAGTGACGACCTCCAATGGCTTGCCGGCGGCGTAGGCGATCGCTGCTTTCGTCTTCATATATCCCCGCTCGAGTACCGATCTGCATTCAAGTGTGCGCGAGAGTCTACGCGCCTGCGAAGTGGATTTTACAGGCCCGGCCGTGGCCCCTGCCGCGGGCCGGTTGAGCTCTGGCTGGCACTGTTCCAAAAGAGAGCAGCGCGAGTGTGCGCTGTATCGAATATGGTCTTGACCGTGTCTAGTTGGGCTCACATGGCATAATGCCGCCCGCACGTGATAGCTAGCCGCCGTCACGGAGAGCTCCGCCAGGTACTGAGGGGGGAGGCCATGCTCCAGCCGATCGGCAGTCACGCCCGTTACATCCAGTCGGTGCTGCGAGGAACCTCGCAGGAAAACAGCGCCAGCACGCCGGACTACGTCAAGCGCTCCTGGCTGCGGTGCCTCACTCAATACAAGCTGGATCCCCAGTCCCAGCGGGAGCCTTACGTGTTGCCGCGGGAGGAGCGGCTGGCCCGCAAGGAGCAGAACCTCGAGCTGGTCTCCTTCGCCGACGCCGAGATGGCGCACCTGTACCACCAGCTTGCCGGCTCCGGTTACTCGATCATCCTCACCGACCGGGACGGGGTGCTGCTGGATTACTACGGGGATCTGAGCTTCCGTAACGCCGCCTTTCGCACCGGCCTGGTCCTGGGTGCCGTGTGGAGCGAGGAGTACGGCGGCACCAACGGCATGGGCACGTGCCTGATCGAGCGTGCCCCGCTCATCATCCATCGCGACCAGCACTTTTTCTCCCGCAATATCGGGCTGACCTGCTGTGCCGCACCGATTTTCGACTACCGGGGCGAGCTGGTGGCTGTCCTGGACGCCTCCGGCGAGTCCGACCGCGCGCAGCAGCACACGCTGGTGCTGGTCAACATGTCCGCCCAGATGATCGAGAACCGGCTGTTCCTGAACCGCTTCAAAGACACTTTCGTGGTGCGCTTCCACAGCCGGCCGGAGCTGGTGGCCACCTGGGGCGAGGGGATCCTGGCACTGGATACGGAAGGGACCATTGCCGCGCTGGATCGCAACGCCCTCTTCCAGCTCGGCTTCAAGAGCGCCGCCGAGTTGATCGGCGCACCGCTCGAGCGGGTGTTCAATATCTCCCTGTCCGCCCTCGTCGGGCGCAGCCAGAAGAAATCCTTCCACGCGCTGCCGATCTACGAGACGCGCCACGGCGGACGCTTCTTCGCCATCGCCCAGGCGCCCCAGTCCAAGCGCAATCAGCAGGCTGGCCGGATGCGTACGCCGGTCGCGGAGGAGCGGCCGGTGACTGGGCTCGGTCGCAGCGTGCTCGATGAGCTGGACCTCGGCGATCCGGCCATGGGTCGCAACATCCAGGCGGCCAAGCGGCTCGAATCGCGCGACATCCCGATTCTGATGAGCGGCGAGTCCGGGACCGGCAAGGAATACTTTGCACGGGCGTTGCACTCCTCCGGTGAGCGCGCCGACAAGCCTTTCATCGCGGTCAATTGCAGCTCGCTCCCGGAAATGCCGATGCAGTGCGAGCTGTTCGGCCGTCCCGCCGCCGCCGGCACCCCGGTTCCCGAGGCCGAGCGGGGCCGGATCGTGCAGGCCAACGGCGGCACGCTCTTCCTGGATGACATCGGCGATCTGCCCCTGGAGTTGCAGGCGCAGCTGCTGCACGTGATCGAGGAGCGCGAGGTCACCCCCTCAGGCGCCGAGACACCGATCAAGCTCGACGTTCGGCTCATCACCGCCGCACGCGGCGGACTGCAGGAGAAGGTGCGGCGCGGGGAGTTTCGCGAGGACCTGTTTTATCGCCTGCAAAGCCTGGTTCTCGCGCTGCCGCCGCTGCGCGAGCGGCGGGACAAGGGTGCTCTGATTCGACATATTTTCGCGCAGGAGGCTGCGGCAACGCCGTCGGTGTCGCTCGGCGAGGAGCTCGTCGAGGCACTTTGTGCGTACTCCTGGCCGGGGAATATCCGGCAGCTGCGCAATGTCCTCCGCGGCATGATCGCCATGCGTGCCAGCGACAGGCTCGACGTGACGAATCTGCCTTCGGATTATGGAATCGGGCTGCCCGTGGCCGGCGCCGAGCCCCGGGAGTCCCCGCCAGAGGCCCAATCGCTCAACCCGCTGGAGAAGGCCGAGCGCTCCGCCCTGCTGCGCGAGATCGACCTGCAGCACGGCAACATCAGCCGGGTCGCCCAGAAGCTGGGCATCGGCCGTAACACGCTCTACCGCAAGATGCGCCGCCTCGGCGTGGCCTTTCCGGCCAGGCAGTCGGCCCGCCGGCAGTAGCAAAGTCCTGGCAGAAGGGCGGCATCGACCGCCACCCGGACGCTCCTACCAGCGCTCATGGGCCAGGTAGACGTAGACGTACGCCGAAACGAACAGCACGCACACCCCGCAGGCGATGAACGTCGCGCAGGCCGCGGCCAACACGACGAACACATCGATGCCCGTTGTGCTGTTTCCGGACAGGGTGTCGAACAGCGAGGTCAGTCCCGACGCCACCGCACAGCACAGCAGCCATCGCGTCATGCAGGCGGAGATCTCCCCCCGCAGGCTTCGGTTGTGGCGGTAGGCGGCCGCCCGCTCCTCGAAGGAGCCGCGGCTCACATCTTTCATCTGATGGAATGGCGAGAAGAATTTAGACAGCTCCTGAATCACTTCGCACCCTCGCATTGGTTCGAGCGCCGCTCGCGCCTGCACCGTTGCGGCGCACCCGCCTGGCACACCCCGGTATGAGAAGTAGACGGTCGGGCATCGAACATGTTCCGAGCCGGAGCACGCGCGAACTTCCATCGCGGATGAGTGACAATGGTGCGGCCTGCGCCCGAGGATTCAACGTGCAAGCGCAGCCGCAAACGAGGACAGTATGGCGGACACGATTTTCGGAAAAATCCTGAGCGGTCACATTCCCTGTCACAAAGTCTATGAAGACGAGAAGGTGCTGGCCTTCCTCGACATCAATCCGTTGAGCGCCGGCCACACGCTCGTGATCCCCAAGGAGCCGGCGCAGACAATGGATCAACTCTCGGATGACTCCGCTGCCGCGCTCGGTCGAGTCCTGCCGCGTTTGTGCCGCGCCGTCGTGGCCGTCACCGGAGTCAGCGAGTACAACGTGCTGGAGAACAACGGCACCGGTGCGCACCAGGCGATCCCACACGTGCACTTCCACATCATCCCGAAACCCAATCGGACGCAGGGGCTGGGGGTGGGGTGGCCAGCGGGATCCCTTGCACCTGAGGAAGGCAAACAACTGGCGGCGCGAATCGCTGCTGCGGTGACTTGACACTCGGTAAGTTCATACTTACCATACACTCCCACAGGCGACACCACCCCGGTGTTCCGCGCGAGGGAGAGATCACCATGAGCGGCATCGTCGTCCACGGCATACCTGGCAGTCCGTATGTGCGTAGCGCGCTTCTCGGGTTCGAGGAGAAACGGGTCCCCTATCGCCTGGCGATCATGCCGATGGGAGCAGCCCGCACGCCTGAGTACCTGAAGCGGCAACCCTTCGGCCGCATCCCGTCGATGGAACATGGCGATTTCAGTCTGTACGAAACCCAGGCGATCCTGAGGTACGTCGACTCCCTGTCCACGCACAACCCGCTGCAGCCGCAGAATGCGAAGGCTGCGGCGCGCATGAATCAGATCGCGGGCATCGTGGACTGGTACGTGTTCCCGCAGATCACAGTGAAGATCACCGCCGAGCGGCTCATGTCACAGATGTTCTGGGGGCGCGGCCCCGATGAGGAAGGCGTCGCCAAGGCCGTCCCCGCCGCGCGCGTCTGTGTCCAGGAGCTGCAGCGCCTGATGGGCAGCGCACCCTTCGTGGCCGGCGATTCCCTGTCGATCGCCGATCTGATGCTGGTGCCGCACATCGCGATGTTCCGCATGACGGCAGAGGGACAGAGCCTTCTCCAAGGCACCCCTCTCGATGCATGGATGGAGCGGATGGCCACTCGACCGAGCCTGCAGGCCACCGAGCGCGAGAGACTGATGCAGGCGGCGTAAGCAGCAGCGCCGGCGCCGCGCCGGCGGCATTGAGCGTATGAAAAAGACTTCGGCGGCGGCAGCGGCCCTGCAGGCGCTGGCCGATCCAACACGGCGGCAGCTATTCGAGCACCTCAGGGCGGGCCCTCGCGCTGTCGGCGAGCTCGCTCGCACTACGCCTGTTTCCCGCCCTGCCGTCTCGCAGCATCTCGCCGTACTCAAGGCTGCAGGACTAGTCCGTGACAAGGCCCGCGGAACACGCCGCGTATACGAGATCGATCCGAAAGGCCTCGGTGAGATTCGCGCCTGGATCGACGACATGTGGGACGGCGCTCTACGCGCCTTTGCCGCGGACGTCGAGTCCGACGCAGACAACGAGACCTCCGACACCGGAGCGCCCAAAAGCCCATGACAGTCATCCGCCCTGCCCCCGTTCGCAAAAGCATCGTTGTCAAGGCGAGCACGGAGAAGTCATTCACCACCTTCACCTCCCGCATCGGTCGCTGGTGGCCACGGTCGAAGTCGATCGGCTCCGCACCGCAGGCCGACGTGGTCCTCGAGCCCGGCGTCGGCGGACGCTGGTACGAACGCGGCAGCGACGGGTCCGAATGCCAGTGGGGAAAAGTTCTTCAATGGGAGCCGCCCGGAAGGCTCGTGCTCGCCTGGCAAATCGGCGCCGATTGGAAGTTCAACCCCGCGCTGGTGACGGAAGTCGAGATCACCTTCACCGCCCTCGCCGCGGGCGAGACGCGCGTGGACATCGAGCACCGCTATCTCGAGCGTCTCGGCGACAACGCCCCCCGGCTGCGCGAGGCTTTCGACTCCGAGGAAGGGTGGAACGGGGTGCTCAAGGCATTCGGGGAGCTGGTGGTGGCGGGCTGAGGCTACGCAGCCGCTTTTCGGGGTCCGGCCCTTGCGAGCCATTGCCGGCGGCGGCGGTGGCGTCCACCGCGGGCAGCGCCTTAGGGAGGGGATGGCTAGGGCGGCGCTTATTGATGGCGGTTGATGATTCGGTTGCTGGACCCGCGGGTCGCTTGTATGATGCGCGCCCTCCTGGTGCGGGGTGGAGCAGTCTGGCAGCTCGTCGGGCTCATAACCCGAAGGTCGCAGGTTCAAATCCTGCCCCCG